>NZ_JBITHR010000002.1:0-311329 GCF_044458185.1 Streptomyces sp. NPDC050485 | reverse complement strand
CGGGGGCCCCGCCGCGGGCCCCCCCGGGCGCGGGGGGGGTTGGGGGGGGGGGGCCGCCCCCGCCCCCCCCCCCCCCCACGACGAACTGGTCCGGCCGCTGCTGCGCTGGCTGCCCGCCGCGGTCCTGCCCGGCGCGGTCCACGTGGTGGACGCGCTGCCTATGACCGCGAACGACAAGACGGACTTCCGGGCGCTGCGCGCGCTGCGCGGCGCCCCGCTGCCGCGCGCCGAGCGCCGGGCGGCCGCCCTCGATACGGCACAGCGGTGGGCGAGCGAGCGGTTCCGGTCGGCGCTGGCCGCCGACGGCCGGCTCGGCGCCTTCCCCACGGCGGCGTCAGCGCCGTCAACGGAGGTGCTCTCACCCGACGACGACTTCTTCGCGCTGGGCGGGCACTCGCTGCTCGCCGTGCGGATGCTCGCCGCCATCGAGCGCGAGGACGGCGGCGCGCCCACCCTCGGCGCCTTCCTCGCCCAGCCGACCGTGGCCGGCCTCGCCCGGCTGCGTGACGCGGCGCGGGGCGACAAGCAGGAGGTGCGGGCGGAGCAGGCACCGCCGGAGCGGCCGGACGGCCGCCACCCGGCGACCTCGATCCAGCAGCGCATGCTGTTCCTGGACCGGCTGGCAAGCCAGCGCGCCGCCTATCTGGCGCCCACCGTCGTGGAGTTCACCGGCCCGGTCGACCGGCAGGCGCTGGCGCGAGCCCTCCGTCACGTCCTCGGACACCACCCCGCGCTGCGCTCCAGGTTCGCCCTCGACCGCGCCGGCAGGCAGGTCTTCTACACGACCGGCGGCACCGCCCCCGAAGTCGTGGTGCGCGACCGGACCGGGCAGGACGAGGAGTCGTTCACCGAGCGGTTGCGGGAGTTCTGCTGGACCCCGTTCGACCTCTCCGAGGACGCTCCGGCCCGCGCCGAGATCGCCGCGGTCGGCGACCGGACCGTACTGGCCCTGGTGTGCCATCACATCGTGACCGACGGCTGGGCCCAGCAGTTGCTGCTGCGGCAGCTGGGCGAGGCGTACCGGGCGGTCGTGGCGGGCCGGCGGCCCGAACTGCCCCCGGCGGTCCACCCCGGCGCGCTGCCCGACGGCTGGGCCGCGCTCGACGCCACCGAGCGCGCCGGGCGCACCGAGGCGCTGCTCGCGCGGCTGCGCGGGGCGCCCACCGACATCGCGCTGCCGCGTGACCGGGCGCGTACCTCCGCGCAGGACACCGCGGCGGACAGCAGCACCGTCCGGCTGCCGGCGGCCACGAGTTCCGGGCTGCGCGCGGTGCTGGCCGCGGCGGGCGCCACCACCTCGATGGCCGCGCCCGCCCTGCTGGCCGCGGTGCTCGCGCGGTCGGGAGCCCAGCGCGACTTCCTCTTCGCCTTCCCGTGGGCCGGCCGGGAGACCGCCGCCGGAACCGAGGCGGTGGCCATGCTGATCAGGACGCTGGTGCTGCGGGTCGACCTGCGGGCCGCCCCGACCTGGCGCCAACTCCTGGCGGCGGTGAGGGAAGAGAGCCTGACGAGCTACCGGTACGCGGACGTTCCCTTCGAAGCGCTCGTCGCCGGTCTCGATCCCGGCCGGGGCCTGGGCCGCCCGCCCGTGACCCCGGTCCTGGTGACCACCGTGACGGGGCCGCCCGTGGTGCCCGACCTCGGGCCCGGGGTGCGGGCGAGGCAGCTGCCGCCGCCCGGCCTTCGCATCAAGTACGAACTCGAACTGACGCTGCGGGACACCGACGACCACATCGAGCTCGAACTGGCCGGTGCGACGGCCCTGTTCGACCGGCCGACCGTGGACGGCCTGCTGAGCGGCCTCGCGCGGGCCGCGGACCTGCTGGCCGCCCACCCGGACGCCCCGGTCCTCGATCCGCACCCCGCGCCCCAGGGCGCACACGCCGAACGGCCCGGCAAGGGCCCGGAGACTGGAGAAGAACAGCGATGACGGATCCGATCGAGGGCATACGACGGATCTGGAGCACGGTGCTGGGCACCGAGGTCCAGGACACCGACGTCAACTTCTTCGACGCGGGCGGCCATTCGCTGCTCGTGATGGTGCTCCAGGAGCACCTGGAGGAGCTCGTGGGGCGGGAGATCGCCCTGGAGGACCTCTTCGAGCACCCCACCGTCCGTGCGCAGGCCACCCTGCTCGCCGCCGGGCCCGCCACCGCCGCGGTCGAGGCGGGCCTCGGCGCGCGGACCCGCTCCCAGCTGCTCGGCCGCAGCCGCTCCGACGCCTCGGAGGAGTGTTGATGAGCCGCGCGACGGACATCGCGGTGGTCGGCGTCGGCTGCCGCTTCCCCGACGCCCCCGACCAGGACGCCTTCTGGACCAACCTGGTGTCGGGGACCGTATCGACGCGTGCGCAGTCCGAGGAGCGGCTGCGGGCCACCGGCCTGTCCGATGCGGAGCTGAGTGACCCCGCGTTCGTACCGGTCGCCGCCACCGTGCCGGACGTGGACCTGTTCGCCGCCGAGTTCTTCGGTTATTCGCCCGCCGAGGCCGAGCTCATCGACCCCTCCCAGCGGCTCTTCCTCGAAGTGTGCTGGGAGGCGCTGGAATCCGCCGGGCACGCCCCCGCCACCACCGGTATGGGACCCGTCGTCGGCGTCTTCGCCAGCGGCGGCCCCAGCCCCTACACGGTCGCCCTGCAGGCGGTGCGGCTGCGGGAGGGCGGGCTCGCCGCCGCGGTCGACGACCTGGACCTCACGCTCGGTGGGACGTCCGACTTCCTGGCCTCGCGGGTCGCGTACAAACTGGGCCTGCGCGGGCCCTCCGTCGGTGTGCAGACGGCGTGTTCGTCCTCGCTCACCGCGGTGCACTACGCCGTCCTGAGCCTGCTGTCCGGCGAATGCGATCTGGCCGTCGTCGGCGGCGCGGCCGTCAGCGACCCGCTGGTCGGCTACGCCTACCAGCCTGGCGGGGTGATGTCCGAGGACGGCCAGTGCCGCCCCTTCGACGCCCGCTCCACCGGCACCGCCGCGGGCGCGGGTGCGGGAGCCGTGGTGCTGCGCCGCCTCACGGACGCGCTCGCCGACGGCGACCGGGTCCTGGCCGTGGTGCGCGGCAGCGCGGTCGGCAACGACGGCTCGATGCGCTCCGGCTTCACCGCGCCCAGCGCCACGGGGCTCGCCGGGGTCGTCGCCGGGGCACTCGCGGTGGCCGACACCGCGCCGCACACATTCCGGTACGTCGAGGCGCACGGCTCCGGCACCCAGCTGGGCGACAGCCTCGAACTCCGCGGTCTCACCGAGGGGTTCCGCGCCGCGGCCCAGAGCGCCGGTACGCCGCAGCCGAGCCCCGGTGGCTGCGCGCTGGGCTCGGTGAAGGCCAACATCGGCCACGCCGGCTGGGCGGCCGGCATCGCCGGGTTCATCAAGGGCGTCCACGTCGCGCACACCGGTGTGTTGCCGCCGCACCCGTCCTTCGAGCACCCCCGCGACCCGGGCGTGCTCGCCGACAGCCCGTTCCGGGTGCCCACCGAGCCGGCGCCCGTCGACGGCGGCGAGGAGTGGCACGTCCTGGTCAACTCGATGGGTCTCGGCGGCACCAACGCCAGCGTCGTGCTCGCCCCGCCGCCGGCTCCCACCCGACCGGCGGCACCGGAGGCCGACCGGGTGCGCCTGGTCGTGTCGGCCCGCACCCGCACCGAACTGGACGCGCTGTCCCGCCTGTTGGCCGACCGGCTCGACGCCGGCGCCCCTGCTGGGGACGTGGCCCACACCCTGCGGGTCGGCCGCCGCTCGTTCGCCGAGCGCCGGGTCGTGACGGCGGCCCCGGACCGGCTCGCCGCCGCGCTGCGGCTGCCCCGTCCGCCGTACGCGCGGACCGTGCGGGCCGCCTCCCGCATGGTCGTGCTGGTCGCGGACGACGCGGTACCGGCCACGTTCCTCGACCACTTGGTGAAGGTGTTCAACGGCCGGGCCGAGGTGGCCGGCGGGGCGCCCGCCGGTCCGGCGCCGGACGCCCACGTCCTGCGGCTGTCCGCCGATGCCACCAGGGCCGAGGGGCAGCTGCTCGTGCTCGGCCCGCAGGGCCTGCCCGACCCGGACGCCCTGGACGAGGCCGTGACCACGGCCTGGCTGCACGGCGCCGAGGTCGACTGGGCCTACGCCACGCGCGGCGCCCGCGGACGGCGGCTCGCCCTGCCCACCTATCCCTACGAACGGCGCCGCCACTGGGCCCTCGACGGCGTCGACCTGCGCGCCGCCGCCGCGCCCGAGGCCCCGGCCGCGTCCGCGACCGGACGCGCGGCGGGCTCCGACACCGTGGAGGACGTACTCCTCGGCATCTGGGCCGAGCTGTTCGGCACCGCGTCGATCGGCCTCGACCACGAGTTCGGCGCGCTCGGCGGCACGTCGCTGCTGGCGGTCCGGATGGGTCTGGAGATCCACGCGCGGCTCGGTGTCCTGGTCAACCTGCACCGGGCCGGCGGCAGCCGGGCCACCGTGCGCAAGCTGGCCGCGACCGTGCGGGCCGGCCGGGCCGCCACCCGAGCGGCACCCGCCGACGAGCAGATCGCGGACGGCGAGGGCGGCCTCGTCGACGCCGATCTCGCGCTGCCGCTGGGCGAGTTGGCGCCGGGAACCGCCCCGGGGACCGACGTCCTGCTCACCGGGGCCACCGGTTTCCTCGGCGCGTTCCTCCTGCACCAGCTGCTGACCACGACGGCGCACCGCGTGTACTGCCTGGTGCGGGCCGACGGCGAAGCCGAGGGCGAACAGCGGCTGCGCGCGGCCGCTGCCTCCTACGGGCTGCCCGCACCGGACCCGGACCGGATCCGGGTGGTGGTGGGCGACCTGCGCGAGGTGGACAAGGTCTGCGCCGACTACCGGGACGGCGAACTGGCCCGGCGCGTCGGCCACGTCCTGCACTGCGCCGCCCGGGTCGTGTTCACCGAGCCGTACAGCGAACTGCGCGACGACAACGTGCTGCCCACCCTCGGCCTGCTGTGCTGGGCGCGGCAGTACGGGGTGCGGGAGTTCAGCTTCGTCTCCTCGCTGGCGGCGACCGGCCCCGCGCTGGGCTCCGACGGGCGGACCCTGGAGAGCCGCGAGCAGCCGCTCGACCCGGCCCAGGGCGGCTACGGCGTCGGCAAGTGGGTCTGCGAGCGGCTACTTGAGCGCGCCGAGCCGGACGGCATGCGGGTGCGCGTCTTCAGGCCCGGTCTGATCCTGGGGTCCACCGTCGACGGAGCCTGCAACCCCAAGGACATGCTGTGGCGGATGCTGGCCGCCGGGCTCGCCGCGGGGGCGCATCCCCAGGACGACCGGCCGATGCCGATGGCACCCGTCGATCTGGTGGCGCGGGCCGTGGTCGACCTCGCGTTCACGCCCGGTGCGGCCGGTCGCGCCTTCCACCTGGTGGGCCCCGAGGGGTTCGGCGCACAGCGGCTGTTCGAGCTGCTCGGCGAGAGCGGGCTGCCCACCGAGCGGCTGAGCCGGGCCGGCTGGCTGTCCGCGGTGGCCGACCGGGCCCGCGCCGGCGACAACGAGGTGCTGGCCAGCATGGCGCTCTACGACCTCGCCGACCACGAGGGCGCCGACAGCCTGGTGGAGGCCGAGGCGTGGCGGCCCTGGCTGGTCGCGGGCGGCCACAGCCCGCGGCCCACCGGGGAGCTGCTGCGCGCCGCGTTGCGGCACCTGTGCGCCAAGGACCCGGCCTATCTGGAACTCCTCGGGGAGCGCTTCGCACCCGAACCCGATCAGCAGAAGTGAGGACGACGTGACGGAACGAGAACAGCCCGATCTGCTCGCCGTGCTGGGCGCCGGGGTCATGGGCGTCGGCATCTCCGCGCTGGCACTGGGCCACGGCGTCCCGGTGGTCCTCGTCGACGTGGACGGGGCCGCGCTGGAGCGGGCCGCCGCGGCCGTGCCGCTGCGCATCCGCCAGGGGCAGCTGCTCGGCAAGCTGCCGCGCGGGGCCGAGGTGCCGAAGCTGGTGACCACCGCCTCGCTGGAGGAGGTGCGGCACGCCACGGTCGTCGTGGAGGCCGTGGTGGAGCTGCCCGCGGTGAAGGCCGAGGTCCTCGGCGAGGTGTCCCAACTGGTCGCCCCCGGAACGCCGTTGGTGACGAACACTTCCGGCATCCCGGTGGACGAGCTCGCCGGGCACACCGCCCGCCCGGCCGATGTGCTCGGGGCGCATTTCATGAACCCGCCGTACCTGATCCGCACCGTCGAGGTGATCCGGGGCCCGCGCACCGCCGAGGCCGCGCTCGGCCGGACCCTGGACCTGCTCACCGCTCTCGACCGGGAGTCGGTCGTGGTCGGCGACGGTCCCGGCTTCGTGATCAACCGCGTACTCCAGCGGATGATCAACGAGTCCGCCCGGATCGTGCAGGAGGGCCTCGCCTCCCACGAGGACGTCGACGCGCTGTTCCGGGGCTGCCTCGGCCACGCGACGGGTCCGCTCGCCACGGCCGACCTGATCGGCCTGGACAACGTCGTGGACAGCCTCCGGGTCCTCCACGACCGCACCGGCGACGCCGGGTACGCACCGTGCGACCTGCTGCGCGGCAAGGTCGACGCGGGCGACTTCGGCCGCAAGACGGGGCGTGGCTTCTATTCGTACGAATCCTGACCCCATCACCGATATCCCTACGGGACCCCTGACCGAGAGGCCTCTGATCACCGTGTCCACCACCGAATCCGCCCAGCCGACCGCCGCCGAGACCGAGTCCGAGCTGCTCTCCTTCCTGGAGGGCCGGGTTAAGGTGGCGGTCGCCGCCGACACCGACCTGTTCGCCTCGGGAGCGGTCACCTCCCTGTTCTCCCTGGAACTGGTCGTCCACGTGGAGACCACCTACGGCGTGGCCGTCCTCGGGGACGAACTGTCGATGGACAACTTCCGCAGCGTGCGGGCCATGGTGGGACTCATCGGGCGGCTGCGCGCGGCGGACGGGCTCTCCCATGAGTGAGGCCGGCGAGCAGGCGGCCGTCCTGGCCACGGGGCTCGCCGAGGGCCACGCCGAACAGTGGGACCACAGCGCCGAGTTGCCCCGCGAGGTGATCCGCGAGCTCGGCGCCAAGGGCGTGCTCTGCGCCGATGTGCCCGAGCAGTTCGGCGGTCTGGGCCTGAGCAGTCTCGACAACGGGCGGCTGATCGCCGCCACCGGCGAGGCGTGCAGCTCGCTGCGCAGCGTGATGACGTCGCAGGGCATCGCCGCCTGGACGGTGTCCCGGTTCGGTTCGGCGCAGCAGCGCGCCGAGTTCCTGCCCCGGCTCACGTCCGGCGAGAGCGCGGGCGTGGCGTTCAGCGAACCCGGGGCGGGCAGCGACCTGTCCGCCATGACCACCGAGATCACCCGCGAGGGCGACTCGATCACCGTCCGGGGCGAGAAGACCTGGGTGACGGGCGCGTACTACGCGTCCCTGCTCGTGGTCTTCGGCCGGTTCGGCAACGGCGCCGCGATGGCCGTGGTGCCCACCGACGCACCCGGGGTGAGCGTCGAGCGCGTCCCCGACCCGCTGGGCTGCCGCGCGGCCGGGCACTCCACGGTGCGCCTGGACGGCGTGCGGCTGCCCGCCACGCATCTGCTCGGCGGCGCCGGCCTGCCGGTGACGATGCTGGCGACGTCCCCGCTCACCCACGGCCGGATCTCGGTGGCCTGGGGCTGTGTGGGCATCATGCGGGCCTGCCTGCGTGCGGTCGTACGCCACAGTGCCCAGCGGGAGAGCTTCGGCAGCCCGCTCTCCGAGCACCAGCTGATCCGGCGTCATATCGCCGAGCTGCACGCGGGCGAGCGCACCTCGGCCCTGGCCTGCGAGCGGGCCAGCGAGGACTGGGACGCCCAGCGGCCCCGGCACACCACGGCGGCCGTGCTGGCCAAGCACGTGGCAGCGGGGCACGCGGCGCGCGGCGCGGCGAGCGCCGTCCAGGTCCTCGCGTCGGCCGGGGCCCGGTCCTCGCACGTGGTGGCCCGCGCCTACCGGGACGCCAAGCTGATGGAAGTCATCGAGGGAAGCAACGAGATCAGCCAACTGCTGCTGGCAGACGAGGCATTGACGGTATGGGCATGACGGCGCGGGACGGGCAGGGCGGCGAGATCGGCATCGGCGCGATCCACTGTCTGCTGCCGGACGAGCGGATGAAGGTGGGCGATCTGCCCGAGACGGGGCTGCTCGCCCGCGAGGAAGCCGAGTTCGCCCGGGACTCGGGCGTGGAGACGGTGGGCGTGTTCGAGGGGCGGGCCACCGCCGGTCTGGCGGCGGAGGCCGTGCGCGGGCTCGGCCTCGGCGCCGCCGCCGCACCGGACCTGCTGATCCTGGTCAGCCCCCGCTCGCCGGACGTGCTGCTCGGTTCGGACGTCGGCCAGGTGCAGGCCGAGTCCGGGCTCACCGGGACGTTCTCGTTCACCGTGGACGGGCTGGGCTGCACCGGCTCCAGCGCGGCGTGGGCGCTGGCCCGCGATCTGCTCGTGGCCGACCCCGGCCGCGAGAGCGCGGTGATCGCGCACGCCAGCCGCCCCACCGGCGCCGACCGGGTGCGCTACCCGGTCACCGTGATCGGCGACGGCGCGTACGCCATGACCATGGTGCGCGGCGGCCGTCCGGTGCTGCGGGCGCACCGCATGGAGAGCGACGGGTCCTTCCACGACCTGTTCCGCGTCGACTACAAGTCCGCCCCCTGGTACGAGTGGCGGGAGGAGTGCCAGTCCGCGGACCGCTACCGCTTCGAGCTGGCCCTGCACAGCAGGCAGCGCCTGGGCCGCCTCGTCCAGGAGACGCTCGCTGACGCCGGGATCGGCAAGCAGGACGTCGCCGCGACCCTGATGCAGAACGTCACCGCCGGGGCCTTCGAATTCTACGAGACCCTGCTCGGCCTGCCCATCCACCAGGTCTGCCGGCTCCACCTCGCGGAGTACGGCCACCTGGGGGCCATGGATGTCGTGCTGAACCTCCAACGGCTGCTCGCCGAGGGCGGGTTGAAGCGCGGCGACCACGTCCTCGTCCTGAACAACAGCCCGGTCGCCGCCTGGGCCGCCACACTCTGGGAGATCTGACGATGTCGCACACCGCAGCAGAGCCGGCTTCGAGCACGGCCGCCGCACCCCTGGTCAAGTGCCTGGTCTGGGACCTGGACAACACCCTGTGGCGCGGCACGCTCCTTGAGGACGAAGAGGTCGAGCTGACCGACGAGATCCGGCGCACCGTGGTGGAGCTGGACGCCCGGGGCATCCTGCAGTCCGTCGCCAGCCGCAACGACCACGACCACGCCTGGGCGCGCCTGGAGAAGCTCGGCCTCGCCGAGTACTTCGTCCTGCCGCAGATCGGCTGGGGCCGCAAGTCGGACTCGGTGCGCGCCATCGCGGGGCAGCTCCAGTTCGCCGAGTCGGTCGTGGCCTTCATCGACGACCAGCCCGCCGAGCGCGCCGAGGTCACCCACGAACTGCCCGCGGTCCGCACCTACGAGGCCGAGCGGGCACGGGAGTTGACGGCCCTGCCGGAGTTCAGCCCCGCGCAGGTGACCCAGGACGCCGCGAACCGCCGCGCGATGTACCAGGCCGGCTTCAAGCGCGAGCAGGCCCAGCAGGAGCACTCCGGTTCCAGCGAGGAGTTCCTGCGCTCCCTCGACCTGCGTCTTGTCATCGGCCACGCGCGGGACGAGGACCTCGCCCGGGTCGAGGAACTGACCCTGCGCACCAGCCAGATGAACGCCACCGGGGTGCACTACTCGGACGCCGATCTGCGCGCCCTGCTCGCCGACCCGGACCACGACGTGCTCGTGATGAGCCTGAACGACCGCTTCGGCAGCCACGGCGCCATCGGTGTGATGCTGCTCGAACGCGGCAGCACCCGGTGGCACCTCAAGCTCCTGGCCACGTCGTGCCGGGTGGTCTCCTTCGGTACCGGCGCGACGCTCCTGCGCTGGCTCACCGGCCAGGCCCACCGCGCCGGGGTGCACCTGACGGCGGACTTCCGCGCCACCGAGCGCAACCGGATCATGGAAGTGGCGTACCGGTTCGCCGGGTTCGGCCAGCAGCCGTGCGCCGGCTGCGGACCCGCCACCGACTCCGACGTCCAGCGGCTCCATCTCGTGCCCGCCGCCCAGGACGTGTCGGCCACCATGCGGGTCACCGCCCCGACGCTCGGCGCCGCCCGGCTCCACTCCGTCCACGAGTGCTACGGCTACCGCGTCGAGTGCTCGTACGACATCGCGGCGCGCGGCGTGGTCCGGGACTTCTTCGGTCCGGCGCTGGAGCGGGACGACCTGTCCGGCGCCCACACCCGCGTCGTGCGGCTCGGCTTCTCGGTGCAGGACGGGCCGCTCGTCGAGCCGGCGAACCCGCCGCACAACCTGGAGGTGATGACGGGCGACCCCATCGTGATCGACACGGCGAGCTCCCGCTGCGTGTTCGACCCGGGGACCATGTCCGGTGAACTCACCCTGGCACGGGCCGACTTGGGCAGCTCCGCCGTCTGGGGGCGCTGGATCCTCGAACGGCTCTTCCTGTACGTCATCTGCCGCTCCCCGCGCAGCTACCCGCTGCACGCCGGGGCCGTCGAGGCCGACGGGCGGGTCGCCGTCCTGACGGCAGCGGCCGGGGTGGGGAAGTCGACGTTCACGTACTGGGCGCTGCACCGCGGGGCGCGCCTGGTCGGTGAGGACATCCTGGCCAGGAACATGGACGAGCCGGGCGGCGTGCTGTGGGGCTATCCGCGCGCGCTGTACCTGACGCCGGAGATGATCGCCCGCAGCACGGCGCTCCAGGACGCGACCGCCGCCGCCATCGAGGGCGGCGCCAAGTGCCGGGTCACCGTGCCCGAGGCGCTGGAGGACCGGCTGGTCTCCCGGGCCCGGCCTTCGTGCCTGGTCTTCCTGGTCCGGGGCGAGGGCGGCGCACCCCGCGAGCTGAGCATCACCGAGGCACTCGACCGCTGCCGCGAGGACTACGCGACCGCGAAGAGCGCCGAGGAGCTCGCCGCCGTGGAGGAGGACCTGCGCGCCCTCCTGGCGGGGCTGCCGCTGTGGGAGTTCGAGGTCTCCGAAGACCTGGACGAGAGCTACGACCGGCTGCACGCGGCCCTCACCGCCCTGCCCGCCGAGTGACCGGCTCCGTCGCGCACACCGCCACCACGTCGAGTTGTTGTGAGGAAGGCCATGCAAGACCTGAAGCACGCCACCTCCCTGTACGAGGTGTTCGCCGCGCGGGCCGCGGAGCGCCCGGACGCCGTGGCGGTCACCGACGGCGCGGTTGAGATCACGTACGGCCAACTCATGTGCGCGGCATGGGAGTTCCGGGCCGGACTCGCGGAGCACGGAGTGCGGCCCGGGGACCGCGTGGGCATCAGCCTCGAACGGGGCTGGGAGGTCGTCGCGGCGATCCTCGGCGTCCTCGGCCACGGCTGCGGCTACGTCCCGCTGGATCCGTCCTACCCGGCGGACCGGCTCGCCCACATGGTGTGCAACAGCCGGACGCGGGTGGTGATCACGGCGCCGGACAACACGGCGCTGCCGGCCGATGTGGTGCGGGCAGCGCGGTCGCGGGACGCCGGTGCGACCCCGGCCGCCCCGCTGCCGCGGCCCGAGGACGCACCGGTCTACGTGATCTACACCTCCGGCTCGACCGGGGTGCCCAAGGGCGTCGCCGTCCCCGAGAGCGCGGTCCTGGAACTGTTCCGCTCCTGCTCGGACGGACCGTTCGCGTTCGGTCCCGACGACACATGGACGCAGTACTTCAGCTACAGCTTCGACTTCTCCGTCTGGGAGATCTGGGGCGCCCTCCTGTTCGGCGGCCGGCTCGTGATCGTGCCGCCGGACATCGCGCGCCGTCCCGCGGCCTTCCTCGCATTCCTCGCCCGGGAGCGGGTGACCGTGGTCAACGCGGTGCCGAGCTTCTTCAAGTACCTGCCGAAGGCGTACGAGCGGACCCCCGTCGAGCTCGCCCTGCGCTACGTCGTCTTCGGCGGCGAGCAGCTGGACCGCCTGTCGGTGCGCCGGTGGATGCAACTGCGGCCGGACGCCGAGACGTTGGTCAACATGTACGGAATCACCGAGACCACCGTGCACACCACGTTCGGCGCGCTCACCGAGGAGCGGGTGGCGTCCGACACCGGCGGCACCTGGATCGGGGCGCCCCTCGCGCACCACCGGATGGCGCTGCTGACGCCCCAGGGCAATCCGGTGCCCGACGGCGAGCCGGGCGAAGTCCACATCGCGGGCACCGGTCTCGCCCAGGGCTACGTCAAGCGGCCGGAGCTGACCGCGGAGCGCTTCCCCCGGCTCACGCTGGACGGCGACGCCGAGCCGTGCACCTGGTACCGCACCGGCGACATCGCCCGTCGGCTGCCCGACGGCACGTACGAGTACCTGGGCCGCAACGACCGGCAGGTCAATCTGCGCGGGTTCCGCATCGAGCTCGGCGAGGTCGACGCGGCGCTGCGCGCGGAGCCCGCGGTGCTCGACGCGGTGGCCCTGGCCGAGGAGGCCGCGGGCGGCGAGTTCCTGCTCGTCGCCTATGTGGCCCTCGCCGACGGGCAGGCCGCGGCAGCCGAGCTCACCGAGCGGCTGCACGAGGCGTGCCGGACCCGGCTGCCGGCCCACATGCGGCCCAACCGGATCGTCCTCGTCTCCGAGATGCCGCTCGCGCCGTCCGGGAAGCTCGACCGCGCGCGGCTCGCCACGGACCGCGGGCTGCGGGTGATGGCGCGATGAACCCGGCCCCGGCCCGGAGCAACCGCGAGCTCGCCGCAGCGGCACGCGCGGTGCCCGACAACCAAGGAGAGACCCGATGAGCCGGCACGTCGCGTTCGAGCGGCTGCACAACTTCCGTGACCTGGGCGGTTATCGGTCGGCCGACGGCAGGACCGTCGCCTCCGGGACGCTGTACCGGGCGGACTCGCTCGGCAAGCTGCGCGACGCCGACTGGGAGAAGTTCCTGGAGCTCGGGGTGCGCACCGTCATCGATCTGCGCTACCCCTGGGAGATCGAGGCCAAGGGCCGGGTGCCCGAGGCCGACCGGTTCCACTACGTCAATCTGAGCATCGAGCACCGGCCGTACGACCAGGCCGAGATCGACCCAGGCATCGACCCCTGGCGCTTCCTCGCCGACCGGTTCGCCGAGGTGACCGAGGACGGGGCCGGGGAGATCCGGCAGGTCCTGGAGCAGATCGCCACCGCCCCGGGCCCGGTCGTCTTCCACTGCACGTCCGGCAAGGACCGCACCGGCCTGATCGCGGCGTTCGTCCTCACCCTGCTCGACGTGGACCGGCGGGACGTCCTCGCCGACTTCGCCCTGACGGAGCTGGCCACCGAACGCCTGGCCGCGGACTGGCGCGCGGCCAACCCGGACCGGGTCATGAAGTGGCCCAGCTACGGCCGCGCCCCCGCGGTGATCATGGAGCTGGTCCTGGACGGCCTCGAAGCCCGCTACGGATCAGTGCGGGGCTACCTCAAGGATCGGGTCGAGATCCGCGACGAGACCGTCGAGCAGCTGCGGTCCCGGCTCCTCACCGACGAGGGCCGCTGACATGCCCGGTACGAATCTGACGGCCCAGGAGGCCGAGCGGCGCTCCCACGCGCTCGCCGTGGCGACGTACGACATCGCCCTGGATCTGCGCGCGGCCGCCGACAGCGCCACCTTCCCGTCGGTGACGGAGATCCGCTTCGACTGCGCCGACCCGGCCGAGCCGGTCTTCCTCGATCTGCGGGCGCCCGTGCTGCGGGAGGTCGTGGTCAACGGCCGGGCGCTCGCGGTGGACGAGGTCTTCCGGGACTCCCGGATCGAGCTGGCGCACCTGGTGGCGGGCCGCAACGAGGTGCGGGTGGTGGCCGACTGCGCGTACACGAACACCGGCGAGGGCCTGCACCGCTTCACCGACCCGGTGGACGGGCACGTCTATCTCTACAGCCAGTTCGAGGTGGCGGACGCCCGCCGGGTCTTCGCCTGCTTCGACCAGCCTGACCTGAAGGCGCGCTTCCGGTTCACCGTGACCGCCCCCGCCGACTGGACGGTCATCTCCAACTCGACCCCAGAATCGGTCGACGTGGCCCAACAGGCCTACTCCATATGGTCGTTCGGGCAGACACCCAGGCTCTCCACCTACGTGGTCTCGCTGGTCGCCGGTCCCTACCACGCCGTCCACAGCGAGCACCGGCGCGCCACCGGCCGCATCCCGCTGGGCCTGTACTGCCGCCAGAGCCTCGCCGAGCACCTCGACGCGGACGAGATCCTCGCCGTGACGCGGCAGGGCTTCGACTGGTTCGAGGAGCGGTTCGGCCACCCGTACCCCTTCGAGAAGTACGACCAGATCTTCGTCCCCGGTTTCAACGCGGGAGCCATGGAGAACGCGGCCGCCGTCACCTTCAGCGAGAAGTACGTCTTCCGCTCCCGGGCCACCGAGGCCGCCCACCGCAAGCGGGCCGCCACGATCCTGCACGAGCTCAGCCACATGTGGTTCGGCGATCTGGTCACCATGGCGTGGTGGAGCGACCTGTGGCTCAACGAGTCCTTCGCCACCTACTGCTCCTTCGCCTGCCAGGCGCTCGCGCCCGACTCGCCCTGGTCCGACGCGTGGACCACGTTCGCCAACCACCAGAAGGCCAAGGCCTACCGCCAGGACCAGCTCCCCTCCACGCACCCCGTGGTGGCGGAGATCCGCGACCTCGACGACGTGCTGGTCAACTTCGACGGCATCACCTACGCCAAGGGCGCGTCCGTCCTGAAGCAACTGGCGGCGTACGTCGGCACGGACGCCTTCTTCGCGGGCGTACGCGGCTACATCGCGGCCCACGCCTACGGCAGCACGCGGATGGGCGATCTGCTGCGGGCGCTGGAGGAGGCCTCGGGGCGGGACCTGGGCACATGGTCGAAGCTGTGGCTGGAGACCGCGGGGATCAATGTGCTGCGGCCCGAGATCGAGACGGACGCCGCGGGCCGCATCACCGCCTTCCGGGTCCGCCAGGAGGCCCCGGCCCTGCCGCCCGGCGTCCCCGGCGAGGCGGCGCTGCGCCCGCACCGCCTCGCCATCGGCTGCTACACCCTGGACGGCGCGAGCGGAGAGCTGCGGCGCACCCACCGCACGGAGCTGGATGTCGCGGGCGCCTGCACGGACGTACCCGGTCTGGTGGGGCTCGACCGCCCCGACGTGGTGCTCCTGAACGACGACGACCTCACCTACGCCAAGGTCCGCTTCGACCAGGAGTCCCTGCGCGCCCTGACGGCGCACCTCGGCGCGTTCACCGATCCGCTGCCCCGCGCCCTGTGCTGGGCGGCGGTCTGGGACATGACGCGGGACGGCGAACTGGCCGCCCGGGACTATCTGCGCCTGGTGCTCTCCGCCGTCGGCTCCGAGCGCGACATCGGCGTCGTGGAGTCGCTGCACCGCCAGGTCCCGCACGCCCTGAAGCACTACACCGAACCGGCCGCGCGCGCGGCGCTGCTGGCCCACTGGGCCGGGGCCGCCCGCGAACGGCTGCGCTCGGCCGAGCCGGGCAGCGACCACCAACTCGCCTGGCTGCGCGCCTTCGTGGCGGCCACGCGCACCGAAGCCCACCTCGATGAGCTCTGCGGACTGCTCGACGGGTCGGCACCGGTACCGGGTCTGGTGGTGGACGCCGAGGTGCGCTGGTCGATCGTGGTACGGCTGGCCGCCGCCGGACGCATCGGCGAGGACACGATCGCGGCCGAGCAGCGCCGCGATCCCACGCCCGCCGGCGAGTACCAGGCGGCGACGGCCCGTGCCGCCCGTCCCGGCGCGGACGCCAAGGCGGCGGCCTGGGCGGCCGTGGTGGACCGCGGCGAGCTGCCCAACCAGCTGCAGCGAGCGGTGATCGCGGGCTTCGCCGAGACCCACGACCCCGCCCTGCTGGCGCCGTACACGGACCGGTACTTCGAGGCGCTCCAGGACGTCTGGGAGACCCGGAGCCACGAGATGGCCCAGCAGATCGTGCTCGGCCTCTACCCCGCGCCGGCGGACGACCGCACCGTCCTCGACGCGACCGGGGCCTGGCTGGAGCGGCACCCCGCCGCCTCGCCCGCGCTGCGCCGCCTGGTCCTCGAACAGTACGACGACGCCGAACGCGCCCTGCGCGCGCAAGCCACCGACCGGAACCGGCACACCGACGAGGGCGCCGAGCCCTTCTGACGGCCACGCCCCAGGGACCACCACACCACCGCGGCTGTCCCCAACTCTCCTGAGGACAGCACGGATTGGACAGGAACATGCGAGAAAACCTCTACGAGTTCTACGGGTACCGGGTCCTGTGCACGGCGCCCGCCGAAGCCGGGGCCCTGGTCGGCCGGCTCTTCGGCGCCCCCCTGCCGCCCGACGGCACGGGCCTGACATCCCCGGCCGCACAGACCGTGCACCTGTCCGTCGAGCTGGCCGACACGGACCGCGCCCCCGTGCCGCCGCCGTACTTCCCGCCGGGCTGGGACACGACGGACGAGGTCGTCCTGGACACGGCGAGCTCGCGGGCGGTGGTGTCCCCCGCGCGCTGGACGGTCCGGGTGACGCTGGCCCGCTCCGACCTCGCCGACCCCGTCGTGTGGGGCCGCTGGCTCCTGGAGAAGGCCTTCCTCGTCCTCACACTCCGCTCCGGGAGCCACTACGGGCTGCACGCCGGCGCCCTGTCGGTGGGCGGCCGCGCGGCACTGGTCACCGCGGACAGCGGCGTCGGCAAGTCGACGTTCACCGCATGGGGCCTGTTCAAGGGCGCCGACTTCGGCGGCGAGGACGCGATGATGCGCCATCTGGACGACGCCGAACCCCGGTTCTGGGGCTATCCGCGCTGCGCCTACCTCGACCCGGCGCTGATCAAGAGCAGGCCCGAACTGGCGGAGGCACCGGCCGCGCCCGTGCCCGCGCGCGACAAGAGCCGCGTCGAATGGCCCGCCCGCTACGAGAACCGGCTGCGCCCGGCCATGCGACCGCGGGCCCTGCTCGTGCTGACCCGGCAGCACGAGACCGTACGGCCGCTGGAGGTCGACGCGGTGCTCGACCTGTGCCGCAGCGACTTCGCGGCGGGCAAGAGCAGTCCCGCCGTACTGGAGCGGGTGGAGAGCGATCTGCGCGGGCTGCTCTCGGACCTGGCCGTCCTCGAATTCGGCCTCACTCCCGACCTGGACACCAACTTCGACCGGCTGGCGTCCGTCCTGCACGGCTGACCGCCGGGGGACACCCCCCTGGACCCGCACCCCTATGAACGAGAAAGCGATGGGCGACATGGGCCCCACGAACTGGACCACCCTCACGCGTATGCCGGTCAAGGCGTACCACTACGAGCTCGACACCTGCTTCCGCGAAGGGCTCGGTGAGTGCCGCGAGGCCTTCGGCGACGAGCGGGACGCCATCCTGCACCGCTCCGCGCTGATGCTCGTCAAGCCCGACGGGATGGCCACCGGAAAGCTGGGGCTCATCCTGGACTTCCTGGCCCGCCACGAGTTCACGGTCATCGGCGCCGAGATGTTCCATTTCAACCGCCACACCGGCCGCGAACTCTGGCGCCACCAGCACACGTTGGCCACCCTGGACCGCCTCGCGGTGAACGACGTCGTGCTCCAGGCCGGGCCCACCCTGCTGCTGCTCCTGCGCAGCCACGGCGGCCACGCCGTCCCCGCGACGGTCCACCTCAGCTCGCTCAAGGGGAAGGCCGACATGTCGGAGCAGGCCGCCGACAGCCTGCGCAGCATCCTCAACCGGCCCAACCGGATGTGCAGCATGATCCACTGCGCCGACGAACCGGCCGACCTGGTACGCGAGTTGAACCTGCTGATGGACCCCGCACCGCGCCGCCGGCTGCTCGGCCGCCTGGCGGCGGGCGCCCCGTCCCCGGCCGACGAGGAGCTCCTGGACCGGGTGCTGAACTCGGGGGAGTTCGGCGGGGTCACCCTCGACCGCGCGGGCGCGGTACGCCGCATCGCCACGATGGCGCGTGAGCGCGGCGAGGAGCGCCCGGAGCTCGCCGATGCCGCGCTGCGGATCTGCGCCTGGCTGGAGGCGGCGGAGCGCGGCGACGTGCTGCCCTGGCGGGAGTTCGCCGGTGTCCTCGGCTCGCTCGAACTCAAGCTGGACGTCTGGGACCTCGCCATCGTCGGCAGCAGCCACCTCCTGGAGGACGAGCCCGGCGCCATCAAGGTGATCGGCAACCCGGCGCCCGGCTCGTGGCTCACGTGACCCCGCCCGTCGCACGGCCTCGTCCCGTTCCCCGTTTCCCCGGCTCCGGAGGCCCTGTGGCACCGCCCACCCCGTACACACCGCCCTGGTGGTCGCAGCTGCGGCCGCAATTGGAGCCCGACCGCACGCCCCGGGTCCGGCTCCTGGTCGTACCGCACTCCGGCGGCGGCCCCAACCGCTATCTGCGCCTGGTCGGCGGTCTGCCCGCCGACGTGGAGGTGCTGGGGCTCACGCTGCCGGGCCGGGAGCGCCGGCTGACCGAGCCGCCGGGCGCCACCCTGGAAGAAGTGATCGCGAACCTCGGGACGACCGCACTGCCCACCGTGGTGTTCGGGCACAGCCTGGGCGCCACCCTCGGTCTCCACCTGGCCCACGCCCTCGGGGAGCACTGCCTCGGTCTGGTCGCGTCCGGGCAGGTGCCGCGCGGCCGGGGCGGGCGGCTCTCCGAGCAGTCCAGCGACGAGGACATCCGGCTGCTGCTCGAACTCGGCGGCGACCTGCCTCCCGAGGTGTTCAAGGACGAGGCCTGGCGCACCGCGCTGCTCAGCAATATGCGCGAGGATCTCAAGCTGGGTGCCGAGGCCGCCGAGCGCGGCGCCGAGCTGCGCATCGACGCGCCCATCACGGTGCTGTGCGGAAGCGAGGACCGGCTGGTCGACTCGGCCGCTCTCGCGGGCTGGGGCGCCCACTCGACGGCGGGCTGCGAGGTGCAGGTCTTTCCCGGCGGGCACTTCGCCCTCTTCGACCCCGTCAACCGGCCGCGGTTCGTCAAGGCGATCGAGGACCTGCTCGCCACCGCCCCCACGCTCGTGAACACGCGGCGGACCTGACACCCACCGGGGCCCGGCCCGCTTCGGCGGACCGGGCCCCGGCCGCTCAGGCCTGCGAGGTGAATGCGTACAGCAGCTGCTCCAATTGCGCTGCGAACCGCGCCACTTGGCCGTCCGCCACCGACGGCGGGAACTCGATCCGCCCGGTCATCCCGAGCTCGCCGTGGTCGGTGAGCAGGAGCGTCCACGGCCAGCGCGCCCCCAGAGGGTTCACGTCCAGGGACCGCGCGGTGCGACCGGGACCGGAGAGGACGCCCGCCGGATCGCGGTTCCAGGCGATCAGCAACGGCACGACGGACCGCGCGTCGCGCAGTCCCAGCTCGGCCATCAGGGACGGGAAGGGCACCCGCGCCATCCCTTGTGCCTCGGCGATGACCTCGCCCGCCCGGCGCAGCGCGGTGCGCGCGGCCGGGGCGTCCCCGCCGCCGGCGGGAGCCGGTCCGAACGGGACAGTGGTGAGGAGGTACCCCGCCGCGTCGGCGTCGGCCGCCTCGTCCCGGTCGGCCACGGCAAGGGCGAACCTGCCATCGGTGCCGGCGAGTTGGCACACCGGGTCGAGCAGGGCGGCGAGGGTGACCGCGAACGGCGTGGTGCCCTGGCGCCGTGCGCAGTCGCGAACCCCGGCCCACACGCCCGGCCCGACCGCCAGGTTGTGCACCTGGCAGGAGTCCTGCGCAGCGGGCGGGCGCGCCTCGCCCCGCGGCAGCCAGGCGCGTACCCGCTCGGCCGCCGCCTGGACGGCCAGCTTTCCGTCCGTCGAATCGAGGTACTCCCGCTGACGGCGCGCGTAGCCCGCGTGCCCACGCTCCACCCGGTCACCGGCCGCCCGGCCGTCCAGGGCGGCCGCGAGCTCCTCGATCACGATCCGGGCGCTCCACGCGTCGACCACGAGGTGGTGCCAGACGATCAGCAGGCGGACCGTGTCCGGTGCCGCGAGGACGGCGGCGCGTACGAGCGGCCCCGCACCGAGGTCGAACGCCGGCCGTTGCAGCGCGGCCAGCATCTGCTGCCACGCGTCGTCCACCGCCTCGCCCGGTTCGACCGAACGCACCGCGACCGCCACCGGTTCGCCGTCGGTCACGAACTGCATGGTGTCGATGTCGATCCGGCCGCGGAAGACGACGTGCCGGTTGAGTACGGCCGTCAGCTCCCGGGCGACACGGTGCGCGTCGGCCGCGCCGGTCAGCTCCACCGCCACCGCCTCGTGGAAGGCGCCCGGAGCCGTGCTGGTCAGCTCGGCGGCCCAGATCCCGGCCTGGCCCGGCGTCATCGGCGCGGTGTCCTGCCCGGGCCCGTCACCGGCCGGCTCGGCCAGGGCGGGCAGGGTGGTCAGCTCGGCCGACAGGTCGGCGAGGGTCCGCGCGGCGAGCACGTGGGCGGCGGTGACGGCCCGGCCGGTGACCGCGCGCAGCGCGGCCGAGAGCTGTGCGGCCTGCAGGGAGTCGCCGCCCATCTCGGCGAATCCGAGGCCGAGCGGCGAGGCCGGCGCGTGCCGCAGCACCTCACGGCAGGCGTTCTCGACGATGTGCTCGCCCGCGTCCCGGGCGGGCCGGGCCGGCCGGTCGTCCAGTTGGGGGAGCGCCGACCGGTCGAGCTTGCCGTCGCTGGTCATCGGTATCCGCTCCAGCGCGAGGAAGCGCCGGGGCACGGCCTGTGCGGGAACCTCCTCCGCCAGCCGCTCCTTGATCCCGGCCCACAGGCCGTCGGCATCGGCGACCGTCCCGGCATCGGTGGCGGCCTCCGAGAGGACGACGAAGGCCGTCAGCAGCGAGGGGCCGCCGGGTCCGGCCGGTCTGGCGAGCACGGCGACGTCCGCTATCTCCGGCAGGCGCCGGAGCGCGGCCTCGGTCTCCGCCGGTTCGATGCGTACGCCGTCGATCTTGAGCTGGTCGTCCATCCGGCCCAGGAACGTCAGGTTGCCGGCGGGGTCGGCGACGACCAGGTCGCCGGTCCGGTACATGAGGCCGTCGCCGTCGGCGGCGCGCAGGAAGCGTTCGGCGGTGCGGCGCGGATCATGCAGATAGCCGATCGCCAGGCCGGCACCGGCGACGAAGAGCTCCCCGGGCCGCCCCGGCTCGACCGGCGCCAGCCGCTCGTCCAGGACGAAGCCGCGGTTGCCCTCGATGACGGTGCCGATAGGGGTCCGCTGCTGCGGGTCGTCGCACCGGTCGGGAACGGTGTAGAGCGTGGCGCACACCGTGGTCTCGGTCGGCCCGTACCCGTTGATGACGGCCATCTCCGGCAGCGAGGAGCGCAGTTGGACCAGCAGCCCCATGGGGATCGGCTCGACGCCGGTCAGCAGCCGCCGGAGCGCGGGAGCCGGGCCGCCGCGCAGGACCCGGTCGCGCAGCGCCGGGAGGAACTGCGGTGGCAGGTAGGCGGATTCGACGCGCTGACGGGCCAGGTAGTCGAGGGTGGCGTCGATGTCGCGCCGGTGGTCGTCCGGTACCGGAACGACGGTTCCGCCGCTGCACAGCGCGCTCCACATCTCGTACACGGACACGTCGAAGCCGGGGGAGGTCCACCAGCTGTGCCGGGCTCCCGGGCCGAGCGGCGCGCGGCGCTGGAACGCGGCCAGCAGGTTGTGCACACCGCGCGCCGGAACCACGACCCCCTTGGGTACGCCGGTGGAGCCCGAGGTGTAGATGACGTAGGCGGGATCGTCGTCCCCGGTGGCGGGGGCGTGCCGGGCGATGTCCGCCCCCTCGGGCGCGGCCGGGGACTCCGTCAGGGACGCGATCGCGCGCCGGGCGTCCTCGGCCCGGAGAACGGCCGAGGGCCGGGCGTCCCGCAGGATCTGTTCGCGCCGCTTCGCCGGTCCTGACACGTCGAGCGGGAGATAGGCGGCGCCGACCGCGACCGCGGCCAGCACGCTGACGACGAAGTGCGGCCCGACCGACATCTCGATGGCGACGAGATCGCCCTTCGCGATGTTCCGGTCGGCCAGCTTGTCCGCCAACGCGGCCGCCGCGGCGGCCAGTTGCCGGTAGTCGAGAACCGCTTCCGGACTGGCGAACGCCTCGGTCCCGGGATGGGCCTCGGCGACTTCCATGAACGCCCGCCACAGGTTTCCGCGCGTCAACAGAGGCCTCCGTGCATGGTGAAATCTCCCCCCGAAGACGGGCACAGGACGGTGTCACAACGACTGCCGACGGCAGGGTACATGGCTCTACTTGAACGCCCGCTCGATATGCGCATGACAGTCACCCGCGGATGCTGAAGTCCGGCGACGCCGACGGCGGCGGCGCAGCCGTGCCCTCGGGTCGGGGGGCCTGATGAGCGTCTTCGATCACGAGACCGCACGGGCGGCCGGAAAGCGGCAGGGTTCGCGCTGCGAAAGCGCGGCGGCAGGTGCGTCTGATGCACCACAGGCACCGACCGCGGGTTCAGCAGGCAACCTCCCCCGCGCCGCGACCGAACAGAGTTCGGTGAGATGCGCAGGCGGCTTGTCAGGTCACGGCCCTGACAGGTCGCCATGGCTTCGTGAAGCGCTTTTTCGCTCAGCTTGGGTTCTCCGCCCCGTCGGCCACGGGCCAGGCCGAGGAGGGCGGACATGATCTCGTACTCGATCAGATGAGGCGCGGCGAGCCGGTCCTCCTTCGCGACGCGTTCGCGTACCTGGTGCCCGGTGGGTCCGTCGTCGGTGAGGAAGAAGACCAGAGCGGAGCAGTCGGCGACGATCGCCTGCCCGCCCTCGCGTCGTCGATCCCGGCCAGTACGTCGGATGTGGTGAGGCTCGCACTGGCTTCTGCCTCAGCATGGGCGGCGACTTCGGCGAGGGTGGGCCGGGACACCTCGCGCGCGAGTACGTCCAGCGCGTACGCCTGAAGCGACTTGCCCGCCTGGGCCGCACGGGTCTTCAGGGCGCTGAGGGTGTTTTCCGGGACGCGGTGATCCCACGACCTTCGTGATCCACAGAGTTCTGAATTACCTTCGAGGAGCCGGCGCACATTCCGCGAATAACACTCTTGCATCTGCGCGCCGTTGACGCTCCGCCACTTCCTCTTCCTCGACAGACCCCGCCCAGCGGACGGAAATCCGTTCTGGCCGCCGCTGACGCAGGCCGACACCCCGGCGGTGGTCGTCGGGGTGCCGGGCAGAAGTGGGCGCGGGTGGCCGCCATGGACCACCCGGCACCGGAAGATCACCTACCGGAAGGGGAAGCAGGACCCCACCCCCATCCCCGTCGGCGCCACCGGTGCCGGATTCAGTGCCCGAGGCTTGATCACAGGTGGAATTCGATCAGTGATGGCCGCTGCTGACCCGCTCCTTGTGTTCCTCAGCAGTCGCCTTGGCGATCTGGCTCTCCTCACCGAAGTAGGCCCTTGAAAGCCTGGCACGCAGCTTCTCGCTCCACTTGATCTTTCGCCGGACGCCGTTTTCGTCCGTCGCCGGCGGCATCTCATGGGGAGCGTATTGCTCGTGCGCGGTGAGCGTGAACAGCTGTTCCCGCGAAAGCGGCTCATGGATCTCGACGTACTCGCCGTGCGACAGGCGCTTGATGACGCCGCCCTCCCGGCCATGTTCCACTTTTTCCTTGTCGCGGCGCTGGAGTCCGAGACAGATCCTCTTGGTGATGACGAACACCAGCACCGGCACCACGAAGAAGCCGAACCGGGCGGTCAAGGTGATCACGTTGATCGACAGATGGAAGTGCGTGGCCACCAGGTCGTTGCCGCCGCCGAGCAGCAGGAGCAGGTACTCGGCGGACCAGGCAGCGCCGAACGCGGTGCGCGTCGGATTGTTGCGGGGGCGTTCCGTGATGTGGTGTTCACGATTGTCGCCGGTGATCCAAGCCTCGATGAACGGATACAGCCACAGCGTCAGGAGGACGGTCGGGAAGACGATCAGCGGGATGAACACGCCGAGCTGGAGAGTGTGACCCAGGAAATTGATCTCCCAGCCGGGCATGATGCGGATCAGACCTTCGGAGTAGCCCATGTACCAGTCGGGTTGGGCGTTGGTAGTCACCTGATCGGGCCGGTAGGGGCCGTAACTCCAGATCGGATTGATCTGGGCGATGGCCGCCATTGCAGCCAGGACGCCGAAGACGAGGAAGAAGAAACCGCCGGCCTTAGCCATGTAGACCGGCAGCAGAGGCATGCCCACGACGTTTTTGTTGGACCTGCCTGGGCCCCAGCTTTGGGTGTGCTTGTGGTAGAAGACCAGCATCAGGTGGACCACGAGCAGGCCCAGCATGATGCCTGGGATCAGCAGCACGTGGATCGTGAACAACCGTGCGATCAAGTCCACGCCGGGGAACTCCCCGCCGAAGAAGAAGAAGGAGAGATACGTGCCGACGATCGGCACGGAGAGAATCGCCCCTTCCATGAAGCGGACTCCGGTGCCGGACAGCAAGTCATCCGGGAGTGAATAGCCCATGAAGCCGTCGAACATTCCGAGAATCAGCAGCCCGGCACCGAAGAGCCAGTTGATCTCTCGGGGCTTACGAAACGCGCCGGTGAAGAAGACGCGCATCATATGCACGAGCATGGCTGCAATGAAGACGATGGCGGCCCAGTGATGGATTTGGCGGAGCAGCAAGCCACCACGCAGTTCGAAGCTGATGTCCATGGTCGACTCGAAAGCTTCACTCATGCGGATGCCGTTCAACGGCACGTAGGACCCGTGGTAGACGACCTCAGCCATGCTGGGTTTGAACCAGAACGTCAGATAGACACCAGTCAGAATGATGATGAGAAAGGAGTAGAGAGCCACCTCTCCGAGCATGTAGGACCAGTGGTCGGGGAAGATCTTCCTGAGATTCGGCTTGGCGATCGCGAACAAGCCGAGGCGGTCGTCCGCCCAGGTCGCGAGCTTCTCCCCCGTGGACTCCGGCCCTGCACGATGACCGGAAGAAGGGGTGTGGTGCGCAGAGGTCATACGTCGTGCTCCCGGAGGTTGGGGCCGCCTTCTCCGGCGACCGCGCCACACTTGTGCCCTGCGGGCTGTGGCCGGTGTTCCATCGCTTCTTCCTGGCTACTTGCTGTGTGCCGGCACGGACTTGACTCTCTGGAGAGCGGACGCGTACCGAACTGCTGCACCGGCATACGGCCGTCCCGGCCTTACCGGGCACCGAGGCTGAATGAGCATCCACCAGTGGAGGTATCAGAAAACAACGCCACTCCGAGAAGGATCGGCCTGTCTGCCGTGATTGAAGGCAACGTATGACTGGTCAAGGAACCGATCTCCTCGTCCGATGAGTATGTGCCTGCCCTCACTGCGCTGCGCCACGACAATAAACTTCCCGTTCTGCCAACGTGGCCCCATATTCCACCCATTCGCACGAGAGCGGGGCACTTGGCCGGGGTTTTTCACCCGGATGCGCAGAAGAGTGGCGAGATTGCCTGAATGTATTGCCGGTCAGGGGTTGTGGAGAACAGCTGCCATTCGCCCATTGGCGCATGATGGAGCAGATGGGTGAATCGGCGGGTGCTGACGCAGAGGCCAGCCCCACCGAACGCGACTTCTCCATCGCATCCTGCGGCGCTCTCGCAGCGGGCAGGCCGAGATTGCCGGACTGCCGACATTGGCCCTTGCGGCTCCGGGCGGTTTCGATGGCCACGGGTTCGACGGATGACGACGGCATTGAGGACCGGCGAGGCGACGATCTTCGAAACCGCCATCGGGTTCGGCACTCCCGACCACACGCGACGCCGTCAGGCCGGGTGAACCGGGACGGTCCACAGGTTCACCAGGTGCCTCGCGAGTGAAACGTCCTCGATGAAGACCAGCACCTGGAAGCGCAACTGCGCTCGCACGCCTCTCCTTCGCCACCGGGGCGGGCTGGGGGCGACAGTGGACCGGATCCCGTGGCCTGCCAAGAATCTGCGGACCTCGTCAGCGGATTCAGGTGTAGCGACACGTGCCACAGGCGCGAGCAATCCGTACGGGTAAGGACGAGCGCGCCCTCCGGCCACGAGCGCACGAACTGCATGGACCCAGCCACGTGCGCCCATGACCTCAATACCTCCGGCTCGGCGGATCATCGACGGCACGGTTGCCGCATACACCCCAATACGACAGATGCAACCACAAGTCATAAAACGCCACTAAGGCTTCAGATGGGGTGTCATGGTGAAAAAACGGATTCCCGTGTTGACGAACCAGGCTCAACCCAGGACTTCGCCGAGGAAGGCGCTCCACGATTGGAAGAACGGTCGCGGTTTCGCGGCCCTTGCGGATGGACGGGCGCAGCCGGGCTGGCCTGAACTGCAGCCGTTCACTTCCCCCGGCGGTCCGTGACACCACAGCCGGGAAATCGCCGCCTCCACCGCACCCGCAGCGCCGGACAGCGCCAGGAGCCTGGGGGATCCACCAGGTGAGAGCGAAGGCTTCACAACCCGGAAAGATCCAGGACTCCGCCACCAACCCGGGGCACCGATATGCCCACCATTGGGCACAAAAAATGCCCTCCGAAACCGCGTTTCCGCAGGTCAGAGGGCATTTACCGGGTGGAGCCTAGGAGATTCGAACTCCTGACATCTGCCTTGCAAAGGCAGCGCTCTACCAACTGAGCTAAGGCCCCGGATGAGGTGTTGCGGGAACAGAGTACCGGGTGGAGCCGGGGATCTCGCAAAAGGATTGGGACTCCCGGTGGACGACCACTCTCCGTAAGATGCTCGGCGAGGTTCGCACCCGTGAAGCGGCCTCACTGGGGAAGCGATGGGGAGACGCGCAATGGACGCAGCACAGCAGGAAGCGACCGCCAGAGCCAGGGAGCTTCAGCGCAGCTGGTACGGAGAGCCGCTGGGGGCGCTCTTCCGCCGCCTGATAGACGACCTGGGGCTCAACCAGGCCCGGCTCGCCGCTGTTCTCGGGCTCTCGGCGCCCATGCTGTCGCAGCTCATGAGCGGGCAGCGCGCCAAGATCGGCAATCCGGCCGTGGTGCAGCGCGTCCAGGCCCTCCAGGATCTGGCCGGACAGGTCGCCGACGGCAGTGTGAGCGCCGTCGAGGCCACCGACCGCATGGAGGAGATCAAGAAGTCGCAGGGCGGCTCGGTGCTGACCAACACCGCCCAGACGACGTCCAGTTCGGGCGCCCCGACGGTACGTCGCGTGGTCCGCGAGATCCAGTCGCTGCTGCGTTCCGTGGCGGCCGCGGGCGACATCATCGAGGCCGCCGACACCCTCGCCCCGGCCCACCCCGAGCTGGCAGAGTTCCTCCGGGTGTACGGCGCCGGGCGCACCGCGGAGGCGGTCTCGCACTACGAGGCGCATCAGAGCTGACAGGGTCCGATCCAGGGGGGCGCCGGGTGGGTGAGGTCTTCGCCGGTCGGTACGAGCTGATCGATCCGGTCGGACGCGGCGGGGCCGGGGCCGTCTGGCGCGCCTGGGACCGGCGCCGGCGCCGCTACGTGGCGGCCAAGGTGCTCCAGCAGAGCGATGCCCACACCCTGCTCCGGTTCGTCCGCGAGCAGGCCCTCAGGATCGACCACCCGCACGTCCTGGCCCCGGCCAGCTGGGCCGCGGACGACGACAAGGTCCTGTTCACCATGGACCTGGTGAGCGGCGGCTCGCTGGCCCACCTGATCGGCGACTACGGGCCGCTGCCGCCTCGGTTCGTGTGCACCCTGCTCGACCAGCTCCTCGCCGGTCTGGCCGCGGTGCACGCGGAGGGCGTCGTGCACCGCGACATCAAACCGGCCAACATCCTTCTGGAAGCCACCGGAAGCGGCCGCCCGCACCTGCGGCTCTCCGACTTCGGCATCTCGATGCGCAAGGACGAACCGCGCCTCACCGAGACCAACTACGTGGTGGGGACGCCGGGTTACTTCGCCCCCGAGCAGATGATGGGCGCGGAGCCCGACTTCCCCGCCGACCTGTTCGCGGTCGGCCTGGTCGCGCTGTACCTCCTGGAGGGCAGCAAGCCGGACGCACGGGCACTCGTCGAGTACTTCGCCGCCCATGGCACTCCGGGAGCCCCTCAGGGCGTCCCCGAGCCCCTCTGGCAGGTGCTGGCGGGACTGCTCCAGCCGAACCCGCAGAACCGCTTCCGCACGGCCACGGGGGCCCGCAAGGCACTGGCGCAGGCGGTCGAACTGCTCCCCGAGCAGGCCCCGGACGAAGAACCCGTCGAGGTCTTCGACCAGATCGGCCCCCTGCCGCCCGGCTTCGCCGAGGAAGGCCCCGGCCAACCGGCCCCGGAGGCTTCAGTCTCCGTACGGCAGACGGGCGTGGAGCGGGCTGGCGGGCAGCAGGCGGGCCGGCAGCAACTCCCCGGGGAGCAGGGGCATATAGGGCAGGGGTTGCATCAACAGGGCGCAGCATCCGATGAGTTGGGCTCCGGATGCACACCGCAGGGCACCGGCAGCCTTCCGCCGACCCCGCCCACACCCACACCCACACCCACACCCCCCACCCAAGCGCCGCCGCACGCGGACTCGTACGCGCCACCGCAGTACGAGCAGACCCCGAGGACTCCGGCGACCACCCCGTACACAGCTCCGTATCCCCAGGCGACCTCGTACCCCACCGCGACGCGGTACCCCGATGCGGCCCCGTACCTCAACGCGGGCTCCTACCCCAATGCGGCCTCGTACCCCAATGCGTCACCGCCGCCACAAGTTCCCGTCCAGGGCGGCGATTTCAGGCCGCGGCAGCCGGGGCCGTCCGCCAAGGTCGCGGTTCCGGTGCTCCTGGTGGCGCTGGTGTGCTTCGTGGTCGGCTTCTGGGCGCTGACGCAGACCTGAGGGCCCCGGAGCCTGGGGCGCCTACCAGGAGGCGGGCGGACCGAACCCTTGCGGCGCCGGGGCGGCCGCGCGCCTGCGGGCGACCAGCGTCCACACCCCGAGCCCGGCGACCAGCACCGTGCCCGAGCCGATTCCGGCGGCCGCGAGGAGTTTCATCGCGCTGTCGTCGGCAGAAGGGGCGGCCGTCCCGAAATCGGGCGCCCGACCCGCGTACGCCGGGCCGGATGTCGCCCCGCCCCGGATGCTCAGCCGCAGGGTCACGTCGTACGGCGTGTTCCCGAAGGTCTGCCCGACCTCGGGGCTGAGCGACACCGCCAGGTAGTAGGAACCGCTGAAGCGCATCGCCGAGACCTGGTCCGACGGCGCGTAGCGGTTCTCGTAGGCGACCGGCGCGAGCGGGTCGAGCGCGGCCTCCTTCTGCCTGCCCTCGTACGGCGCCGACGCTCCCGAGACCAGCCCGCGCCCGGGGTTGTAGAGCTGGAGGGACAGCGCGTTGCCGACGTAGCCGTCCTTGGCGGTGGCGATGCTGCCAAGGCCGGCGCCGGCGAAGAGCTGCTGCCCCCAGTCGAGCGGCACGCTGAAGAAGAGGGTCTCGCCCGGCTGGATCGTGTCCCTCCACTGTCCTTCGGACAGTGCGGGCGCATCGTAGAAGCCGCTGCCTCCGTGGCGCCGCTGCGGGGCGCCGGCCGGCGGGGCCGGTGACGCGGAGGGCCAGCCGGAGGGCGCCGTACTCGGCCCGGCGGTCTTCCTGGTGGGCTCGGTCGAGTAGCGCAGATCCAGACCCCAGTCGCCGGGCGTGGAGGCGGCGTCGCTCTCCCGCTCGACCACCATGTAGTACGTGCCCGGCTCCTGACAGGTCGACAGGCTTTTGCGCAGGGCACGATAGGCGTAGGCGGCGATGGGGTGCGGGTACTGCGCCGAGCCGATCGAACGGCGCTGGGAGTCGCAGTCGTTGCCGTCGGCGTCCTGGAGCGACACCTTGATGGAGTCGCCGTAGGCCAGCTTGGCGCCCGAGGGCCCCGGCACGGCGACCGCCGACACATAGGCGTCGTTCTCGCCGTCCAGGACGACCTGGAAGTAGAGCTTGCCGTTCGGCTTGATGACCGACCTGTAGGCGGTACCGGACCGCAGGACGGGCCCGTCGGTGTTCTTCGCCGCCCCCGCCACGTCCCGCACACCGTCGGGGTACCGGTACGGCTGCGGCTGCCCGGCCGCGTGTACGGGTCCCGGCGCCGCGAGCAGTGCGCAGAGCGCGCCCGCCACCGCCCCGATCCTGTGCGCCGCCGTCCGGGACCTGCTGTGCCTCGTCCTCACGTCGCCCCGCCCACCTTTGCCCTCGCAAGTCAATTATTCGCTTACGTGAACTCGCTCGTCACCGGGACCGCTCCCACCCCCGGGACAGCACGAAGCCCCGGCCACATCAGCGGCCGGGGCTTCGCAACTGGGTCTTCGGTCTCACACACCCGAACCTGCGGGCACGGAGTCGGTCGCCTCCGTCCACAGATCCTGCTCGGCGCGATCCGCCTGGATCTGGCGGTACACGAGGAGCCCGCCGATGGCGGCCAGTGCGACCAGGAGAAGCTTCTTCACCGCGCGACCTCGTCTTTCCTTGACGTAAGGGACCTCTGTCGCCCGACTATACACACCGATCGATATCAATCGGTGATGCTCCATCCGTGTGTACTTCATCGGAAGATCCGCCGATACGGTGCGTCGCTCCTCGCCACCTCCGCACTGCCCGCACATCATCAGATACAACGCAATTCGGGCAACCCAAAAGCGCACCCTGCGCATGGAAGAAGCGAGGAAGTCATGGCAACCAGCAAGCTCACGACGTGGTGGACGGCCCTCATCAGCATGTTCGTCGCGCTCTTCGCCGCTCTCGGCTTCGCCGGCCAGGCCTCCGCCGCCGCCCCCGTGGCTTCCGTACCGCAGCACGACGTGACGTACAACCGGAGCGAACTCCCCGCCTCCGTTGCTCCTACCGTGCACTGGGCCCTGCCCTCTCCCTCGGCCCTGCCGCCCACCATGAAGCAGCGCATCCGCGCCGAGGCCCATGGCGCCTCGCCCTCCTCCCGGCACCGCGCCGACGTCCGCGACGGGGGCGACGAGCCGAACGCGACCGATGACAGCGCCCAGGAGCCGGAAGCGCCCGGCGCCGGCACAGCCGAGAACAACGCCCCCGTCGGCGACGCCGCCGAGAACAGCACCCCCGCGGGCGGCGATGCGCCGGAAGCCCCCACCGGGGCCGAGGCCCCGACCTCCTGACCCAATCCGCTCCGCCCGAGCTGCGAGCCCGGCAACTTCCCCAAGTTGCCGGGCTCTTCGGCGTTTTCGGGGCCCCCGACGCCGCCCACAGTAAAAGCACAGGATTAAGGCGACAAAACGCCTCGGGGCCTCCAGAGTTTCGTCCTGGAGGCCCCGAGGCGTTCTGGTGGGCTCTTTAGGAGGCGTCGCTCACTCTTTGCGTGTGTCGAACTCGATCGCCATGGCGACCGGAAGCCGCGGGCGACGGCGAGCTCGTCGGCGTGCGTCCCGACACCCGGGAGGACCGGAGGGAGCCGAGGGCTGAGGGGACTGACGGGACGGCATGCAGAAGGCCCGGTGATCGTATGATCTACCGGGCCTGTGACCTGCATCAGGTCTGCTGTGGGGCTAACAGGATTTGAACCTGTGGCCTCATCCTTATCAGGGATGCGCTCTAACCAACTGAGCTATAGCCCCGCCGCGCTCTGCGGGATGTCCCGCGCGCTGACCTCTGAAGATTAGCGCACGGGACGCCCAGTCCCAAAATCGATAGCCGGGCGGCTGTGGACCGCTGCTACTCGTCCTCGGCGAGCGTGAGCTCGATGCCGCCCACGAACCCGGCCGACAGGTTGTAGATGAAGGCGCCGAGCGTCGCGAGCGCCGTGGCGAGCACCACGTCGATCACCGCGATGACCGACGTGAAGAGCAGCACCCGCGGCAGCGACAGGAACGACTGGAGGTCGAAGCCGTTGGACTCGTTGGAGCCGGTGGCCTCGCTGATCGTGCCGCCGACCGTGGAGAACACGCCCATGGCGTCCATGACCATCCACAGCACCGCCGCCGCGATCACCGTGCAGATGCCGAGCGCGATGGACAGCAGAAAGCTGACCTTCATCACCGACCACGGGTCTGCCTTGGCCACCCGCAGCCGCGCCTTGCGCGTACGGGGCGTCGTACGCGCCCCGGTACGCGGCCGGCGCACCGCCTCGGACCGGCTGCCCCGCTGCGGCGCGGGATAGGCCTGCGGCGGGTGGTAGGGCTGCTGGCCCTGCGGGAGCCTCTCACGCTCGCCGGGCAGCGGCCCGTTGGCGTGGCCCTCGTACTCCGTGCGGCCCTGTGGCCCCCGGGTGTCCGTCACCGTTACCCCCTGGGAGTCCGCGGCAGGGCCACGGGCACCGTTCGCTCCGGAAGCGGCCGCTCCGGCGCCCGTGGCTCCACTCACGCTTTACTCCTCGTGCTCCCCGGCCAAGGGCTGGACGCCCTCGGCAGCAGCCTCGGCAGTAGCGCCCTCGGCGTCGTCGGCCCCGTCGACCTCTACGGCCTCGCTGCCCGCCTCGGCGTTACGGGCGATACCGACCACGGCATCGCGCTTGCCCAGGTTGATCAGTTGGACGCCCATGGTGTCACGGCCCGTCTCCCTGACCTCGTTGACTCGCGTACGAATCACACCGCCGCCGAGCGTGATGGCGAGGATTTCATCGCTCTCCTCCACCACCAGCGCGCCGACCAGCGAGCCCCGGTCCTCCACGATCTTGGCGGCCTTGATGCCGAGGCCGCCGCGACCCTGGACGCGGTACTCGTCGACGGGAGTGCGCTTCGCGTACCCGCCATCGGTTGCGGTGAAGACGAACGTACCGGGCCGGACGACATTCATCGAGAGCAGTTCGTCGCCCTCGCGGAAACTCATCCCCTTGACGCCCGAGGTCGCGCGTCCCATCGGGCGCAGCGCGTCGTCCGTCGCCGTGAAGCGGATGGACTGCGCCTTCTTGCTGACCAGCAGGAGATCGTCCTCGGCGGAGACCAGCTCCGCGCCGATCAGTTCGTCGTCGCCGCCGTCCGCGGTCTCCCGCAGATTGATGGCGATGACACCACCCGAACGGGGCGAGTCGTAGTCCTTCAGGGACGTCTTCTTCACCAGGCCGCCCTTGGTGGCCAGGATCAGATAGGGCGCCGCCTCGTAGTCGCGGATCGCGAGGATCTGGGCGATCTTCTCGTCCGGCTGGAAGGCGAGCAGGTTGGCGACGTGCTGACCGCGCGCGTCGCGTCCCGCGTCCGGCAGTTCGTACGCCTTGGCCCGGTAGACCCGGCCCTTGTTGGTGAAGAACAGCAGCCAGTGGTGGGTGGTGGAGACGAAGAAGTGGTCGACGATGTCGTCCTGCTTCAGCTTCGTGCCCCGCACGCCCTTGCCGCCGCGCTTCTGCGAGCGGTAGTCCTCGGTCTTGGTCCGCTTGACGTAGCCGCCATTGGTGATGGTGACGACGATGTCCTCTTCGGCGATCAGGTCCTCGATGGACATGTCACCGTCGAACGGCACCAGCGCCGAGCGCCGGTCGTCGCCGAACTTGTCGACGATCGCGGCCAGTTCCTCGCTGACGATCGTGCGCTGCTTCTCGGGCGAGGCGAGGATCGCGTTGTACTCGTTGATCTTCGCCTGGAGCTCGTCGTGCTCGGCGACGATCTTCTGGCGCTCCAGGGCGGCGAGCCGGCGCAGCTGCATCTCAAGGATGGCGTTGGCCTGGATCTCGTCGATGGAGAGCAGGCCCATCAGGCCCTCGCGCGCGACCTCGACGGTGTCGCTGCGCCGGATCAGCGCGATGACCTCGTCGATCGCGTCCAGCGCCTTGAGCAGGCCGCGCAGGATGTGCGCCCGCTCCTCAGCCTTGCGCAGCCGGAACTTCGTCCGCCGGACGATGACCTCGATCTGGTGCGTCACCCAGTGGCGGATGAACGCGTCGATCGAGAGCGTGCGCGGTACGCCGTCGACCAACGCCAGCATGTTGGCGCCGAAGTTGGACTGCAGATCGGTGTGCTTGTACAGGTTGTTCAGGACGACCTTGGCGACCGCGTCCCGCTTGAGGACGATCACCAGGCGCTGGCCGGTACGGGAGCTGGTCTCATCACGGACGTCCGCGATGCCGCCGACCTTGCCGTCCTTGACCAGGTCGGCGATCTTCTGCGCGAGGTTGTCCGGGTTGGTCTGGTACGGCAGTTCCGTGACCACCAGGCACTGGCGGTTCTGGATCTCCTCGACCGCGACGACCGCGCGCATGGTGATGGAGCCGCGACCGGTGCGGTACGCCTCCTCGATGCCCTTGCGGCCCACGACCAGCGCGCCGGTGGGGAAGTCGGGCCCCTTGATGCGCTCGATCAGCGCGTCCAGGAGCTCCTCGTGCGAGGCCTCCGGGTTCGCCAGGTACCACTGGGCACCCTCGGCGACCTCGCGCAGGTTGTGCGGCGGGATGTTGGTGGCCATGCCGACCGCGATCCCGGCCGAGCCGTTGACCAGGAGGTTGGGGAAGCGCGCCGGCAGGACCGTCGGCTCCTGGTTGCGGCCGTCGTAGTTGTCCGTGAAGTCGACGGTCTCCTCGTCGATGTCGCGGACCATCTCCATCGACAGCGGCATCATCTTGCACTCGGTGTACCGCATGGCGGCGGCCGGGTCGTTGCCCGGGGAACCGAAGTTGCCGTTGGAGTCCACCAGCGGCATGCGCATCGACCAGTGCTGGGCGAGGCGCACGAGCGCGTCGTAGATCGAGGAGTCGCCGTGCGGGTGGTACGTACCCATGACGTCACCGACGACGCGGGCACACTTGTAGAAGCCCTTCTCGGGCCGGTACCCGCCGTCGTACATGGCATACAGGACACGGCGGTGGACGGGCTTCAGTCCGTCCCGTACGTCCGGCAGCGCACGCGAGACGATGACGGACATCGCGTAGTCGAGGTAGGAGCGCTGCATCTCCGTCTCGAGCCCGACGGGCTCGATGCGCAGAACAGGGCCTTCCTCGGTGGGTTCAGCGGTCGCGGGAGTGTTCTCGTCGGCCATTGCTGGTTCTCAAGTCCTTTCGAAGCGGTCAGCGACAGACCGAGTCAGATGTCGAGGAAGCGGACGTCCCGCGCGTTGCGCTGGATGAACGAGCGGCGTGCCTCGACGTCCTCGCCCATCAGCACCGAGAACAGGTCGTCGGCCTGGGCCGCGTCGTCCAGGGTGACCTGGCCGAGCACCCGGTGCTCGATGTCCATGGTGGTGACGCGCAGCTCCTCGGCGTTCATCTCACCAAGACCCTTGAAGCGCTGGATCGAGTCCTCACGGATCCGCTTGCCGTTCTGCTTGCCGAGCTCGGTGAGCGCGTCGCGCTCACGGTCCGAGTACGCGTACTCGAAGTCGTCCCGGCCCCACTTGATCTTGTAGAGCGGCGGACGCGACAGGTAGACGTGCCCGGCCTCGACCAGCGGCCGCATGAAGCGGAACAGGAAGGTCAGCAGCAGGGTGTTGATGTGCTGGCCGTCGACATCGGCGTCCGCCATCAGGATGATCTTGTGATAGCGGAGCTTCTCGATGTCGAAGTCCTCGTGGACCCCGGTACCGAACGCCGAGATCAGCGCCTGGACCTCGGTGTTCTGCAGGATCTTGTCGATCCGGGCCTTCTCGACGTTCAGGATCTTGCCTCGGATGGGCAGGATCGCCTGGTACATCGGGTTGCGGCCGGACTTCGCCGAACCACCGGCGGAGTCACCCTCGACGATGAAGATCTCGCACTTGGTGGGGTCGTTGGACTGGCAGTCCGAGAGCTTGCCGGGCAGCGACGCCGACTCGAGCAGCCCCTTGCGGCGGGTCAGGTCACGCGCCTTGCGGGCGGCGACGCGGGCCGTCTGCGCCTGGATGGACTTGCGGATGATGTCCGCGGCCTCGTTGGGGTTGCGGTCGAACCAGTCGGTGAGGTGCTCGTGCACCACCTTCTGGACGAACGTCTTCGCCTCGGTGTTGCCCAGCTTGGTCTTGGTCTGACCCTCGAACTGCGGCTCGCCCAGCTTGACGGAGATGATCGCCGTCAGACCCTCGCGGATATCCTCGCCCGAGAGGTTGTCGTCCTTCTCGCGCAGCAGCTTCTTGTCACGGGCGTACCGGTTGACCAGGCCCGTGAGCGCGGCACGGAATCCCTCCTCATGCGTACCCCCCTCATGCGTGTGGATGGTGTTCGCAAAGGAGTAAACGCCCTCGCTGTACTGAGAGTTCCACTGCATCGCGATCTCGGCCGAGAGAAGTCGCTCCTTGTCCTCGGCCTCGATGTCGATCACGGTCGGGTGGATCAGCTCGCCCTTGCGCGAGTTGAGGTACTTCACGAAGTCGACGATGCCGCCCTCGTAGAAGTACTTCACCGAGAGGGGCTGCTGCTCCTCCGCCTCATCGGTGGTGTCGGCGCCCGAGACGGCCTTCGCCGACTCGCGCTCGTCGGTCAGCGTCAGGGTCAGGCCCTTGTTGAGGAAGGCCATCTCCTGGAAGCGCCGCGAGAGCGTCTCGAAGGAGTACTCGGTGGTCTCGAAGATGTCGCCGTCGGCCCAGAAGGTGACCGAGGTGCCGGTCTCCTCGGTGGCCTCGTGCTGGGCGAGCGGCGCGGTCGGGACGCCCGCCTTGTAGTCCTGCGTCCAGCGGGAGCCGTCGGTCTTGATCTCGACCGAGACCTTCGTGGACAGCGCGTTCACCACGGAGACGCCCACACCGTGCAGACCACCGGAGACGGCGTAGCCGCCGCCGCCGAACTTGCCGCCCGCGTGCAGCACGGTCAGCACGACCTCGACGGCCGGCTTGCCTTCGGACGGAATGATGCCGACCGGGATACCGCGCCCGTTGTCGATCACTCGTACGCCGCCGTCCGCGAGGATGGTGACGTCGATCCTGTCCGCGTGCCCGGCCAGGGCCTCGTCGACCGAGTTGTCGACGACCTCGTACACGAGGTGATGCAGACCACGCTCACCGGTCGAGCCGATGTACATGCCGGGTCGCTTGCGGACCGCGTCCAGACCTTCGAGGACGGTAATCGCGCTGGCGTCGTACGAGGCGGTGACCTCGCCGTTCTCCCCGACGGCAGTGGACGGGGTGTTCTCGTTGGGGTTGCCGGAATCGGCCACGAAGCGCCCTTTCTGGCACAGCACAAGCCTTCCCCTGTCAGGCAGGAGCGGCTGCGTCGTTCAGCGATGGTCAGCGTCGGGCACCGCCCGTGGGGGCAGGCGTCCGTCCGCGTCTTTCGGTGCATCCCGCGAGGACGGCGGGATTATTGACCAGTCTACCGGTAGCGCCGACATGAATGGGGGTTTGCCGGTGCCTGAGTCCGCATGTGCCGCCCTGAGCGGGCGCCTACCGACTCCCCATATTCGGGGAGGGGCCCCAAGAGCTTCACACGGGCATTCAGCGCTTCGACCTGTCAACCTCCGACTACGGTGAGGGACGCCTCATGCCCCTCACCCGGTTTCAGGCACCTCTCGCGCCCCGTTTTCCCACGTCATCAGGGGTGCGGCGGAGACGCGTAGGACACCCCTCGGCGCGCCCGGACGTCCCGTCCATCGCGGACGTCTCCTCCACGACGTCTCCTCCATACGGAGGGCGTCGCGTCACAGAGGGCGTCGCGGAGGGATCCGGTCCCCCGGCTCACCGGGGGCGCGCCGCCGGCCATCACCCGTAGGTGTCGCCCGGCCCGGTGCTCCCCGGCGCGCGCAGCCTGCCGTAGCGCTGCGGCGGTCCGCTCGGGCCGAACACCTTGATCAGCCGGACCGTGCCCTGCCCCAGGTCCGCGTTGAGCCGCGCCACCAGCTGGGGCGCGAGCAGCCGCAGCTGGGTCGCCCAGGCCGTCGAGTCGCACTGCACGGTGAGGACGGCCTCGGTCTCGTCGTACGACTGGGGTACGCAGTGGTTGGCGAGGTCGTCGCCGACGATCTGCGGCCAGCGGCCCATCACCCCGCCCACCGCGGCCGGCGTCTCCCAGCCGCGCTCGCTGATCAGCCGGTTGATCGCGGCCCCCAGCGGCAGCGGGTCGCGCCCGTCGGCCCGCGCGCCGGAGCGCAGTCCGCCGCCCCGCCGGGCCTGCTTCTTCTGCTGCGCGGCCGCGCCCCGCGCCTTGGCCTGCTCCTTGGCCGCGCGCAGCGCGACCCGCGCCAGATCGACCCCGGAGGACTCGGGCACCTTCGGCTGCTCGGCGGATCCGGATGCCTCGCTCATACCCGCGCCACCTCGCCCGCCGCGACCTCGTAGCGCACACCCGCGAGGATCCCCGGAACGTCGTCGTCCACCGCGGCGGTCACCAGGACCTGCTCGCCCGGAGCGACCAGTTCCGCGAGCCGCTCGCGCCGCTTGGCGTCCAGCTCGGCGAACACGTCGTCCAGGACGAGCACCGGCTCGTTGCCCTCGGCCCGCAGCAGGTCGTACGAGGCGAGGCGCAGTGCCAGGGCGTACGACCAGGACTCGCCGTGGCTCGCGTACCCCTTGGCGGGCAGCTCGCCGAGGTGCAGCAGAAGATCGTCGCGGTGCGGCCCGGCCAGCGTCACACCCCGCTCGATCTCCTGCTTGCGGACGTCCGCGAAGGCCGCGATGAGCTGGCCGTACAGCTCGTCGCGGGTGTGTCCGGAGCCCGGCGCCGACGGCTTGTACTCCAGGGCCAACGGGCCGCCGCCCGGGGCCAGTTGCTCGTACGCCTTGTCCGCCAGCGGCTGCAGCGCGGCGATCAGGTCGAGGCGCTGGGCGAGGAGCTCGGCACCGGCCTGGGCGAGGTGCTGGTCCCACACGTCGAGTGTGGACAGGTCCATGCCACGGCCGCCGTGCCGGCGGGCCATCGCGGCGGACTTCAGGAGGGTGTTGCGCTGCTTGAGGACCCGGTCGTAGTCGGACCGCACCGCGGCCATCCTGGGCGAGCGCGCGGTGATCAGCTCGTCGAGGAACCGCCGCCGCTCCCCGGGGTCGCCCTTGACGAGCGCCAGATCCTCCGGGGCGAACAGCACAGTCCGTACGATCCCCAGCACATCGCGGGGTCTGACCTGCGAGGACCGGTTGATACGGGCCCGGTTGGCGCGGCCGGGGTTGAGTTCGAGCTCGATCAGCTGGGAGCGCTCGCCCTGGGTGACGGCCGCGCGGATGACCGCCCGGTCGGCGCCCATGCGCACCAGCGGCGCGTCGGAGGAGACCCGGTGGCTGCCGAGCGAGGCGAGATAGCCGACTGCCTCGACCAGATTGGTCTTGCCCTGCCCGTTGGCCCCCACGAAAGAGGTGACGCCCGGGTCGAGCGGAACCTCGACCCGGGCGTACGAGCGGAAGTCGGCCAGCGAGAGATGCGTGACGTGCATGGTGTCGCCGACCTCCCCCGGCTGACCTACTGCTCTTTACTGCTACTTGGACTCGACCGCGTGGCCGCCGAACTGGTTGCGCAGCGCGGCGATCATCTTCATCTGCGGGGAGTCGTCCTGCCGGGACGCGAACCGCGCGAACAGCGAGGCGGTGATCGCGGGCAGCGGCACGGCGTTGTCGATGGCGGCCTCGACCGTCCAGCGGCCCTCGCCGGAGTCCTGCGCGAAGCCCTTGAGCTTGTCGAGGTGCTCGTCGTCGTCCAGTGCGTTGACCGCGAGGTCGAGCAGCCAGGAACGGATGACCGTGCCCTCCTGCCAGCTGCGGAACACCTCGCGGACGTCGGTGACCGAGTTGACCTTCTCCAGCAGCTCCCAGCCCTCGGCGTAGGCCTGCATCATGGCGTACTCGATGCCGTTGTGGACCATCTTCGAGAAGTGGCCGGCGCCGACCTTGCCCGCGTGGACCGAGCCGAAGTCGCCCTCGGGCTTCAGTGCGTCGAAGACCGGCTGGACCTTCGCGATGTTCTCGGCGTCGCCGCCGTACATCAGCGCGTAGCCGTTCTCCAGGCCCCAGACGCCGCCGGAGACACCGCAGTCGACGAAGCCGATGCCCTTGATGCCCAGCTCGACGGCGTGCTTCTCGTCGTCGGTCCAGCGCGAGTTGCCGCCGTCCACGACGATGTCGCCGGGCGACAGGAGCTCGGCGAGCTCGTCGATGGTGGACTGCGTCGCGGCGCCCGCCGGGACCATCACCCACACCACTCGCGGACCCGTGAGGCTGTCCACAAGTTCCTTGAGGCTGTGGACATCCGCTACGTCCGGGTTGCGGTCGTAACCGATGACGGTGTGGCCTGCGCGGCGGATGCGCTCGCGCATGTTGCCGCCCATTTTGCCGAGGCCGACGAGACCGAGCTCCATCACATGATCCTTTGACGTTGTGGCTTTCGTACCCGCGTCCGAGCCTACGCCGGGGCCTTCGCACACACCTGCGGGGTCAGCCGCTCAGACGTACGCCCCGGGACCCGGGGCGTACGTCCGCAAAGCCACTCAGCCGGACAACCGCACCGGCATGATCAGGTACTTGTACGCGTCGTCCGCCTCGGCGTCCAGCGCGGGCTTGCCGCTGAGCAGCGCCGGCTTGGTCGAGGTGGTGAAGGCGAGCTGGGCGACCGGGGAGTCGATCGCGCTCAGGCCGTCGAGCAGGAAGGTCGGGTTGAAGGCGATCGAGATGTCGTCGCCCTCCAGGCTGGCGTCGACCCTTTCCACAGCCTGTGCGTCGTCGCTGGAACCGGCCTCCAGGATGAGCACGCCCTGCTCGAAGCTGAGCCGCACCGGGGTGTTGCGCTCGGCGACCAGGGACACGCGCTTGACGGCCTCGACGAAGGGGGCGGTCTCGATCACCGCGACCGAGTTGAACTCGGTGGGGAAAAGCGTCCGGTACTTCGGCAGGTCGCCCTCGAGCAGGCGGGTGGTGGTGCGGCGGCCCGCGCCCTCGAAGCCGATCAGGCCCTCACCGGCGCCGGAGCCGGAGAGCGCCAGGGTGACCGTGTCGCCGCTGGTGAGCGCCTTGGCGGTGTCCAGGAGCGTCTTGGCGGGCACCAGGGCGACCGCGGAGGCGTCCGGGTTCTCCGGCTTCCACAGGAACTCGCGGACCGCGAAGCGGTAGCGGTCGGTGGAGGCCAGGGTGACCGTGTCGCCCTCGATCTCGATGCGGACGCCGGTCAGCACGGGCAGCGTGTCGTCGCGGCCGGCCGCGATGGCGACTTGGGCGGCGGCGGAGGCGAAGACCTCACCGGGAACGGTGCCGGTGGCGGTCGGCATCTGCGGCAGCGCCGGGTACTCCTCCACAGGAAGGGTGTGGAGGGTGAATCGCGAGGAGCCGCAGACCACGGTCGCCCGTACACCGTCGGTGGAAATCTCCACCGGGCGGTTGGGGAGAGCGCGGCAGATGTCGGCGAGGAGGCGGCCGGAGACGAGCACCGTGCCGTCCTCGTCCACCTCGGCGTCGACCGAGACCCGCGCCGAGACCTCGTAGTCGAAGCTGGAGAAGCTGAGCGCGCCGTCCTCCGCCTTCAGAAGAAGGCCCGCGAGTACGGGCGCGGGCGGACGGGCCGGGAGGCTGCGGGCCACCCAGGCCACCGCCTCCGCGAGTACATCGCGCTCCACCCGGATCTTCACCGGAACCGCCTCCTGCTGTTGCTGGCTCGCCCTGCTGGCTTTCGTCGTCGGCTGTATCGCCGGGGACCAGTCTGACGTACGCCGCTGACACTCGGTGCGCGTCGGGGTCAAGTCGCGTCGAGCGGTGTCGGGAGCTCCGGCGGCCAGTTGTGCACAGGCCCCACTTCGAAGCGGATTCCGAGCTAACTCTAAGTGGGAGTAGTAGTAGGGCCTGTGGAAACCGTGGATAACCCCGTTTGCGCAGGTCACGCCCAGTTTTTTGTCCACTGCCCCTGTGGGTGGAGCCGGTGGACAACTCATGGTTTCTGTGGACGCCCGAAAGTTCTGCACAACCAATGCACAGGAGGGGGCTACTTCTCCCCAGGGCTGTCCCCAGCTTTACCCACGTTCCCCACAGGCCAACCCGCCTCCTTGGTGTGACGGCTTTCACTCGGTCCAGTGATCCCGGGTGTTTCCTTGCCGAACAGTGGACAGGGGTGTGGAGAACGTGGTTGAAGCTGGGGACAACGGATCAAGACCTGTGGGTCGCCGGTGGACAACTTCACCCACAGGCTGTGGACAGAGATTTCATCCACAAGCTGTGGAACGACGATGCCCACAAATCCACAGGCTGTTGACCTGGGGTGATGGAGTATCAGCCGCTACGCCTGTGGAAGCAATCTGGACAACTTCGCGGTCCCCAGGGTGTGGACGGAAGAAAGTCCCCGGATCTGTGGAGAACCGCCTCTGACCAGCCGGTATTCGAACACCGGGGGCTCCGTCGGCCTCGTACACACGCTTCCTTCGGAGCCGTACGCACGTATTCCGGGGCCTCCCGAGGGCCTCCCGAAGGCTCGGAACGGGCCCGGACCGGAGTCCGGGAACGCCGAAGGGCGCCCGGAGAATCGATCCCTGGGCGCCCTTCGGGGTGTGTCCGCTGAGGCTCTGTCAGCCGTTCTTGATGCGGTTGGTGAGCTCGGTGACCTGGTTGTAGATGGAGCGGCGCTCCGCCATCAGCGCGCGGATCTTGCGGTCCGCGTGCATCACCGTCGTATGGTCGCGGCCGCCGAACTGGGCCCCGATCTTGGGCAGCGAGAGGTCGGTGAGCTCGCGGCACAGGTACATGGCGATCTGGCGGGCCGTCACCAGGACCCGGCTGCGCGAGGATCCGCAGAGGTCCTCCACCGTCAGACCGAAGTAGTCGGCGGTCGCCGCCATGATGGCGCTCGCGGTGATCTCGGGCGCCGAGTCCTCGCCGCCGGGGATCAGGTCCTTCAGCACGATCTCGGTCAGCCCCAGGTCCACCGGCTGCCGGTTGAGCGAGGCGAACGCCGTGACCCGGATCAGCGCGCCCTCCAGTTCGCGGATGTTCCGCGAGATCCGGGACGCGATGAACTCCAGGACCTCCGGCGGGGCGTTGAGCTGCTCCTGCACCGCCTTCTTACGGAGGATCGCGATACGCGTCTCCAGCTCGGGCGGCTGCACATCAGTGGTGAGGCCCCACTCGAAACGGTTCCGCAGCCGGTCCTCCAGGGTCATCAGCTGCTTGGGCGGCCGGTCCGAGGACAGCACGATCTGCTTGTTGGCGTTGTGGAGCGTGTTGAAGGTGTGGAAGAACTCCTCCTGCGTCGACTCCTTGCTCGCCAGGAACTGGATGTCGTCGACCAGGAGGATGTCCACATCGCGGTAGCGCTTGCGGAAGGTGTCGCCCTTGCCGTCGCGGATCGAGTTGATGAACTCGTTGGTGAACTCCTCGGAGCTCACGTACCGCACCCGTGTGCCGGGATACAGACTGCGCGCGTAGTGCCCGATCGCGTGCAGCAGATGGGTCTTGCCGAGGCCCGACTCCCCATAGATGAACAGGGGGTTGTACGCCTTGGCCGGCGCCTCGGCGACTGCGACGGCTGCGGCGTGCGCGAACCGGTTCGACGAGCCGATGACGAAGGTGTCGAAGAGGTACTTCGGGTTCAGCCGCGCGTGCGGCTCGCCCGGACCGCCCTGCGCGGGCGCCCCGCCGGACGGGGACGGCGCCAGATGACCGGAGCCGCCGCGCTGCGGGGCCTGCCCGTCCGGCAGATCCCGGCGCTCGGGCCGCTCATGCCGTTCGTGCCGCTGTTGCTCGTACGGCTGCGGCTTGGGCTGCTCGTACTGCGGGCGGTCCGGTCCGTACTGGCCGCGGTCCTGCTCGTACTGGCCCCGCTCCTGGCGCTCCGGCGGCTGCGGTGACCGGTAGTCGTGCTGCGGCTGCTGCGGGCGGGGGCTGCCGTAGGGCTCGCGCCACTGCTCGCCGGACGGCTCGCGGTCCTGGAAGCCGCCGAGGCGGGGCTGCTGCCAGAGGTCTTCCTGGGCGCGCGGCCAGGCGCCGGGCTCGGGACGCTGCTGGTACTCGCCGGGGTAGGCGGGGCGCACCGTGGGCAGCCCGTCGTCGGCGGGCCGGCCGTACGGGTCGTCCTGGTAGCGCTGGGGCTGCTGCTGCTGCGGAGGCTGCGGCGCGGGCTCGCCCACGGAGTCGTCGACGGTGATCGCGATCCGGATGGTGCGGCCGCACTCGCGGCTCAGGGTCTCGCTGATCAGCGGGGCGAGCCGGCCCTCCAGGACGCGCTTGCCCCATTCGTTGGGGACGGCGAGCAGGGCGGTGTCGGCCACCAGTGCGAGCGGCTGGCAGCGCTCGATCCACTGCTTGTCCTTGGGCTCGATGCCCTGCTGCCCCTCCCCGAGGAGATGCTCCAGCACTCGTGGCCACACTGCGGCAAGATCGGCAGGTACGTCAGCCACAGGGCACGCTCTCTCGCAGGTCCCACGAATGTGTGGTTCTCGGGACGGGATGGGATGGCACAGACGGCCAGGCAAGGACAGATGGGGAAAAGATTCTCGGAGTTCAGCCACGGTAGTCGGGGCCACTGACGTGGTTCAAGTTGTTGTCCACAGCCTGTGCACAGTGGGCCCCGTCAAGACGCCGGTTTGACCGGATGGCGTAGCCGCGCGTACCGTAACCAGGTCGAGTTGTCGATGGCTGCTGCCGCCTGCCTCCGATGGGCAAAGATCACGATCTGTGATCGTGAAGCGGTGCACACGGGCGTATACGCGAGCTACTCGTGGGCGCACGGTGACAGCCAGGCGATGTCCCGCCGCCAACGAATCATTTCTGGAGCCCCCGAGTGAGCAAGCGCACCTTCCAGCCGAACAACCGTCGCCGCGCCAAGACCCACGGCTTCCGCCTGCGGATGCGTACCCGCGCCGGCCGCGCGATTCTCGCGAACCGCCGTGGCAAGGGTCGCGCCAGCCTGTCCGCGTAATCGCGAACAGGTCATGACGTGCTGCCTACCGAGAATCGGCTGAGGCGGCGCGAGGACTTCGCGACCGCGGTACGCCGAGGACGCCGGGCCGGCCGCCCGCTCCTCGTCGTCCATCTACGCAGCGGTGCAACGGACCCGCACGCGCCTGGGGAGAGCGCTCCCCCGACGCGTGCGGGTTTCGTTGTCAGCAAGGCCGTGGGCGTAGCGGTCGTCCGCAACCTGGTGAAGCGCAGGCTTCGCCATCTGATGCGTGAACGGCTCACCCAGCTGCCCGCCGGTAGCCTGGTGGTCGTACGGGCGTTGCCCGGTGCGGGTGATGCCGACCATGCACAGCTGGCCCGAGACCTGGACGCCGCTCTTTCGCGGCTGCTGGGAGGGGGCGCGCGATGAAGTACCCGCTGCTGGCCCTGATCAAGCTGTACCAGTGGACGATCAGCCCACTCCTCGGGCCCGTCTGCAGGTACTACCCGTCGTGTTCCCACTATGGATATACGGCGATCGACCGGCACGGCGCGGTCAAAGGCACTGCCCTGACCGCCTGGCGCATTCTGCGGTGCAATCCGTGGTCGCCGGGCGGCGTGGACTACGTACCGGAGCGCAAACGACCTCGATGGCACGAGGCGTTGCGCGCTGCCTGGCGCGGCAGGAAGGGCGGGACGTCCGCCGCTGAGACCAGCCCGGCCGCAGAGACTCCGCCCAATGCTCAAGGAGCCTGATTAGTGGACACGATTGCCAGTCTGTTCAGCTTTATCACTTGGCCCGTTTCCTGGGTCATCGTCCAGTTCCACACGTTGTACGGCGCGATCTTCGGGCCGGACACGGGCTGGGCCTGGGGCCTGTCGATCGTGTCCCTCGTGGTGCTGATCCGTATCTGCCTGATCCCGCTCTTCGTGAAGCAGATCAAGTCGACCCGGAACATGCAGGCGCTCCAGCCGAAGATGAAGGCGATCCAGGAGCGCTACAAGAGCGACAAGCAGCGACAGTCCGAAGAGATGATGAAGCTGTACAAGGAGACGGGTACCAACCCGCTCTCCTCGTGCCTTCCGATCCTCGCCCAGTCGCCGTTCTTCTTCGCGCTCTACCACGTGCTCGCCGGCATCGCCAACGGCAAGACCATCGGCGTCATCAACCAGCCGCTGCTGCAGAGCGCCCAGAAGGCCCACATCCTCGGTGCCCCGCTGGCCGCGAAGTTCACGGACGGCGCGTCCAAGGTCGAGGCCCTCGGCGCCACGCTCACCGACGTCCGGGTCGTCACCGCGATCATGATCGTGCTGATGTCGGCCTCGCAGTTCTTCACCCAGCGCCAGCTGATGACGAAGAACGTGGACCTGACGGTCAAGACGCCGTTCATGCAGCAGCAGAAGATGCTGATGTACGTCTTCCCGGTCATGTTCGCCGTGATGGGCATCAACTTCCCCGTCGGTGTCCTCGTCTACTGGCTGACCACCAACGTGTGGACCATGGGCCAGCAGATGTACGTCATCAACCAGAACCCGACGCCGGGTTCCAAGGCTCAGGCGCACTACCTGGAGCGACTGGTCAAGAGCGTCTCCGTGCACGGTGAGGTGCGCGGCAAGCGGCGGCTCGCCGTCGTCCAGGCGATCGTGGCCAAGGGTCCGGACCGCAACGACAACGAGCGCAAGTTCATCACCAGCCTGTCCAAGCAGGGCTTCGCGGCCCAGGCCGACGGCAGCGTGCTGAAGAGCGACACCGCGGCCGCCGAGGCCGAGGGGGCGGCGCCGAAGCGTCAGCAGCCGAAGCGGCAGACCAAGGCGCAGCGTCAGGCCGCGGCTCAGCAGGACGACGCGGCCGCGAAGACCTCGCTGGCGAAGGACTCCGGGGACGCCGCGGACGAGGTGTCCGAGGAGAAGAAGGCCGAACCGCAGGACGCGAAGCCCCAGCCGGAAGCCAAGCCGAAGCAGGGCAAGCCCACCGCCGGCCAGGCGCGAGCCAAGTCGGGTCAGCGCAAGGGTCAGCAGCGGCCCAAGCACCCGTCCAAGAAGTAAGAAGGAGTCCATCCCGTGACGGAAGGCACCACCTCTCCGGCCGCCGAGGGCGTCGACCCCCTTTCCCGCCTGGAGCAGGAAGGGGAGATCGCCGCCGATTACCTCGAGGGCCTGCTCGACATCGCCGACCTCGACGGCGACATCGACATGGACGTCGAGGCGGACCGTGCCGCGGTCTCCATCATCAGCGACAGCAGCACCCGTGATCTGCAGAAGCTCGTGGGCCGCGACGGTGAGGTGCTGGAGGCGCTCCAGGAGCTGACGCGGCTCGCCGTGCACCGCGAGACCGGGGACCGCAGCCGGCTGATGCTGGACATCGCGGGGTACCGGGCCAAGAAGCGCACGGAGCTCGCCGAGCTGGGTGCCAAGGCGGCGGACGAGGTGAAGAGCACCGGTGCGCCGGTGAAGCTGGACCCGATGACGCCGTTCGAGCGCAAGGTCGTGCACGACGCGGTCGCGGCCGCGGGGTTGCGTAGCGAGTCGGAGGGCGAGGAGCCCCAGCGTTTCGTCGTCGTGCTGCCCGCCTGAGCGGTCCCAGTTTTCTCGGCCCCGTCTGTTCGCAGGCGGGGCCGATCTTTGTCAGCCTGATAGTCAGCCGCCACAGTGCGGTCATGCGTAGGTAGGGAAGGGACGGTCCCCGTGACGGAGGCAGAGGCAGCAGCGGAGCTTCCCCCGGCGCCGGAAGTGGCGCGGGCGGTTTTCGGTGAGTTCTTCCCGGAAGCCGTGCGGTATGCGGAGCTGCTCGCGGATGCGGGGGTCAAGCGCGGTCTCATCGGGCCGCGTGAGGTGCCGCGTCTGTGGGAGCGGCATCTGCTCAACTGCGCGGTGCTCTCCGAGGTCGTTCCGGAGGGCGTCACGGTCTGCGACGTCGGTTCGGGTGCGGGCCTGCCCGGCATCCCGCTGGCGCTGGTGCGGCCGGACCTGAAGATCACCCTGCTCGAACCGCTGCTGCGGCGCACCAATTTCCTCCAGGAGGTCGTGGAGCTCCTCGGTCTCGACCATGTGACCGTGGTCCGCGGCCGGGCCGAGGAGATGCTGGGCAAGGTTCCGCCGGTGCACGTGGTGACGGCCCGCGCGGTGGCGCCGCTCGACCGGCTGGCCGGCTGGGGCGTTCCGCTGCTGCGTCCCTACGGCGAGATGCTGGCGCTCAAGGGCGACACGGCCGAGGAGGAGATCATCGGTGCACGCGCCGCCCTGAGCAAGCTCGGTGTGGTGGAGACCACGGTGCTTCAGGTCGGCGAGGGCATCGTGGACCCGCTGTCCACGGTCGTACGGGTCGAGGTCGGCGAGAGCCCGGGTGGTGTGCGGTTCGCCGCGAAGCGCGCCAAGGCCGCCAGGACGAGCCGAACCCGGCGCCGCCGCTGAGCCGTTGCCCCCTGGAGTCTGTGCCTTGTGGGTGCGTTCAGGGGGCGAATGCTCCATAGAAGGCGGCATACGTACGCATTTCGGAGTGTCGTAACGGACTCCGGTGAGCGCGGATGCATCGTGTTTCACGTGAAACGTCGCTCACTGCTGCATGGAATCATCAGCCGCGGCCGTGCGGCTTCCTCGTCGCGCGACCGCAGACCGTTCGCAGGGGGCCCCGAGTCCCCCGAGAGGGCTGCGGAGTTGTCCACAGAGGTGGATTCATCCACAGAAGACCGGGCCTCGCTGGTTCACGACCCCGAAGACATGGGAGGCTCTGCTTATTGCGAGCCTGAAGTCGAGGAGAGTGAATCCTTGCGGTCCGACGCCAACATCGCGGGACCGATGACCGATCCGGTCCCCGGTCCCCGTACCGAATCGGCGGGGGAGGATGTTTCACGTGAAACACCGCCCCCGATGGACGACACCCCCATCGGTCGTGCTGCCCAGCTGGCGGTGGAAGCTCTCGGCCGGGCCGGCGAGGGTCTGCCCCGGCCGGAGCAGACCCGAATCATGGTCGTTGCCAACCAGAAGGGCGGCGTAGGAAAGACCACCACCACGGTCAACCTCGCCGCTTCCCTTGCGCTGCACGGTGCGCGGGTACTGGTGGTCGACCTCGATCCACAGGGCAACGCCTCGACGGCACTGGGTATCGACCACCACGCCGAAGTCCCTTCGATCTATGACGTGCTGGTCGAGAGCAGGCCGCTCGCCGAAGTCGTGCAGCCCGTCCCGGACGTCGAGGGCCTCTTCTGCGCGCCCGCCACGATCGATCTCGCCGGTGCGGAGATCGAGCTCGTGTCCCTGGTGGCTCGGGAGAGCCGGTTGCAGCGCGCCATCCAGGCGTACGAGCAGCCGCTGGACTACATCCTCATCGACTGCCCGCCTTCGCTGGGCCTGTTGACGGTCAACGCGCTGGTCGCGGGGGCCGAGGTCCTGATTCCGATCCAGTGCGAGTACTACGCGCTGGAGGGTCTTGGCCAGTTGCTGAGGAACGTCGATCTGGTGCGAGGCCATCTGAATCCGGCGCTGCATGTGTCGACGATTCTTCTCACCATGTACGACGGCCGGACCAGGCTCGCCTCGCAGGTGGCCGACGAGGTGCGCAGCCACTTCGGCAAAGAAGTGCTGCGGACCAGCATCCCGCGTTCGGTCCGCATCTCCGAGGCGCCGAGCTACGGACAGACGGTGCTCACGTACGACCCGGGCTCCAGCGGCTCGCTCTCGTACCTAGAAGCTGCCCGCGAGATCGCCCTGCGCGGTGTCGGTGTGCAGTACGACCCCACGCACGCGCATGTGGTCAGCCAGAACAACCAGCACAGCATGTCGGAGGGGATCCAGTGAGTGAGCGACGTAGAGGATTGGGGCGTGGGCTCGGTGCGCTGATCCCTACCGCCTCGCAGGAGAAGCCGGGCTCCTCGGTGAGGACGGCTTCCACGTCTCCGTCTTCGGTGCCGCTGCTGACTGCGGAGCGGGGGGTGGCGGCCGCGAAGGTGGCGACGCTGCCGGCGGCTTCTGTTTCACGTGAAACATCGCTGCCCGAGCCCGAGGCCGCACCGGAACTGGTGTCGTCGGCCGGTGCGTTCTTCGCCGAGCTGCCGATCGACTCGATCACGCCCAACCCGCGCCAGCCGCGTGAGGTGTTCGACGAGGATGCTCTCGCCGAACTGGTCACCTCCATCAAGGAAGTCGGGCTTCTCCAGCCCGTCGTCGTCCGGCAGACTGGCCCCGAGCGCTACGAGCTCATCATGGGCGAGCGGCGCTGGAGGTCCTGCCGTGAGGCTGGACTTGAGCGGATCCCTGCCATCGTCCGGGACACCGACGATGAGAAGCTCCTTCTCGACGCCCTTCTGGAGAACCTCCACCGGGCCCAGCTGAACCCGCTGGAAGAGGCTGCCGCCTACGACCAGTTGCTCCGGGACTTCAAGTGCACCCATGACCAGCTGGCGGACCGCATCGGCCGCTCGCGGCCGCAGGTCTCCAACACGCTGCGGCTGCTGCGTCTTTCGCCGCCCGTGCAGCGCAGGGTCGCCGCCGGTGTCATCTCGGCGGGCCATGCCCGGGCGCTGCTCTCGGTGGAGGACACCGGGGAGCAGGACCGGCTGGCCCACCGCATCGTGGCGGAGGGACTCTCGGTGCGGGCGGTCGAGGAGATCGTCAGCCTGATGTCCTCGGAGCCTCAGGCCGCTCCCAAGGCCAAGGGGCCGAGGGCAGGAACGCGTCTGTCGCCCGCTCTCTCGGATCTGGCCAACCGGCTCTCGGACCGCTTCGAGACGCGGGTGAAGGTCGATCTGGGCCAGAAGAAGGGAAAGATCGTCGTCGAGTTCGCCTCGATAGACGATCTGGAGAGGATTCTCGGCACCCTCGCCCCGGGCGAGGGGCGGGTCCTGGAGAAGGGGCTCGCCGAGGACGCCTCGGAGGACGGCGACAGCTGAATCCGTGCGGCGCCGCTTGAGGGCGGGTCGTGTTCCGGTTCCTACCGGAACACGACCCGCCCTTTGCATGCGGACGCTATCCCCGCCATGACCGGGTGGATACGATGCGTACTGGTATGGCACATCCACCTTGATCCACCTTCTAGGGGGCGCGAGGCCATGCGAACGGTGAGCCGCACTCAACTGGTGACAGCGGGTCTTGGCCTCGGGGCCGTCGGCGGATTCGTCGGGAGCCTGCTCCGGGAGCGGGGCGCGCTGACAGCCGCGCGGGGTGCAGCAGGCGAGGGAAGTGAGGAACAGCCTTCATGGGGCGTCGGCTCGTACCGCTCACGCTGGACAACCTTCCGGACCTCCCCAAGCGTTGCCGCTCCTGTGTCTTCTGGGAACTCGACCCGGTCAGCGGAGAGGCCGCGTTAAAGGCCGGCCGGCCCGAACTGGAGAAGGAGGCCTGGATCTCCGCCGTGCTCCTGGAATGGGGCTCCTGCGGACGGGTCGTCTATGTCGATGACATTCCGGTCGGTTACGTGCTCTACGCGCCCCCGGCCTACGTGCCCCGGGCCACGGCCTTCCCCACCAGCCCGGTGTCCGCCGACGCCGTACTGCTGATGACCGGGTGGATCATGCCGGGCTATCAGGGGCAGGGGCTGGGGAGAGTGATGGTGCAGACGGTCGCCAAGGATCTGCTGCGCCGGGGCGTGAAGGCCATCGAGGCGTTCGGAGACGCCCGTTGGCGGGAGCCCGCCTGTGTGCTTCCGGCGGACCATCTGCTGGCGGTGGGGTTCAAGACCGTACGGCCGCATCCGAGGCATCCGCGCATGCGGCTCGAACTGCGCACGACGCTGTCCTGGAAGGAAGACGTCGAACTGGCCCTGGACCGACTGCTGGGCGCAGTTCAGAAGGAACCCGCGCTGAGGCCGCTGTAGGAGTCGACTTCACGTGAAACGGGCCCGCCCCCTCAAGGGGGCGGGCCCGTTTCACGTGAAACAACGAGCGAGTGGAGACTTACTTCTCGCCGATGAAGCCGTCGAGGTCACGCAGGAGCGCCGCCTTCGGCTTGGCGCCGACGATCGTCTTGGCGACCTCGCCGCCCTGGTAGACGTTGAGGGTCGGGATCGACATCACGCCGTACTTGGCGGCGGTCGCCGGGTTCTCGTCGATGTTGAGCTTGACGATCTCGATCTCGTCGCCGTGCTCGGCGGCGATGGCCTCCAGCGACGGAGCGATCTGGCGGCACGGGCCGCACCACGCGGCCCAGAAGTCCACGAGGACGGGCTTGTCGCTCTTGAGGACGACCTCATCGAAGTCGGCGTCGGTGACGTTCTTCAGGGTGCCGGCCACGGCAGTCTCCTAAGGGGGTGTGGGAGGGGAAGGGAGAAGCTGGAAGGAAGGCTCAGACGGTGGCTGCGGCCTTCTCGCCGTCGGCGAGGGCGGCGAGGAAGCGCTCTGCGTCCAAGGCGGCGGAGCAGCCGGTGCCGGCGGCCGTGATGGCCTGCCGGTAGGTGTGGTCGACGACATCGCCGGCGCCGAAGACCCCCGTCAGGTTGGTGCGGGTCGACGGGGCGTCGACGTTCAGGTAGCCCTCGTCGTCCAGGTCGAGCTGGCCCTTGAAGAGCTCGGTGCGCGGGTCGTGGCCCACGGCGATGAAGAGACCGGTCACCGGCAGCGGGGAGGTCTCGCCGGTCTTGGTGTTGCGCAGGGTCAGACCGGAGAGCTTCTGGTCACCGTGGATCTCGGCGACCTCGCTGTCCCAGGCGAACTTGATCTTCTCGTCGGCGAAGGCACGCTCCTGCATCGCCTTGGAAGCGCGCAGGCTGTCGCGGCGGTGGACGATCGTGACGGACTTGGCGAAGCGCGAGAGGAAGGTCGCTTCCTCCATTGCGGTGTCGCCACCGCCGACCACGGCGATGTCCTGGTCCTTGAAGAAGAAGCCGTCGCAGGTGGCGCACCACGAGACGCCGCGGCCGGACAGCTTGTCCTCGTTGGCCAGGCCCAGCTTGCGGTGCTGCGAGCCGGTGGTGACGATGACGGCCTTGGCCCGGTGGACGGTGCCCGCGGTGTCCGTGACGGTCTTGATGTCACCGGTCAGGTCGACGGCGACGACATCGTCCGGAACCAGCTCGGCGCCGAAGCGCTCGGCCTGGCCGCGCATGTTGTCCATGAGCTCGGGGCCCATGATGCCGTCCTGGAAGCCCGGGAAGTTCTCCACCTCCGTGGTGTTCATCAGCGCACCGCCGGCGGTGACGGCGCCCTCGAACACCAGCGGCTTCAGCGACGCACGTGCGGTGTACAGCGCGGCCGTGTATCCGGCCGGGCCCGAGCCAATGATGATCACGTTACGGACGTCGCTCACGGGTTTCTTCCTCGTCTCTGCGGACTGCCTGCTGCCTGTCGGGGCCCCGGTCCAGGACTCTCACCCCACCCAACGGATCCTACGGGGGATGCATTCCCGAGCCGGACGGGCGGCACGGAGACTCGGCTTGCGCCCTGTCTCAGGGGCGGGGATAGGAGTGTGTCAGCAACAGCTTTCCCTGAGCCGGGGGCGTGGCGGTCACGCAGGTGGCGTCAACGACGTACGCCTCCACGTTGGCGGGGTTCGCCCGGTCGGGCAGCACGACGAGATACGCCTTGGTTCCCTCGTACGTGCCCTGCTCGGCCGCCAGAGGAGATTGGGAAGGACGCCCGGTGCCTTCCTGGACACAGGACGGCACGCTGACGGCGGACCGGACCCCGTCCCCCGCGTTCTCGTCGTTGGGTGCCTTCTTCGTTGACGGCGCGATCTTGGCCGAGGGGGCGCTCTGCGCGGTCTGGCCGCCGTGCTGGGATGCCAGCAGCGACTGGACCCGCCCTTCGAGCGTGTCCGATGCGAACACGTTGCCGCTGGGCCGGGGCGTACCGGACGCGTTGGCGTTGGCCCTGGAGGAGGACGAGGGTGCCTGGTCGCTCTGCACGAAGAAGATCCCCGCGCCGATGGCCGCGGCGCCGAGCACGGCGCTGAGCACGGCCGTACGGCGGCGACGTGCCTTGGCGGAGCGGCCGGGGCCGGTGGCGGCTCGGCCGCGCCCGGCGGGGCGGTCAACCACGGGAGCGTCGGGCCGTGCAGCGGCCGGGGCAGGATCGGCCGTCGGCTCGCTCGCGGTGGCGGGTGTTTCACGTGAAACATGCGTCGTTTCACGCGCGGTGTCCTCGGGGGCCGTAGCGTTGAGCAGCGCCTCTGCGGCGAGCGCCGCATCGATGCGCCCCGCCACATCGGCGGGCATCCGCTGCGGCCCGGGCAGCGTGCCGAGCAGATCACGGATCTCTTCGAGCGAGGCCCGTACATCGGCGCAGAGGGCGCAGTCCTGGAGGTGCCTGCGGACGTCCGCCGTACGGGACGGCGGCAGAATGCCCTCGGTGAGTTCGGAGATCTCCGAGACGTCCGGGTGTTGTGTCGTTCCGGTCGTGGATGTCACGCGCGCCCACCTCCGCCCTTCACGGCAGCCGAATCGCTCGGTCCTGCGTTGTCTGTGCCCGACGCCGGTGGGACGGATGTCCCCGGCGTCCGGTTCCTTCCCCCACCGGACTCACTGCTACCCCCCGCGTCACCGCGCAGATGAGTGAGCAGCGGCACCAGCCGTGCGCGCCCCCGTGCACAGCGGCTTTTCACGGTGCCGGTGGGGACATCGAGCATGCGGGCCGCCTCCGCCACCGGATAGCCCTGCATGTCGACCAGTACGAGGGCGGCGCGCTGGTCAGGAGGGAGGGTCCCCAGTGCCTCGATGAGCTGGCGGTGCAGGTCCTGACGCTCGGCTGGGGCTTCGGCCGACTCGTGCGGCTCGATGAGCTGCTCAAGGCGCTCGGGATCGTCGACCGGGGACGTCTTGCGGGAAGCCGCCTTGCGGGCACGGTCGAGACAGGCGTTCACCGTGATGCGGTGCAGCCAGGTGGTGACGGCCGACTGCCCACGGAAGGTGTGCGCGGCACGATAGGCGGAGACGAGGGCGTCCTGGACGGCGTCAGCGGCCTCCTCGCGGTCGCCCAGGGTGCGCAGCGCCACCGCCCAGAGCCGGTCGCGGTGACGCCGCACGAGTTCACCGAAGGCGTGGGGGTCGCCGTCCACATGGCGCGCCAGTAGGTCCTGGTCGCTCAGGTCGCCCAGTGTGGCCTCGTCCAACGGTGAGCCCCTCCCCCTGCCATTCGGTCAGCCGGCGAACTTCACATCCGTGATGGCCTGCTTGTGCCCCGCGTGGCTGTACCGGTCCTCGGGCGATTCGGGCATCGCCGTGATCCAGAGCAGTACATACCGCGATGAGACCGGAGAGCTCGCCTTGAGGTCGGCCTGGGTGCCGCTGGTCCGGGTCGTGGCGATCTTCTTCATCTCCCCGACCGTTGTCGACGGGGACAGCGAGTCCGTCGCGTACAGCGTGATGGTGGTGTGGTCCCCGCCGTAGCGCAACAGTATCGACGCGGTCGAGACGTTCTTGGCCGAGCCGAGGTCGTAGACGATGCCGACCCCTGCCTTCACCGACGGCACCAGGTCGGGGCCGTCGACAAAACTCTTGGTGCGCCAATAGGTGGACGTATCGCCGTCGTAGGTGTTCTTCACGTCGGCCGCGTTCTGGGGCGATCCGTCCGGGGCGTACTCCTCGGCGTCCTGGATCTTGATCGGGGCGGGAGCCTTCGGCTTGTCGCCGTCGCCGTGGTCCGTCGTCTGGGTATTGCCCGTTTCGTTGGACCCCTTGTCGCGGTGGAGCAGGGTGTCCGCCAGCTGCCAGCTGCCGAGACCCAGGGCGGCGATCAGCAGGGCCGAGACGCCCCACTTGAGTGCCTTGCCGGTGCGGCCCTGGAGCGGCGCCGGCGGAGCCGCCACGGGCTGGGGGGCTGTTCCGGGACCGGCGGGGCGGCCGTAGGTGCCCTGCTGGTAGGTGGTGCGCTGGTACTCGGGGGGCGCGGTGAACGCGGGCTCCGGCGGGCGGATGCGCGGCATCTCCCCGACGGCCTTGACCAGTTCGTCCGGGGTGGTGCAGGGCGGCTCCTGGCGGGACGCCGTGGCCCCGTCGTTGACCAGGGCACGCATGGCGAGCTCGGAGAGACCCCGGTGGACACCCGCCCGTACCTGGTCGGGGGCGATCAGACCGACGCCCTTGGGCAGCCCGTGCAGGCCGTAGGCGTCGCTCTCGTACGGCCAGCGCTGGGTGAGCGCGGCGTACAGCAGGGCGCCGATGGCTTCGGTGTCGGTGCGCTGCGGGGTGTCGGAGCTGATGCCGCGCAGCGCGGCGGCGACGGCGAGACCCCGGATGCGGTACTGCCCGGTGGAGGTCCGCAGCACCGCGCTCGGGGTGAGCCGGAGGTGGGCGAGGCCCTCGCGGTGGGCGGCAGACATGGCCTGCGAGACCTGGGTGACCATCTGGTAGGCGTCGTGCGCCTCCAGCGGGCCGAGGGCGAGCAGGGCGGTGAGCTCGGTGGCGTCCGGCAGCCACTCGTGGACGACGTAGACGAGGTCGTTCTCCTCGACGGCGTCCAGGACCTGCACGAAGCGTGGGTCGCCGAGCAGCGCGGAGGACCGGGCGGCGGCCAGTACGGAGCGCGCCCGCGGGTGATCGGCGGGCAGCAGGTGGACGCCGACCGCCCGGCGGAGTTTCTCGTCGACCGCACGCCAGCTGCTGAAACCGTCCAGACGGGTGACGCACTCCTCGAGGCGGTAGCGTCTGGCCAGCTTGTGACCGCTGTGCAGTTCGGGCGTAGCGATGGACGGCTCAGTGGCCTTGCGCTCGCCGCCGGTGCCGTTCGTGCTCTGCTCCGCCGTGTCTGCAGTGTCGATGGACTCCGTCACTCCGTCGGTCGTCGCCTTGTCCGCCTTGGCGGTCAGCGGGTTGTCGCCGCTGTTGTCGGCCACGTCGACGGCAGCCGTGCTACGTTCCGCCACCGTCGCTCCTGCCTCCCCATCCGTTGCGTGCTGTCGGCCAGCCATGCAAAGTCATGCCAATTGTGCCCACAGTCCGGCACTATGCACGACACGCGGTCGCCGACGATGGTTGTGCGCGGGCTCCGGCCTCAGCGGCCGAGGCGGCCGCGCACCATTCCGACCATGGCGTTGAGCTCCTGGATGCGCATCCGCTTGGCCGCCACGAAGAACACGCCGAGCAGGACGGCACCGCCGACGACCAGCGCCACGACCGACCCTCCCGCGCCCTCGCCCAGGAACTTCAGCAGACCGAAGCTGACCGCGCCAGCGGCCAGCGCGGCCGGCACGGCGGCGAGGCAGAGGCGCGCGTACGTACGCAGGACGTGTGCGCCGTCCAGGTCGCCGCCCAGCCGGTTGCGCAGCCGCCGCCAGGCCACTCCGACACCCACGGCGTAGGCCAGACCGTAGGCGGCGGCCATGCCGACGACCGCCCACCGGGCGGGCAGCACTACGTAGCAGACGGCCGAGACGGCCGCATTGACGGCCGCCACGATGACCGTGTTGTAGAACGGCGTGCGGGTGTCCTCGTACGCGTAGAAGCCGCGCAACACGACGTACTGCACGGAGTACGGAATCAGGCCGAGCGCGAACGCCATCAGGATGAAGCCCATCGACTGGGCGGCCTGGACGCCGCTGGAGGCGTAGAGCAGGGTGCACATGGGGACGCCGAGCGCCAGGAACGCGAAGGCGACCGGCACGATAGCGACCGCGGAATTGCGCAGGCCCTGCGAGATGTCGTCGCGGACCGCGCCCGGGTCGTTGTCGTGTGCGGCGCGTGAGATGCGCGGCAGCAGGGCGGCCATGACGGAGACCGTGATGATGGCCTGCGGCATGCCCCAGATCAGCTGGGCGTTGGAGTAGGCGAGGAAACCGGCGCCGGAACGCCCGGATTCCTTGCCCGCCGCCGTGGCGAGCCGTGTGACGACGATGACTCCGGCCTGGTTGGCCAGGACGAACATGACGGTCCACTTGGCGAGCTTGACCGTCTTGCCGAGCCCGTGGCCCTTCCAGTCGAAGCGCGGCCGGAAGCGGAAGCCGGTCTCCCACAGGTAGGGAAGCATCGCCAGCGCCTGCACGACCAGGCCCAGCAGGGTGCCGATGCCGAGCAGCCGGACACCGTCGTGGGGGATCGTCTGGACACCCATGTGGGACTGGGCGGAGGTGCCGTAGACCCAGATGAACAGGCCGAACGTGCAGATCATCACGATGTTGTTGAGGACCGGGGTCCACATCATCGCGCCGAACTTCCCGCGGGCGTTGAGGATCTGGCCCATCACCACGTGCACACCCATGAAGAAGATCGTGGGCAGGCAGTAGCGGGCGAACGTGACGGCGACGCTGTTGGCGGCCGTGTCGTTGGCGATGGTGGGCGACATCAGCTGGATCAGCAGCGGCGCCCCGAGGACCGCGAGGGCGACGATGGTGCCGAGCGCGACCATGACGAGCGTCAGGAGGCGGTTGGCGTAGGCCTCGCCGCCATCCTCGTCGTCCTTCATGGAGCGGACCAGTTGGGGCACGAACACCGAGTTCAGGCCCCCGCCGACGGTGAGGATGTAGATCATCGTCGGCAGGGTGAGTGCGATGGTGAAGGTGTCGCCGAGCAGTGCGGCGCCCAGCGCTGCCGTGATCACCAGGCTGCGTACGAAGCCGGTGAGGCGGGACACCAGGGTGCCCGCCGCCATCACGGCGCTGGACTTCATCAGGCTGGAGGCGCGGCCGCCCGACTTCCGGGGCGGCGCGGGAGCCGGCTCCGGCGCGGCGGGAGCCGGGGGCGGGCTCGCCTGCTGCTGGTCCCGGTAGAGGTGGGCGAACGCGTCCTGCTCGGGGAGTTCCTCGCCGGCCTGGGTGACCAGGTCGTCGACGCCCACGAACTGCGTGCTCCCGGCGGCGTCGCCATAGGGCAGATGGCGCGAGGGCCCCTCGGGCTCGGGCGGCGGGGTCTGCGCCCAGATCCGTGGGTCGGGCGCGTACTGCTGGGCGGCGGGCTGCTGGTAGAGCGGCGGCTGCTCGGTATAGGTGCCCGGAGGCGGCGGCGGGTGGGCCGCGCGGTCGTAGAGCGCCTCGGTCACCGGATCCTGGGCGGACAGGTCCTGGGACCGGTACGGGTCGTAGGCGTACGCGTCCTGGACGTAAGGGTCCGGCGCGGACTGCGGCGGCGGGACCTGCCCGGGCTGGGCGGGTGCCGGGGGCATGCCCCCGGAGGGCGCGGCACCGCTGCCAGCGCCCTGCCCACGGTCACCGTCGTACGGCGCGTTCATGGTTACCCCACCTCATCGTCCCCGGCCGACCGGCCACGACATAGCTCAATGGTCCACTTTCTCACCCGGGCCCGGTGCGGCCCCGCTTTCCGGACCGGTGTCCGGTGCCGGGTCACTCGGCTGCCCGGGATCCGTGCCCGGCGAACCGTTGGACTGCCCGGGGTCGCCGTTCTCCTCGGATTCCTCACGAGCCATGGAGCGCTTGCGATGGGTGTACATCCTGATGCCCGCGAGCACCAGCAGCAGGACACCGCCGGCGATGACCAGCATCACCGTCGGAGTGATCTCGGAGACCTGGACGGTGAACTCCATCGGCTCACCGTACGGCGTGCCGTCCTCGGTGTAGAGGCGCGCGGTCACCGGCACGGGACCGTTGGCGTTGGCGATGGCGGTGAACTTCACCGACTGACTGCGGTCGCCGTCCACCTTCACCGGCTGTTCGCCGATCGCGTCGCCGTCCTGGCCCAGCTGCAGGCGGGTCGGGCTCTTCGGCTGGAGTCTCAGCACCAGGTGGTCGACGCCCTGCACGAGTTTGTTCTGCACGGTGACGGCGATGGTGGCGCTGCGCCCCGACATCGTCGCGGTCGACTTCTGGATGAGATTGACCTGGTCCGTCAGACTGTCCAGGTAGAGCTGGACGCCGGAGCGGTAGTTCTGCGCGCCGCCCGAGTCGCCGCGCCAGGACGTCGACATCTCCCGGTTGATCGCGTTGCCGAAGGGCGTGACCACCCGGTCGGGTGCGGTCAGGATCACCTTGAACTTGTCCAGGGTGCCCTGGGTGTTCTTCATGTCCTGGAAGGCGTTGACCGGCAGTTCCTGCTGGCGCAGCGAATCCGGGTAGGCACCGGCGCCGGGCACCTTCGTCGTGGCGAGCGGATCGGGCTTGGCAGTGGCGGCGCCCGACAGGTCGAGCGGCTGGGTCCAGCGCTGCGGATCCAGCGCGTGCAGTGCGGCGGCCATCGTCTGCGCCTGGCTGACGGTCGGCATCCGCTGCGGGGCCACGACGATGCTGCGCTGCTTTTCGGTGTCCTGCAGCGTGATCGCGAGGGTCTGCGCGAGGAACTCCTGCACCGCGAGCGTCGAGGTGTCCGCCATAGACATGTCGCCCTGGAAGGCCGTGGAGAGCCGGGCGTCGGCGACGATCGCGTTGGTGCCGCCGCCGATCGGCCGGGCCGCCGTGGGAGCGTACGCGACCGCGCCGTCCCGCAGGCTGTCGCTGCGCGCGATCACGTTGTGCGCGCCGGCCGACGTGGCCACATCGACGATGGACGGGTCGACGGCGCCGTCCACGGGCCAGGAGTAGTCGACCGACGGGGTCACGTGGAGGATCGTGTCGATGGTCTTCTGTGCCACCTCGGTGGCGCTCTGGAGATGGCTCAGCGAGCCGGGGACGTCCCGGCCGTGGTGGGCGAGCGAGGCGAGATCGGGGTCGGCGAACGGGAGGGCGACGACCTTCTCGCCCTGGACCGCCGCCTCCAGCGAACTCAGCCACTCCTTGGCCACGTCCTGGCCGGTGCCGGCGACCAGGTTGTCGCCGACCTTGATCTTGTAGTTGCGGGTCATCGCGTCGACGGTGGCCAGCAGATCGGGGTCGATCACCCAGGTCACGGGCAGTTGCCGGCCGAGCGAGACCATCTGCTCCAGCTGGCCGCCGGGGCCGATCTCCTTCGCCAGGGAGTCGTCGGTGAAGACGGGCGTCTGCTGGGCGTCCGAGCCCGTCTGTGCGGTGAGGTGGGCCGAGGAGACGAGCGGCCACAGAAAGGTGAGCTGGCTCTTCTTGCCCTCGGTGGCCTCCGGCTGCCACGGCAGGAAGGTCCGCTGGATGCCGAGCACCTGGTCGTACCGCTGGTTCGCGGTCTGGCCCGACACGGAGACGCCGAGCTGGTAGACGCCGTCCTCGCCGAGGCTCAGCTTGGAGACCGGCACGGACAGGGTGAAGTCCTGGCTGATCCCGGTGTCCAGCTTGTCGAACTTGACGGTGTACCCGTCGCCGATCTCCGCCGCGTCGCTGCTCGGGGAGTACCCGGTGCGGGTGGCCGCCTCGTCGATCGCGGTACGTCCGGACAGTTTCGGCCCCACCCTCAGCCCCACATGGGCGCCGGTGACGGCCTGCCTGCCCTTGTTGGTGACCCTTCCGGAGATCGTCAGGGTGTCGCTTTTGACGGGGGCCTTGGGGGCCACCGAGTCGAGTGACACCTGGACGTTCTGCGTCGAGGTGCTGTCCTCGGCCTGCGCCGCCGGGGTGGCCGTGGCGGACAGCAGGCCCGCGAACAGCGGGGCGCCGACGAGCAGTGCCGCCGTGCGGCGCAGCCACCGGTGGGCAGGAGAGGGAGTCATCCCCTGGGAATCTGCCGCCTCGGCCACGCGCTCGCCCGTCCCTCGCTGTCGTCGCTGTCGGTTGCTGCGTCCACGCATGGTAACGATGCGCACTGTGGCGAAGTGCCGCGGACTGCTCCACATGATCGGAAGATTGCCGTACCGACGGGCCTGCCCGCATATCGGGGGCCCGCAATAAGAATGACGCCCCGGTCGGCCGGGCCACGTACCCTTTTCTGTTGTGCCGAACGCCAACGAAGACAATCCCAGTGCACTGAGCCAGGTGCAGCGCCGCGCGGTGAGTGAACTGCTGCGGGTGTCCCCTGTAGCGGACGATCTCGCCAACCGATTCGAGGAGGCGGGGTTCTCGCTTGCCCTTGTCGGCGGCTCGGTCCGTGACGCGCTGCTCGGGCGGCTCGGCAACGACCTGGACTTCACGACCGACGCCCGCCCCGAGGACGTTCTGAAGATCGTGCGGCCCTGGGCGGACGCGGTCTGGGAGGTCGGGATCGCCTTCGGCACGGTCGGCTGCCAGAAGGATGGTTACCTCATCGAGGTGACGACGTACCGCTCCGAGGCGTACGACCGGACGTCGCGCAAGCCCGAGGTGTCCTACGGCGACTCCATCGAGGAAGACCTCGTCCGCCGCGACTTCACCGTCAACGCGATGGCGGTGGCGCTGCCGCAGAAGGAGTTCGTCGACCCGCACGGGGGCCTGGAAGACCTGGCCGCACGGGTGCTCCGCACGCCGGGAACGCCCGAGGAGTCCTTCTCCGACGACCCGCTGCGCATGATGAGGGCCGCGCGCTTCGCCGCGCAGCTCGACTTCGAGGTGGCCCCCGAGGTCGTCACCGCCATGACGGAGATGTCGGGCCGCATCGAGATCGTCTCCGCCGAGCGCGTGCGGGACGAGCTGAACAAGCTGCTGGTCTCCACGCACCCGAAGAAGGGTCTGCGGCTGCTCGTTGACACCGGGCTCGCCGACCACGTACTCCCGGAGCTGCCCGCGCTGCGTCTGGAGAGCGACGAGCACCACCGGCACAAGGACGTCTACGAGCACTCGCTGACGGTCCTTGACCAGGCGATCGACCTGGAGCAGGACGGTCCGGACCTGGTGCTGCGGCTCGCGGCGCTGCTGCACGACATCGGCAAGCCGAGGACACGGCGGTTCGAGTCGGACGGCCGGGTCTCCTTCCACCACCACGAGGTGGTCGGCGCGAAGATGACCAAGAAGCGGATGACCGCGCTGAAGTACTCGAACGAGATGGTCAAGGACGTCGCGCACTTGGTGGAGCTGCATCTGCGCTTCCACGGCTACGGGACCGGGGAGTGGACCGACTCGGCGGTGCGACGGTACGTCCGCGACGCGGGCCCGCTCCTCGACCGGCTGCACAAGCTGACCCGCTCGGACTGCACTACGCGCAACAAGCGCAAGGCGAGTGAGCTGTCGCGGGCCTACGACGGCCTGGAGGAGCGGATCGCCGAGCTTCAGCAGCAGGAGGAGCTGGACTCGATCCGGCCCGATCTGGACGGCAACCAGATCATGCAGATCCTGGGCATCGGCCCCGGTCCGGCGATCGGGCAGGCGTACAAGCACCTGCTGGAGCTGCGTCTCGAGAACGGGCCGATGGAGCACGATGCGGCCGTCGCGGCACTCAAGGAGTGGTGGGCGGCGCAGGGCTGAGGCCATGTTTCACGTGAAACATGACCGGCTGACGGCATGACGAAGGGGCGGTGTTTCACGTGAAACACCGCCCCTTCGTCATGCGTGCTACTTGGCGTCGCCCAGGCAGAGGGTGAAGGAGTCGCTCTTTTCCTTCCAGGTGAAGGCCGCCGTGGTCCCCGTGACGTTCTGGCAGGTCAGCGAGGGAAGGCTGGCGCCCGGGCTCTTCTTGAGCACCTTGTGGGTCGCCTTGGCGTCCGTGCAGCTCACCTGCTGGATGTCGGGGCTGTTGTCGGTGCCCTTGTTGTACAGGCAGTCGCCGACGGCCAGCTTCTTGGCGTCTTCGCTGTTCTGGTTCAGATACCAGCCGCCGGCTATGACGACCAGGCCGATGACGGCGCCGATCACCTTGAGCGCGGTCTTGCCGCCGCTGCGGGTCGGTGTGCCCTGCGGTGCCATCGGGACACCCTGGTAGGGCGCGCCCTGCGGCGGCCAGCCGGGCTGGCCAGGCTGGCCGGGCTGGCCGTAGGGCCCGGGCTGCCCAGGCTGCCCGTACGGAGCGTTCTGCCCGTACGGAGCGTCGGGGTTCTGGGCGTACGGGTTCTGGCCCTGGGGCGGCGTGGTCACTGAGAGGGTCCCCTCGAAAATGCTGGCGATGTATGACGCCCGTAAGTTAGCGGGCCCCCAGAGCAACGCAGACACCGCAGGTCATTCTGTGGCCCCGATGTGACACTCAGGGACGCGAAACCTGGTCATAAAGGCCGCTACCGCCGCGTAGATGACGGACACCGTGATGACGAGGGCGGCCGAGCGGCCGTCCGGCGGGAGCATCAGGGCGGCTACGGCCGCAGCGCCGACGAAGGCCATGTTGAACAGCACGTCGTACAGGGAGAAGATCCGGCCCCGGAAGGAGTCGTCCACCGAAGACTGGATCACGGTGTCGGTGGTGATCTTCGCGCCCTGGGTGACCAGGCCGAGGACAAAGGCGGCGATCAGCATCGGCACGGGTTCGAAGGGCAGGCCGAGCGCCGGTTCGAGCACCGCGGCGGTGGCCGAGCACACCACGATCCAGCGATACTGGCCGAGCCGTGCCACCGCCCACGGGGTTATGACGGCCGCCGCGAAGAAGCCCGCTCCCGAGACGGCCACGGCGAGCCCGAGCAGCGCGAGACCGCCGGCCGGGCCCCCGTTCCCCGGCTCCTTCGCCCAGGCGTACCGGCAGAGCATCAACAGCATCACCGTCAGTGCCCCGTAGCAGAACCGCATCAGCGTCATCGCGATGAGGACCCGCGCTGCCGATCTGCGTGCGTTCAAGTGCCGTACGCCGTCGGCCAGTCCGCGCGCCGTGGAGCGGATCACCGCGGCCAGGCCGGGCTGCACAGCTTTGGGGTCGGGCCCGAGCAGGCCGGGCGGCAGGCGCAGGGAGGCGAGCGACGCGCAGAGATAGAGGACGGCGCCGAGGACGACGGTCACCGCGTTAGCGTCGATCACCAGGCGCAGCGCGAAGGCCAGCCCGCCGCCCGCAGTGGCAGCCAGTGTTCCGGCTGTCGGGGAGAGCGAGTTGGCCATGACGAGGCGCTCGGCGTCGACCACCCGCGGCAGCGAGGCTGAGAGACCGGCGAGAACGAAGCGGTTGACGGCCGTCACGGCGAGCGCGGAGGCGTAGAACAGCCATTCGGGCGCGGATCCGATGACGAGCAGTGCGGTGCAGCCGGCGAGGACGGCTCGCAGGAGGTTCCCGTACAGGAAGACCTGCCGACGGCGCCAGCGGTCGAGGAGGACGCCCGCGAAGGGGCCGACGAGTGAGTACGGGAGCAGCAGGACGGCCATGGCGGAGGCGATCGCGCCGGGCGAGGTCTGTTTCTCGGGGGAGAAGACGACGTACGTGGCGAGGGCGACCTGGTACACGCCGTCCGCGGCCTGGGACAGCAGCCGTACGGCCAGCAGATGCCGGAATTCCTTCAGACGCAGGAGCACGCGCAGATCACGTACGACGGGCATGTGGGCAAGCGTCACACACGCCAAGGGCCCCCGGGCGCACATGGCACACGGGGACCCTCAGCAGTCCTCAGGGGTGCGAGCTCTAGCGCTCGACCTCGCCCTTGATGAACTTCTCGACGTTGGCGAAGGCCTCGTCGTCGAAGTACTGGACCGGCGGGGACTTCATGAAGTAGCTCGACGCCGACAGGATCGGGCCGCCGATGCCGCGGTCCTTGGCGATCTTCGCGGCGCGCAGGGCGTCGATGATGACACCCGCGGAGTTCGGGGAGTCCCAGACCTCGAGCTTGTACTCCAGGTTCAGCGGAACGTCACCGAAGGCACGGCCCTCGAGGCGCACGTACGCCCACTTGCGGTCGTCCAGCCAGGCCACGTAGTCCGACGGACCGATGTGGACGTTCTTCTCGCCCATGTCGCGGTCGGGGATCTGCGAGGTGACGGCCTGCGTCTTCGAGATCTTCTTGGACTCGAGGCGGTCGCGCTCCAGCATGTTCTTGAAGTCCATGTTGCCGCCGACGTTGAGCTGCATGGTGCGCTCAAGACGGACACCGCGGTCTTCGAACAGCTTCGCCATCACGCGGTGCGTGATGGTGGCGCCGACCTGCGACTTGATGTCGTCGCCGACGATCGGAACGCCCGCCTCGGTGAACTTGTCCGCCCACTCCTTGGTGCCGGCGATGAAGACCGGGAGGGCGTTGACGAACGCGACCTTGGCGTCGATGGCGCACTGCGCGTAGAACTTCGCAGCGTCCTCGGAACCGACCGGCAGGTAGCAGACCAGAACGTCGACCTGCTTGTCCTTGAGAATCTGGACGACGTCGACCGGAGCCTCGGCGGATTCCTCGATGGTCATGCGGTAGTACTTACCGAGACCGTCCAGGGTGTGGCCGCGCTGGACCGTGACGCCCTTGTTGGGGACGTCGCAGATCTTGATGGTGTTGTTCTCGCTGGCACCGATGGCGTCAGAGAGGTCGAGGCCGACCTTCTTGGCGTCGACGTCGAACGCGGCGACGAACTCCACGTCACCGACGTGGTAGTCGCCGAACTGGACGTGCATCAGACCCGGGACCTTGGTGGCCGGGTCGGCGTCCTTGTAGTACTCGACGCCCTGCACCAGCGAGGCGGCGCAGTTGCCCACGCCGACGATGGCTACGCGAACCGAACCCATTCCGGTTGCTCCCTGTGTGATCTTCGAAGTCCTGCGAACGCAGGCCTTCAGTTGGCGGTGTCCTCGGACGGATCCGGCCGGGTGCTGTCCCGGTGCCGGGGCAGGCCGCCCGTCTCTCCTGATGTGTGGTCCTGCTGAGCCGAGCCGGTGGCGGAGCCGGATCGCTGATCCCGTCCCGCCCGCTCGCTCTCGATGAGCTCGTTCAGCCAGCGCACTTCGCGCTCCACGGACTCCATGCCGTGGCGCTGCAGCTCAAGCGTGTAGTCGTCCAGGCGCTCGCGCGTACGGGCCAGGGAGGCACGCATCTTCTCGAGGCGCTCCTCCAGCCGACTGCGACGACCTTCCAGCACGCGCATCCGCACCTCTCGCTCCGTCTGGCCGAAGAAGGCGAAACGGGCGGCGAAGTGCTCGTCCTCCCAGGTGTCGGGGCCGGTGTGGGAGAGCAGCTCCTCGAAGTGCTCCTTACCTTCCGCCGTCAACCGGTAGACGATCTTGGCGCGGCGCCCTGCGAGTGAAGCGGCGAGCGCATCCTCGGGAGCGCTGCCCGGCTCCTCGATCAACCAGCCGTTGGAGACCAGCGTCTTGAGGCAGGGATAGAGGGTCCCGTAACTGAAGGCCCGGAAGATCCCCAACGAGGTGTTGAGCCGCTTGCGCAGTTCGTAACCGTGCATCGGGGCCTCGCGGAGCAGGCCGAGTACGGCGAATTCGAGGATGCCGGAGCGCCTGCTCATCCTTCGCCTCCTCGGTCGTCGGGGACCTTTATGCCGTGCTGATGTATCGACTCGATACATCAGCACGATAGAGCCGAGTCGCGGCTGCGACAAGAGGGGCCATGGTGAACGGCGTCACATCGTCAATTCATAGGCAGCAACTTGCCTGATTTGGGGTGAACTTCGGCCCTGGGGCGGTTTTGGGCGTGCGTAGTCTGTGCGCCATGCAGACCACTGTGTGCCGAGTGACGTCAGGGGGCGTCGGCGTGTTCAGCGCCATCGGCACACGGGATGCAGCGTGGACGCGCCCTTCACAGGGGCGCTCCGCACATCGGGGGGACAGGAACCCAGCTGCCGTTTCCAGGCGCTCTCGCCTGCCCGAGGAGTAGTTGTTCGATGAGCGAGCACCGTCGCAAACCGCCGCAGCCTCAGGGCGGTGGACGTGCTGCTGCCCGGCGCGCCGCGCAGCAGCCCCCCGGCCGCAGAGCGGCTCAGTCGCCGTCCGATGGGTACGGGGCGCCGTCGGCGCCGAACGCGGAGGAGTCGGCCTACGGCGGGCGGGCCGAGGCGCGCCGGGCTCAGCGGGGTGGCGGCCGTAGGCGTGCAGCGGACGCCGGCGGCCCTCCTGGCGGGCCGGGGCGCCGGGCGGGCCGGGGTGGCGCGGGCGGAGGCCGGCCGCCCAAGAAGCGGTTCATCGACTACCCCCGCTACGGCAAGCACGGATGGCGCCGCTGGATGCCGTCCTGGAAGCTGGTCGGCGCCTGCTGTCTGAGCTGCTTCGGTCTGCTGGTCGTCGCCATCGGTGTGGCGTACTACATGGTGGGCGTGCCGGACGTGGCCCGGGCGGCGACGGCCCAGAACAACGTCTACTTCTGGGCGGACAACACGCAGATGGTCGCCACCGGCGGTGAGGTCAACCGCCAGATCATCCCCTACGAGAAGATCCCGGCGGCGATGCGGTACGCCGTCATCTCGGCCGAGAACAAGACGTTCGAGACCGACAGTGGCGTCGACCCCCAGGGCATCGCCCGCGCGGTGCTGAACATGGCGAAGGGCGGCCAGACCCAGGGCGGCTCGACCATCACGCAGCAGTACGTGAAGAACGCCCGCCTCGACGACCAGTCGCAGACGATCACCCGTAAGTTCAAAGAGCTCTTCATCTCCATCAAGGTCGGTGCGACCAAGCAGAAGAGCGAGATCATGGCGGGCTATCTCAATACCGCCTATTACGGCCGCGGCGCCTACGGCCTGCAGGCCGCGGCCCGTACGTACTACGGCAAGGACGCCAAGGATCTCGACCCGAGCCAGTGCGCCTTCCTCGCCTCGCTCCTCAAGGGCGCGACCTATTTCGACCCGGCCGGCGCGCCGGAGGTCGACCCGGCGGCCACCGCCCAGCAGAACACCAAGAACGCCACGGAGCGCTGGGGCTGGATCCTCGACCAGGAGGTCAAGGACAAGCACATGGACGCGGCCGAACGCGCGAAGTACAAGATCTTCCCGATGCCCGACAAGCCGAAGAAGAACGCGAACCTCGGCGGGCAGATCGGCTACCTCGTGGGCCTCGCCCAGGGGTATGCGAGGAACGCCAACCCGGACATCGACCTGACCAAGGGCGGCTACCAGATCCACACGACCTTCGACAAGAAGAAGGTCCAGGAGATGGAAGGCGTCGTCAAGCAGGTCCGGGACAAGAACATCGACCCGAAGAAGCGCCCCGACGTGGACAATTTCGTCCAGTTCGGCGCTGCTTCGGTGGACGTGAAGACAGGGGCCATCGTGGCCATCTACGGCGGTGAGGACGCGACCAAGCACTTCACCAACAACGCCGACGAAACCGGTGCCCAGGTCGGCTCGACCTTCAAGCCGTTCGTCCTCGCGGCCGGGATGGAGTACGGAAAGCGCGACCCAAACAAGCCCGCGCAGCAGAGCGACTCCGACCGGACGCCCGTCTCGCCGGACAGCATCTACAGCGGCAAGAACAAGCTGAAGATCAAGAACTACGACGGGACCATCTGGAAGAACCAGGACGGCAACGAGTGGCTGCAGACCAACGACGGTGACGAGTCCTACAACCCGCCGAGCTACGCCATCGATCTCCGCTACGCGATGCAGGAGTCGGTGAACACCCCGTACGTCCAGCTCGGTATGGATGTCGGCACCGACAAGGTGAAGCAGGTCGCGATGGCGGCGGGGCTGCACGACAGCAAGACCAGCATGGCCTCCTCCAGCGTCCCGTCGTTCTCCATCGGCACGTCGTCGCCCAGCGCGATCCGGATGGCCGGCGCGTACGCCACCTTTGCCGCGAGCGGCACGCAGCGCGACCCGTTCTCCGTCACGTCGGTGCAGAAGGACGGGAAGACGATCTACCAGCACCAGGACCAGGCCAAGAATGCCATCCCCGCCGCTGTGGCCAACAACGTCACGGACGTACTGAAGACCGTCGTCGAAAAGGGCACGGGAACCAACGCGAAGCTCAGCGGCCGTCAGGTGGCCGGTAAGACCGGTACCACCGACGGCAACCGGTCGGCGTGGTTCGTCGGCTACACGCCGCAGTACTCGACCGCCGTCAGCATGTACCGGCTGGACGACAACGAGACCAGCAAGAAGCGCGAGTTCTTGAAGATGTTCGGAACGGGCGGCCAGGAGAAGATCCACGGCGCCTCGTTCCCGTCGACCATCTGGCACGACTACATGGAGCAGGCGCTCGGCGACTCTCCGGCCGAGACGTTCCCGGCCGCCGAGAAGATCGGCGACAAGGTCTACGGCGGAGGCATGTCCCCCAGCCCCAGCGCGGCTCCTTCTCAGAGCGCGCCGTCCTCGCCGTCCCCGTCCAGCACCCCGTCCGGCACTCCGTCGAAATCGCCCTCCCCGAGTCCCAGCAGCTCGTGCAGCAAGTGGGACTGGACTTGCAACGACACGGGTGGCACCAACCAGGGCCCGACGAACGGTGGGACCGTCGGCGGACCCAGCCTCAGCCCGTCGCCCAGCAGATCGAAACCTGGCGGCGGCCCCGGCGGTTGGTTCGCAGGAGCCGGCGGCTAGGTCGGCCGACTGAAGACGAGGGGCGGTGTTTCACGTGAAACACCGCCCCTCGTCTCGTTTCACGTGAAACACACCGCTTGTTTCACGTGAAACACCACCGCTCCCCGTATCGACAGCGGCGTACGGCAGGATGTCGGGCATGACGAGCGAGACGAGCCCCCGTGTGCACGAGGACCGGCGCGGAGCCTCCGCAGAACCCGTCGTACGCCCCACGGAGCAGGACGAGGTCGCCGCGGCCGGAAGCCAGCTGATCGGCGGCCCCCTCGGCCGCTGGGCCAGGCCCGGCCACCACTGGCTCACCCCGATCAGAATCGTGGTGCTCGTCGCGATCGGCATGTTCGCCCTGGGGATGGCTCAGAAGCTGCCCTGCTACGACTGGGCTTGGTTCCGGGGTGCCAATTCGCAGTACACGCACGCCTGCTACTCGGACATCCCGCACCTGTACTCGCTCCGCGGCTTCGCCGACAATCTGGTGCCGTACTTCGACCGCCTCAACGGCGATATGAACTACCTCGAGTACCCGGTGCTGACCGGCCTGTTCATGGAAGTCGCCTCCTGGCTGACACCGGGCAGCGGCGACATGCAGCACCGCGAGCAGATGTACTGGATGGTCAACGCGGGGATGCTGATGGTCTGCACGGCCGTCATCGCCGTCTGTGTCGCGCGGACGCACCGCCGCCGCCCCTGGGACGCTCTGCTCGTCGCGCTCGCCCCCGCCTTCGCGCTCACGGCCACCATCAACTGGGACCTGTTCGCCGTCGCCCTCACCGCGGCGGCCATGCTGATGTGGTCCCGTGGCCGATCGCTCGCCTTCGGCATCCTGATCGGCCTGGCAACGGCCGCGAAGCTCTACCCGGTGCTGCTCCTCGGCCCGCTGCTCGTGCTGTGCTGGCGGGCCGGGAAGTGGCGCGAATTCGGGGCCGCGATGCTCGGCGCCGCCGGTGCCTGGCTGGTCGTGAACCTGCCCGTGATGATGCTCGCGCCCGAGGGGTGGAAGAAGTTCTACACCTTCAGCCAGGATCGGTCGGTCGACTTCGGTTCGTTCTGGCTGATCATTTCGCAGCGCACCGGCAAGGGCCTGGACACCGGCATGGTGAACACCCTGGCCACGCTTCTCATGGTCGTCGCTTGCGCGGGAATCGCGGTGCTCACCCTCACCGCGCCGCGCCGCCCGCGCTTCGCGCAGCTCGCCTTCCTGGTCGTCGCCGCGTTCATCATCACCAACAAGGTCTACTCGCCGCAGTACGTCCTGTGGCTGATCCCGCTGGCCGCGCTCGCCAGGCCGCGCTGGCGGGACTTCCTGGTCTGGCAGGCCGGTGAGGTCGCGTACTTCCTGGGGATCTGGCTGTACCTTGCGTACACGATGAGCGGTGACAAGCATCAGGGTCTGCCGCCCGAGGGTTACCAACTGGCCATCGCCGCCCATCTGTTGACGACGCTGTACCTGTGCGCCGTCGTGGTGCGCGACATTCTGATGCCGGAGCGGGACGTCGTTCGCCGTGACGGCTCGGACGACCCGTCGGGAGGGGTCCTCGACCGGGCCGAGGACGTCTTCGTGCTGGGCCAGGCGGCGCATCCGCCGCGGCACGCTGCACAGCTCGTCGAGGGGCCGCGAGTCGAGTGGGGCACGAATTCACCCGCGTCGTAGAAAAGGCTCGGGCCCCTGGCTGACGGCGGCTGTCGTCGGCCAGGGGCCCGATGTCTTGGGGCAGGTTACCGTTAGCGCTCGACCAGGCGGTCGAACTGCGTGGTGGTGTGGCGCAGATGGGCCACCAGCTCGTCGCCCACGCGCGGTTCCTGCGAGTCCGACGGCACGAACAGGATCGACACCTGCATGTGCGGCGGTTCCGCGAACCAGCGCTGCTTGCCCGCCCAGACGAACGGCGACAGGTTGCGGTTGACGGTGGCGAGCCCCGCCCGGGCGACGCCCTTGGCGCGCGGCATCACGCCGTGCAGGGCCTTCGGGGCCTCCAGACCGACGCCGTGCGAGGTGCCGCCGGCGACCACGACCAGCCAGCCGTCGGAGGCGACCTTCTGCTGGCGGTAGCCGAACCGGTCGCCCTTGGCGACCCGGGTGACGTCGAGGACGGCGCCCCGGTACTCGGTCGCCTCATGGTCGCCGAGCCACAGCCGCGTACCGATGCGGGCCCGGAAGCGGGTCTGCGGGAACTGCTGCTGCAGCCGCGCCTGCTCCTCGGCGCGCAGATGGCTGACGAACATGGTGTGCAGCGGCAGCCGGGCCGCGCGCAGCCGGTCCATCCATGCGATGACCTCCTCGACGGCGTCCGAGCCGTCGGTGCGGTCCAGCGGGAGGTGCAGCGCGAAGCCTTCGAGCCGTACGTCCTCGATGGCGGAGTGGAGCATGCCGAGCTCCTCCTCCTTGACGCCGTGGCGCTTCATCGAGCTCATGCACTCGATGACCACCCGGGCGCCCACCAGAGCGTGCACGCCGTCCACCGAGGAGACCGAGCGGATGACGCGGTCGGGCAGCGGCACCGGCTCCTCGCCGCGCCGGAAGGGCGTCAGGACGAGCAGATCGCCGCTGAACCAGTCCTTGATGCGGGCGGCTTCATAAGTGGTGCCGACCGCCAGGATGTCCGAGCCGAAGCGGGATACCTCGTCCGCGAGCCGCTCATGGCCGAAGCCGTAGCCGTTGCCCTTGCAGACCGGGACGATGCCCGGGAACTGGTCGATCACGGACTTCTGGTGCGCCCGCCAGCGAGCGGAGTCGACGTAGAGGGTGAGCGCCATGGCCGTCCGGACCTTTCTGATGGCTGCGATGTGTCGGGGGTACGGGGAACGAGGTTACGCAACCGGTCAGCGGCGCGACATATAGATGTCCAGCGCCTTGTGGAGCAGCTTGTTCAACGGGAAGTCCCACTCGCCGAGATACTCGGCGGCCTCGCCCCCGGTGCCCACCTTGAACTGGATGAGGCCGAAGAGGTGGTCGGTCTCGTCCAAGGAGTCGGAGATGCCGCGCAGGTCGTAGACGGTCGCACCCATCGCGTACGCGTCGCGGAGCATCCGCCACTGCATCGCGTTGGACGGCCGGACCTCGCGGCCGATGTTGTCGGAGGCGCCGTAGGAGTACCAGACGTGTCCGCCGACGACCAGCATCGTCGCAGCGGAGAGGTTTACGCCGTTGTGCCGCGCGAAGTAGAGCCGCATCCGGTTGGGATCCTCGGAGTTGAGGACCGTCCACATGCGCTGGAAGTACGAGAGCGGACGCGGCCGGAAGTGGTCGCGCACCGCGGTGATCTCGTACAGGCGCTGCCACTCGGCGAGGTCCTCGTAACCGCCCTGGACGACCTCGACCCCGGCCTTCTCCGCCTTCTTGATGTTGCGGCGCCACAGCTGGTTGAAGCCCTTGAGGACGTCGTCGAGCGAACGGTTGGCCAGCGGAACCTGGAAGACGTAGCGCGGCTGGACGTCGCCGAAGCCGGCGCCACCGTCCTCGCCCTGCTGCCAGCCCATCTTCCGCAGCCGGTCGGCGACTTCGAAGGCGCGCGGCTCGATGTGCGTGGCCTCGACGTCGCGCAGGCGCTTCACATCCGGGTCCTGGATACCGGACTTGATGGCGGTCGAGTCCCAGCGGCGGATGACGACGGGCGGGCCCATCTTCACGGAGAACGCGCCCTGCTGCTTGAGGTGCGCGAGCATCGGCTTCAGCCACTCGTCCAGGTTGGGCGCGTACCAGTTGATGACCGGGCCCTCGGGCAGATACGCCAAGTAGCGCTTGACCTTGGGGAGCTGGCGGTATAGCACCAGACCGGCGCCGACGAGCTCGCCGTTCTTGTCGAACCAGCCGAGGCTCTCGGAACGCCATTCCGTCTTGACGTCAGCCCACGCCGGGACCTGGCAGTGGCTCGCCGCAGGCAGGCTCTGGATGTACGCCAGATGCTGCTCACGGCTGATGGTCCTCAGGGTCAGGCTCATGCGGGGCGCTCCTCGGCAGGTGTGTCCCCATGGGTACAGGGGCTCCGGCTCTCGTGCCGAAGCCTACTGGGCCGCAGGAGCGCCCCGGATGGCCGTACGGCACAGTGCCGTACGGCCATCCGGTGGTGGGGGGTGCCGTGCGGTGGTCAGCCGCCGACGACACCGCCGAAGAGGCCGCCGTGGGCCATGCCGAGGAAGAAGCCGACAGCGGAGGCGCCGAGCCCCAGGATCAACAGGAACCGCTCCCGGGTCGTCGCCGAGATGAACTGGCCGTACGCGCCCGTGACAATCCCGGCGAGGCCGGCCCACGAGCTGACCAGGTGGAGGTTGTAGAACCACGCCGTGGTGAAGGCCAGCGCGCCCAGCACGGCCGCGACGGCCGCGAACGTGTCCTGGAGCGGATGGGCCTTGCCGTCGGTGGCGAAGAGGGAGACAGGGGCATTCGGACGCACTGCTTGTGCCATGGGGCACCTCCTGGCGGAAAGCGGCGAAGGGTGACGCCGCACACACCCGATCTGTACAGATTGCGTCCCCTGCCCACCGGATTTCAACCGGAAGCGGGTCAACAGGTACTCTGGACGGTCTGCACCGGTGTCAGCCGTGCCCGCATGCCGTCCCGCTCCTCGTGGAGGGGGATTGTCAGTGGTCGCCGATACCGTTGCTTACGCATCACGACCCTCCTGCCACGGAACGACCGTGGCCGCTGAGTCCAAAGGAGGTGGGTTCCACATGCGTCACTACGAGGTGATGGTCATCCTCGACCCCGATCTGGAGGAGCGCGCTGTCTCTCCCCTGATCGAGAACTTCCTCTCCGTCGTCCGCGAGGGCAACGGAAAGGTTGAGAAGGTCGACACCTGGGGCCGTCGTCGTCTCGCCTACGAGATCAAGAAGAAGCCCGAGGGCATCTACACGGTCCTCGACCTTCAGGCCGAGCCTGCGGTCGTCAAGGAGCTCGACCGTCAGATGAACCTGAACGAGTCGGTCCTCCGGACCAAGGTCCTCCGCCCCGAGACCCACTGAGCTTCCGCTCAGAGGCAATCGGGTCCGAGTAGCAACACAGCAGCCAGCAGCAATCCCCGCCGAGAGGTTCATCCATGGCAGGCGAGACCGTCATCACGGTCGTCGGCAATCTCGTCGACGACCCCGAGCTGCGCTTCACCCCCTCCGGTGCGGCCGTCGCGAAGTTCCGTGTCGCGTCCACTCCCCGTACCTTCGACCGTCAGACCAATGAGTGGAAGGACGGCGAGAGCCTGTTCCTGACCTGCTCGGTCTGGCGTCAGGCGGCGGAGAACGTCGCGGAGTCGCTTCAGCGAGGCATGCGCGTAGTCGTGCAGGGCCGGCTGAGGCAGCGGTCCTACGAGGACCGCGAGGGCGTCAAGCGCACGGTCTTCGAGCTGGACGTCGAGGAAGTCGGCCCCAGCCTCAAGAACGCCACGGCCAAGGTCACCAAGACCACCGGCCGAGGCGGCCAGGGCGGCTACGGCGGCGGCGGTCAGCAGCAGGGCGGTGGCAACTGGGGCGGAGCCCCCAGTGGTGGCCAGCAGGCCGGCGGCGGTGCTCCCGCCGACGACCCGTGGGCTTCCAGTGCGCCGGCCGGTGGCGGACAGCCGCAGGGTGGCAGCGGTGGCGGCTGGGGCGGAAGCTCCGGCGGCGGCTACTCGGACGAGCCGCCCTTCTAGGGCAGCTCGTACCCCCACTTCTTGATCACACAGGAGAAACACCATGGCGAAGCCGCCTGTGCGCAAGCCTAAGAAGAAGGTCTGCGCTTTCTGCAAGGACAAGACCGCTTACGTGGACTACAAGGACACGAACATGCTGCGGAAGTTCATTTCCGACCGCGGCAAGATCCGTGCCCGCCGCGTGACCGGCAACTGCACGCAGCACCAGCGTGACGTCGCCACGGCCGTCAAGAACAGCCGTGAGATGGCGCTGCTGCCCTACACGTCCACCGCGCGATAAGGGAAGGGTGACCGAATAATGAAGATCATCCTCACCCACGAGGTCTCTGGCCTCGGCACTGCCGGCGACGTCGTTGACGTCAAGGACGGCTACGCTCGCAACTACCTGGTCCCGCGTGGTTTCGCGATCCGCTGGACCAAGGGTGGCGAGAAGGATGTCGCGCAGATTCGTCGTGCGCGCAAGATCCACGAGATCGCGACCATCGAGCAGGCCAACGAGGTCAAGGCCCAGCTCGAGGGCGTGAAGGTGCGTCTGGCTGTTCGCTCCGGCGACGCCGGCCGTCTCTTCGGCTCTGTCACCCAGGCCGACGTCGCTGCGGCGATCAAGGCTGCCGGTGGCCCGGACGTGGACAAGCGCCGCGTCGAGCTCGGTGCGCCGATCAAGACCCTGGGCGCCCACCAGGTGTCTGTGCGTCTGCACGCCGACGTTGTCGCGAAGCTCGGCGTCGAGGTCATCGCCGCCTAAGCACCGCACCGCACAGCACAGAAAGGGCCGTACCCTCCGGGGTGCGGCCCTTTCGCTGTGTTTCACGTGAAACGGAAACGTCGTCTCTCACCCTGCTTCGCTGTTTCACGTGACGCTGCACGGCACGGTTTCACGTGAAACACGGTCAGCGTGTCGCGCCGGTGACCAGCCAGCGGCCGGAGCGGGCTCGGAATACCAGGGTCAGCATCCGGACCGTCATCATCAGAGCCATGGCCCACCAGAGCGCGGTCAGCCCGCCGCCGAGCGTCGGAACCAGGAGCGCCACCGGAGCGAAGACGGCCAGCGTCAGCAGCATCGCGCGGGCCAGATAGGGACCGTCGCCCGCGCCCATCAGTACGCCGTCGAGTACGAACACCACTCCGGCGAGCGGCTGGGTCAGCGCGACCACCAGCAGGGCGGGCAGCAGGGTGTCCTGGACGGTCCGGTCGCTGGTGAAGAGCGGGATGAAGGCAGGCCGGGCGGCCACGACAAGCAGGCCGAGCAGTACCCCGAAGGCGATGCCCCACTCCACCATGCGGCGACAGGCCTGCCTGGCGCCCGCCACGTCGTCGGCGCCGAGATGGCGGCCGATGATTGCCTGGCCTGCGATGGCGATCGCATCGAGGGCGAAGGCCATCAGATTCCACAGGGACAGGATGATCTGGTGGGCGGCGATGTCGGCGTTGCCCAAGCGGGCAGCGACGGCAGTGGCGATCATCAGGACGGATCGGAGCGAGAGCGTGCGGACCAGGAGCGGCACGCCCGCTTGTGCGCTGTTCCTGATGCCACCCGTGTCGGGCCGCAGGGAGGCCCCGTGCTGTCGGGCCCCACGCACGACCACGGTCAGATAGACGGCGGCCATGCCGAACTGGGCGATGACGGTGCCCCACCCCGATCCCGCGATGCCCAGTCCGGCCCCGTAGACGAGTCCCACATTGAGCACGCCGTTGACCGCGAAGCCGCCGATGGCGACGTACAGGGGAGTCCTGGTGTTCTGGAGCCCGCGAAGCACTCCGGTGGCGGCGAGCACCACGAGCATGGCCGGGATGCCGAGGGCGGAGATCCGGAGGTAGGTGATGGCGTACGGGGCCGCAGTGTCCGAGGCGCCGAAGACGCCGACGAGCCAGGGAGCGGCTGGCAGTACGGTGGCCACCACGGCGGCGCCCAGGAGCAGGGCCAGCCAGATGCCGTCCATACCCTGACGGATCGCGGCCCGCAGGTCGCCTGCGCCTACCCGGCGGGAGACCGCGGCGGTGGTGGCGTATGCGAGGAAGACGAAGATGCTCACGGCGGTGGTGAGCAGAGGGGCGGCAATACCCAAACCGGCCAGTTGCGGGGTGCCGAGGTGGCCCACGATCGCGCTGTCCGCCAGCACAAAGAGCGGCTCGGCGACGAGGGCTCCGAATGCGGGAACGGCGAGGGACACGATCTCGCGATCGTGTCGGCGTCGGGACTGCCGCCGGTCGTTCTCCGGCGCCGCGGGGGCCAGTGTCATGCGCTCAATCTAATCTTCCACAGGTAATAGATGCAATGCATCTGTGATCCTTACCTCGGAGCCGCGGGCAGCTTCTTGCGTGGGTCGTTTGTCGCGATCTTGAGCCAGTCGGGAAAGTTTTTCTCCCCCACAGCCGGTGGATGGAGAAACCCCAGGTCAGACGGGTGATGGGTGGGAGGCTATGACTTTGTCCACAGTGCTGTCCCCCGGTCCGTGCACAGGTTCCGGAGACTTCTCCACAGCATCCGGTCGTTCGTCCACATGCCCTGTGGATAACCAGATTGGCTGACGCCGCTCGCGGGCCTAACGTGGTCCGGCGCCCGACGCGCCGGAACCGGAGTCGGGCCGCTCGATTTGTCAGTGCCGTGCCGTAGAAAGAGTGGCACGGTTAGGTCCGCGGAGCGGACGGGAGGAGGTGGCCCGGTGAGCATTCCCGAGCCGTTGGACGAGCCCTGGGCCGACACCGGTCCAAGTGACCGTCTGCCTGTTTCCCGCCAGCGCGGCGACAGTGAGGGCCGCGGCGGCCGCGGTCGCGGCAGGGGCCGCGACGACCAGCACGACCGAGGCCAGGACGACTGGGACGGGCCGTCCTCCGGCTTCGAGCGGGTGCCCCCGCAGGACATCGACGCCGAGCAGTCGGTCCTCGGCGGCATGCTGCTGTCCAAGGACGCCATCGCGGACGTCGTGGAGATCATCAAGGGCCACGACTTCTACAAGCCCGCCCACGAGACCGTCTACACGGCGATCCTCGACCTCTACGCCAAGGGCGAGCCGGCCGACCCCATCACGGTCGCCGCCGAGCTGGTCAAGCGCGGTGAGATCACCCGCGTCGGCGGTGCGTCGTACCTCCACACGCTGGTCCAGTCCGTGCCGACGGCCGCGAACGCCTCGTACTACGCGGAGATCGTCCACGAGCGAGCGGTACTCCGCAGGCTTGTCGAGGCGGGCACGAAGATCACGCAGATGGGATACGCGGCCGACGGCGATGTCGATGACATCGTCAACTCCGCACAGGCCGAGATCTACGCGGTCACCGAGCAGCGCACCAGTGAGGACTATCTGCCGCTCGGCGACATCATGGAGGGCGCGCTCGACGAGATCGAGGCGATCGGCTCGCGCAGCGGCGAAATGACCGGTGTGCCCACCGGATTCACCGACTTCGACTCGCTCACCAACGGGCTGCACCCCGGCCAGATGGTCGTCATCGCCGCCCGTCCCGCCATGGGTAAGTCCACCCTGGCACTGGACTTCGCCCGGGCCTGTTCCATCAAGCACAACCTGCCCAGCGTGATCTTCTCGCTCGAAATGGGGCGCAACGAGATCGCGATGCGTCTGCTCTCGGCCGAGGCCCGGGTAGCCCTCCACCACATGCGCTCCGGCACCATGACCGACGAGGACTGGACGCGGCTGGCCCGCCGCATGCCGGACGTCTCCCAGGCTCCGCTCTACATCGATGACTCCCCGAACCTGTCGATGATGGAAATCCGCGCCAAGTGCCGCCGCCTGAAGCAGCGCAACGACCTCCGCCTCGTCGTCATCGACTATCTCCAGCTGATGCAGTCCGGCGGTTCGAAGCGCGCCGAGAGCCGGCAGCAGGAAGTCTCGGACATGTCGCGAAACCTGAAGCTCCTGGCGAAGGAGCTGCAGCTGCCGGTGATCGCCCTCTCGCAGCTGAACCGTGGCCCCGAGCAGCGTACGGACAAGAAGCCGATGGTCTCCGACCTGCGTGAATCCGGCTCCATCGAGCAGGACGCGGACATGGTCATCCTGCTGCACCGTGAGGACGCCTACGAGAAGGAGTCGCCCCGCGCGGGAGAGGCGGACCTGATCGTGGCCAAGCACCGTAACGGCCCGACCGCGACGATCACCGTCGCCTTCCAGGGCCACTACTCGCGCTTCGTGGACATGGCGCAGACCTGATCCCACAGGCTTGTAGCGTCCAATTTCTGACGCCAGATTCCAGATCGCCGCGACCACTGTCTGACGGATTGGTCGTCAAATCTGGGCAACCCCACGCCCGCTGAGCGGGGGCTTCTTCCTGCATGGCGCCCCGTTTACCGGAGAGCGTAGTCGCGTGCCCGCTACCCCTCGATCCGGTCAGCAGCCAGGAGCGTCGGCCTGCGCCCGCACAATCTCGATCTCGGCGTGCAGATCAACCGGCTTGAGCGAGATCTCTCACTCGACTACTACGGGCGGCGTCCCGAACCGGTGGCTACAGCGGTCGGCGTCGGAGGGCTGCTCCATCAGGTGAAAAGCGGTCGACTGGACGCAGGAGCCCAGATAGACCTTGTCCTATGACTTCAGCCAGTTCGCCCGCATCACCTGCGCCCTTCGAAGAGCTGCTTCCGAGCACGCGGCGCGCCCTTCTCCACCGCATCGCCGTCGCCCAGTCCACCGAGCGGGCGCCCTCGCTCGTCGCGGCGGTGGTGCGGGACGGGCGGATGGTCTGGTCCGATTCGCGCACCTCGGTCGACGGCCACGGCCCTGATGCAGACGTCCAGTACCGCATCGGTTCCATCACCAAAACGTTCACTGCCGTTCTGGTGCTGCGGCTGCGCGACGAGGGGCTGCTCGACCTCGACGACCCGCTGGAGAAGCACCTCCCCGGCACGGATGCGGGCGGGGCGACCATCGCTCAACTCCTCGCGCACACAGCCGGGTTGGCCGCCGAGACGCCCGCTCCCTGGTGGGAGCGGACGCCTGGCAGCCTGCGCCCCGAGCTGGCCGATGTGCTGGGCGAGCAGTCGCGGCTGCATCCCGCGGGCCGGCTGCACCACTACTCCAACCCCGGCTACACGCTCCTCGGGTCGCTGGTGGAGGCGGTACGGGGAGTGCCGTGGGAGGAGGCTCTGCGGGCCGAGATTCTCGAACCGCTGGGCCTGGACCGTACGAGTACGCAGCCAATGCAACCCCACGCCGGGGGCTGGGCGGTGCATCCGTGGGCTGATGTACTGCTTCCCGAGCCGTCCGAAGACCTTGGTCTCATGGCTCCCGCCGGCCAGCTCTGGTCGACCGCGGCGGACCTCTGCCGCTTCGCTGCCTTCCTCGCGGAGGGCGACGACCGGGTGCTGAGCGCCGAGTCCGTGGCGCAGATGCGCACCCCTTCCGCGCCCCCGCAGGCGGGAGACCGGGAAGGCGGTTACGGGTTGGGCGTGCAGCTCGCCCACCACAACGGGCGTGATCTCGCCGGGCACACGGGCTCGCTGCCCGGGTTCGTCGCGAGCCTGTGGGTAAGCATGGCGGACGGCGTGGCCGCAGTCGCTCTCGCCAATGCGACGTCGAGCGTGAAGTGCGGCACGCTGGTCTCCGACCTCGTGCGGATCGTGGCCGAGGCTGAGCCGCGCTTCCCCGAGCCCTGGCGCCCGCTCCCCGAGGTCGATGGGGAGCTCTTGGCGCTCACGGGGCCCTGGTATTGGGGCACTCAGCTCTACGGTCTGAGGCTGACTACCGACCGAGGCGTGGCCCTGGAGCCGCTCGGCGGCAGTGGCCGGGCCTCCGGCTTCAAGGCCGCACCTGATGGCACCTGGACCGGCCTCGACGGTTACTACCAGGGGGAGACGCTCCGTGTGGTGCGGCGGCCGGACGGCTCGGTGAGCCATCTCGACCTCGGGTCCTTCGTGTTCACCCGCGAGCCCTACGGGCCGGAGGTGACGGCGGTACCGGGTGGCGTGGATCCCGAGGGCTGGCGCGGAATCTGACGTTTCACGTGAAACACGGGCCATGTCACGGTCCCTGTTTCACGTGAAACAGCGGGACCTACAGAGGCTTCTTGAATCCCACGTGTGAGGCCTCGAACCCCAGCCGCTCGTAGAAGCGGTGGGCATCGGTTCGGGTGATGTCCGATGTCAGCTGGACCAACTCGCAGCCCTGGCGCCCGGATTCGTCGACGGCCCATTCGATGAGCCGGGTGCCGAGGCCGCTGCCGCGTTCGTCGCCGTGGACGCGTACGCCTTCGATGATCGACCGGGTCGCTCCGCGCCGCGACAGCCCGGGGACGATCGTGAGCTGGAGGGTGCCGACAACCTGACCGCCGCGATCGGCGACCACCAGATGCTGGTTCGGATCGTCCGCAAGGCGGTCGTAGGCGCCGCGGTAGGGCGCGAGGTCGTCGGGTGACTCGCGCTGTGCGCCCAGCGGATCGTCCGCGAGCATCGCCACGATCGCTGGGATGTCCTCGGGCATGGCGGGCCTGATTTCAAGATCGCTCATGGCCCCGGATCGTACGCCCGGCTGCCTCAGGCCGGGATGTGGAGGGCCTCGACTGCGCGGACCAGCGGGGCCAGCTCCGGGTTCTTCGCCGCTTCGTCGAGCGCCTCACGCAGGGCCCTGTCGTTGGTCGGCCGGGCGTCGGAGAGCAGGGCGAGCCCGGACTCGGTGACATCGGTGTAGATGCCGCGCCGGTCGGTGTCGCAGAGGTAGCGGGTCAGCAGGCCGCGATCCTCGAGCCGGGTGACGAGCCGGGTGGTGGCCGACTGGCTGAGCACGACGGCGTCGGCCACCTGCTTCATCTGGAGATGACCGCCCGGGCCGTTGTGCTGGCGGTTGAGGACATCGAGGAGTGAGTACTCGCGCACGCTGAGGCCGTGGCCGGACTGCAGGGCGCGCTCGATGTGGGTGTCGATCCTGCCGTGCAGCAGGGAGAGCGCGCACCAGCCCTGGGCGAGGGCGGTCAGTGCGGGGTCCGTGGCGGTCATGCGTGTGTCCTCCATCCGGAGCGGTGTGTCACCAGGATAGGTCACGCATGCAATAGCCCGCGCTTGCAATTAGTCGGCGTCTGCAATTATTGTGAACGCTCGTAAGGTGCTCCCGCAATCTTTGGAAGGTACTTCCATGCCACTCGCGCTCCTAGCCCTGGCCATCGGTGCGTTCGGTATCGGCACCACCGAGTTCGTGATCATGGGGCTCCTCCCCGAGGTTGCCGGGACCTTCGACGTCGCCATCCCCACCGCCGGGTACCTGGTCAGCGGCTATGCGCTCGGCGTGGTGCTCGGCGCTCCGCTCGTGACCATCCTGGGAACGAAGATCACCCGTAAGCGGATGCTGATGCTCCTGATGGGCTTCTTCGTCGTCGGCAATGTCGTCTCCGCCGTCGCACCCAGCTTCGGGCTGATGCTCGCGGGACGGATCGTCGCCTCCCTCGCGCACGGCGCGTTCTTCGGGATCGGTTCGGTCGTCGCGGCCGACCTGGTCGCCCCCGAGAAGAAGGCCGGAGCGATCGCCATGATGTTCACCGGACTGACCGTCGCCAATGTCGTCGGCGTGCCGACCGGCACACTCATCGGCCAGCAGGTCGGCTGGCGCACGACGTTCTTCGTCGTCGCCGCGCTCGGGGTGCTGGGCCTGCTGGGCGTCGCCAAACTCGTACCGGACATGCCGAAGGCCGAGGGCGTACGGCTGCGGCACGAGATCGCCGCGTTCCGGAACGTGCAGGTGCTGCTCGCGATGGCGATGACCGTGCTCGGCTTCGGCGGAGTGTTCGCCGCGATCACTTACATCACTCCGATGATGACCGACGTCGCCGGCTACGCCGACACCTCCGTCACCTGGCTGCTCGTCCTCTTCGGCCTCGGCATGGTCGCGGGAAATCTCATCGGCGGCCGGTTCGCGGACCGCGCGCTGATGCCGCTGCTGTACGTGTCGCTATCCGGGCTCGCCCTGGTTCTGGCGCTGTTCACGGTGGCTGCCCATGACAAGGCCGCGTCCGCCGTCGTGGTCTTCCTGATCGGGGCGCTGGGCTTCGCGACGGTGCCGCCACTGCAGAAGCGCGTACTCGACCAGGCCGCGGGCGCACCCACCCTGGCGTCCGCCGTCAACATCGGCGCCTTCAACCTTGGCAATGCGCTCTCCGCCTGGCTCGGCGGCCTCGTCATCGCGGCCGGGCTCGGCTACACCGCCCCGAACTGGGTCGGTGCCGCGCTCGCCGCGTCCGCCCTCGTGCTGGCCTTCGTCTCCAGCGGGCTTGAGCGGCGTACGAATGCGGGCGGCCGGATCGTCGCGAGTGCCGTCCCCGAGTCGGTCCGTGCCACGGCATCCCACTGAATCAACTGCACTGTCCCATCAAGGAGTTACCCCTCTCATGAGCACCACCCTCGCTGTCGCCCCACTCGGCATCCAGGACGCCGAAGCCCTCGTTGAAGCGGCCCGCTCCGCTGCCGAGACGGCCGGAGTCGCCGTCGCGGTCACCGTCCTCGATGCGGGCGGCCAACTGCTCGCCTTCCGCCGGGACGACCGGGCCGTACTGATCGCGGGCGAGACCAGCACGCGCAAGGCGTACACGGCACTTCAGCTGAACGCCCCCACCGCCGACCTCGTCGACGCGGTTCAGCCGGGCGGCCTGTTCCACACCCTGCCGACGGGTCTCGACCGCCCGCTGCTGTTCATCGCCGGCGGTGTCCCCGTCCACCGCGAAGGCCGCCTGATCGGAGCGATCGGCGTGGGTGGCGGCGCCCCCGACCAGGACCACGGGTTCGCGAACGCCGCCGTGGAGGCCCTGGCCCAGCGTTGACTGCCCAAGTGCCCGCGGAATCAGGGCACATGGGGGCGGACACTCGCGGTTTGGTGAAGTTCTCCCGCAGCGCGGTCAGCCCGCGGCCACCGTCAAAGGTGCGAAGCGGCGCGTCCAGTCGCCGGGGAGAGCCGGGATGCCGTGCGTCATCACCGCGTTGAAACCGACCGACTCCACACCGGAAGCCTTCAGCCAGTTCAGCAGAGTCTCGTGGCGTACATCCACATCGGTGCGCAGCGGGCGGTCCGTGCCGGCCGCGAGGGAGGCGACGAGCGCCTTCGCCGTCTCCGTGTCGCGGGCGATCAGTGGGCCCACCGCATGGGTGTTCATATTGGGCCAGGCGGCCGCGAATCCGGTGAGCCCGGCCGAGTCCTCGGAGACGCGCAGCTGGTCGGCGAAGGCCGGCAGGCGGGCGATCAGGTGGGTGCGGTCCTGGCCGAAGACCTCGGCGTCGAGCCGGAGGATCCTCGGCAGGTCCTCGGCGGTCGCCGGACGGGTCGCCACCGTCGGCGCCGGGCCCGATGGCCGGAAGTGCCCCCGGACCATCTCGGCCCGGCCGGTCGTCTCGAAGCCGAGCTCTTCGTACAGCGGGCGGCCGTACGGCGTGGCGTGCAGGGTGAGCGGAGTGCCCTCCAGCTGCCGCAGGACGTGCTTCATCAGGCGCCGTCCGACGCCCTGGCGGGCGAACCGATCGGCCACCAGGACCATGCCGATGGCCGCGAGACGCGGTCCATAAGAGGTGATGACACAGGCCGTGACGAGGCCCTTTCCATCCGGGGTGTCGATCCCGTAGCCGGTGCCCGCCGCGAGTAGGAATCCCCACTTGTGCTCCTCGCGCGGCCAGCCCCGGTCCTCGGAGAGGTCGGCGCAGGCGGTGAGGTCTTCGGTGGTCAGGCGGCGAATGGGGAGCTCGGCGAGCGGTGAGGGCATGAGGGTCAGGTTGTCTGACGCACTGGCGCGGCGTCCACCACTTTCCGGTTCTCGGCACGGTGCTTCCGGCCACGCCTGGTCAGTCCCCAGGGCTTGAGCACCGAGATCGCCGTCATGAAGAAGTACGCGCTGGAGGAGACGACCGGGGCGGCGACCAGGCTGGTGTCGGGCGCACCGGCCGCGACCGCACTGTTGATTTCGGGCCGCAGCACGAAGGCCGACAGGGAGAGCGTGATCAAGGTCAGCCAGAACTTGATCCAGACCCAGCGATGCCGGGCGAGGCCCCAGCGGGTGCCCAGCGACAGCACCACTCCGGTGCTCAGTGTGGCGAGAGCGATGGGCACCACCAGCCAGTCACCGAAGACCTTCATGGAGCGGTACGCGGCCTCGGTCATGGCGGCGGAGTCCGTGGTGTACGCGGTGACCCCGAGTGTGAGTAGCCCAAGGGCGAGACCCAGCCAGCTCACCGAGACCGCGACATGGGCCACCAGCCAGCCCCGACGGGCCCGCCGACTCAGATGTTTCACGTGAAACAGCGTGCGGCGCGGGCGGATGGATGCAGGGTGAGAGGGATGTTTCACGTGAAACACGGTGCCGTCGAACGCCCCCGCAGGGCGTCCGACGGGGGGAGTAACCCCACGTACTAGCCTCGGCGTACATGGCCAGACTTCACCTCTTCGACCTGGACGGAACGCTCATACGGGGGTCCGCCGCACCGATCGAGATATCCCGGCAGCTCGGACTGCTCAGCGAGATAGGCGAGCTGGAGCGGGAGCTGGCCACCGGACGGATCGGGCCGCCCGAGTACGCGGTGCGCGTGCACGCCCTGTGGTCCGGGCTCACCGAGCAGCATGTGGCGACGGCTTTCGCGACCGCTCCCTGGCTCGTCGGGATCCGGGAGGTCTGGCGAGAGATCCGAGAACGGGGCGACTACTGCGCCGTCATCTCGCTCTCCCCGTCCTTCTTCGTGGAGCGGCTCCTGAGCTGGGGCGCCCACGCCGCCCACTGTTCCCTCTTCCCGGAGGTGCCCTTCACCCGGCCCGTGGACCCGGCGGGAATCCTCAGCCCGGCCGCCAAGGTGACCGTCATGGGGCGGCTGTGCGCCGAGTTCGGTGTCGGCCCCGGGGATTGCGTGGCGTACGGGGACTCGATGTCCGATGTGGAACTCTTCGCGGCGGTGCCTGTGTCCGTCGCGGTGAACGCGGACCGCCATCTCGCCGGGCGGGCCACCCGCACCTACCGCGGTGGCGATCTCCGTGAGGCCTACGCCCTGACCCGGGCCGAGGGAGCCTGACGGGACGCCGGGCCGGATACCCGGACTTCGGCGGCATGCGTACGGGCACCTTGTCTGTGGTGCCCCGGCTACCCCAGATCGGGGGCGTGCATCGCCCGTACGCCCTCGATGTTGCCATCCAGGTAGTGCCTGAGGGACAGCGGGACGAGGTGGACCGAGGCGATCCCGACCCGGGTGAACGGGATCCGGACGATCTCGTACTCCCCGCACGGCTCCTCGATCTCGGGGCCGTGCCGCAGCGAGGGGTCCATGGAGTCCAGGCGGCAGACGAAGAAGTGCTGCACCTTCACCCCGGTCGCCCCGCCGTCGGCGCCGATGTGCTCGACGGTGTCGACGAAGCAGGGCACCACATCGGTGATCTTCGCGCCGAGTTCCTCGTGCACCTCGCGGTGAAGGGCTTCGACGACGGTGGAGTCCTCGGATTCGACGCCGCCACCGGGGGTGAGCCAGTACGGATCCATGCCGGGCTTGGTTCGCTTGATCAGGATCAGGTCGTCACCGTCAAGCAGAACAGCTCGTGCGGTGCGCTTGACCACTGGACGTACGGTCATGGGAGAAATGTGGCCCGAAGGGGCGCCTGCGAAACTCCCCGGGCTCCCCCGCCGCTTCTCAGCCCCAGTCGGCCGCGGCACGCAGCAGCCATTCCTGCGCCCGCGCGATGTGGGGCAGCCCGAGTGTGCCGGTGCGCACCGCGAGGAAATACGTGCGCAACGGCGGCACCGGAGGGTCGAGGAGCGCCACCACCTCGCCCTGCTCCAGGGCCGTCTCGCACAGATAGCGCGGCAGTACGGCGAGGCCCGCGCCGGCCGTCACCGCCGCGAGGACAGCCCGCAGGTCGGGGGCGACGATCGTGCCCACGGCAGTCGGTTTGGTGTCGAACACCGACGCCCAGTAGCGCGTCACCAACGGCAGCGACTCATGGACCTCCACCACCGGGATCGGCTCCAGGACACGGGGTCCGTCGCGTCGGAGCGCGGCGGGGCTGAGCCGCGCCGCCCAGCGCACCCCCGCGACCAGTACGTGCTCCTCGTCGCACAGCGGCGTCGCGGTCAGCAGCCGGCCGCGCGGGCGGGCGGTGGCGATGGCCAGATCGTGGTGGCCGGCGGCCAGCCCTTCGAGGGTGTCCTCGGCGCTGCCGAAGGAGGCCCGCAGCGCGAGGCCCTGCGGAATGAGGCGGGTGAGCGCGGGCAGGGCGCGCAGCGAGGTGAACTCCGGAGGCCCGGCCAGATGCAGGGTCCGCAGGCCCGCTTCCCCGGCGAGCCCGGATTCGGTGATCTCGACCAGGGCGTCCAGATGCGGCGCGGCCCGCTGGGCCAGTTCGTCGCCGACGGTCGTCGGGGTCACCCCGCGCGCCTGGCGGAGGAAGAGGGGGCGGCCCAACTGCCGCTCCAGGGTGCGGATCTGGCTGGTCACCGCAGGCTGTGAGAGCCCGAGCAGTGATGCGGCGCGGGTGAAGGAGCCGGCCCGGTGCACGGTGACGAACGTACGCAGCAGGGCAAGGTCCATGCTGCCCTCCCGTCCTGAACTGCCTTGCGACGTCCCCGGCCGGATCCAACTATAAATATGTCGATAGGTCGCTGTCGCTACTGTGATTGGACACTGACGCAGAGTCAACTAGCCTTGTTCGGGCGGTTCTTCGCGCGCGAGAACCGGGACGGTCCGAGCCATGAGGGGGGAGGCTCGGACCGTCCGTCCTACGTAGTGGATGTACTGCCCACCGGAGTCATCCGGCGGAACCCGCCTGGTCGAGGGCGCGTTCCACATCCGCGATCAGGTCGGCGGGGTCCTCGGCGCCGGCCGAGAGACGGATGAAGCCCTCCGCGACCGCGTCGCCGCCCCAGCGGCCGCGCCGCTCGGCCGTGGACCGCACCCCGCCGAAGCTGGTGGCGTCGTCGACCAGGTGGAGCGATTCCAGGAACCGCTCGGCGAAGCCGCGGTTCGGCAGGTCGAAGGAGACGACGCAGCCGAAACGCCGCATCTGCCCCGAGGCGAGGCGGTACGACGGGTCGGACGGCAGCCCCGGGTAGCGCAGCCCCGTGACCTCGCCGCGCTTGGCCAGTGCCTCGGCGAGCGCCAGCGCGTTCGCCGACTGGCGGTCGGCGCGCAGCTGCAGGGTGGCAAGGGAGCGGTGCGCCAGCCACGCCTCCATCGGCCCCGGGATCGCCCCGACGACCTTGCGCCACTTGCGGACCCGGGCGGCGAGGTTTGGATCGTGGCACACCACATAGCCGAGCAGAACGTCGCCGTGCCCGGTCAGACCCTTGGTGCCGCTGGCGACCGCGAAGTCCGCGCCGAGTTCGAGGGGCCGCTGCCCGAGCGGTGTGGCCAGGGTGTTGTCGACCGCGACCAGGGCGCCCGCCTCATGTGCGGCCCGCGCCAGACGGCGTACGTCGCACACATCGAGGCCCGGATTGGAGGGCGTCTCGATCCAGAGCAGCTTCGCGCCGTCCAGGACGGCCAGTTGGGCATCGCCCGCGGTCGGCGCGGTGCGCACCTCGATGCCGTACGCCTCCAGCTGCTCGCGCACCAGTGGCAGCGCCTGATAGCCGTCGTCCGGCAGGACCACCGTGTCGCCGGCGCGCGCCTGGGAGAGCAGCACGGCCGAGACCGCCGCCATCCCGGAGGCGAAGACGACTGCCTCGGCCGTTTCGTCGGGGGACTCCAGCTCGGCGATGGCCCGCTCCAGGTGAGTCCACGTCGGGTTGGTGTCGCGGCCGTAGGTGTACGGGCCCGCCGCCTCGCCGGGCAGATGGAAGTGGGCGGCGAACACCGGCCCGGGGAGGGCCGGTTCGTACGCCACGGGCTCGGGAAGACCGGCCCGTACCGCCCGTGTTCCGTCACCGGGATTCGTCATGCGCACGCTCCACAACGGGAGAGGGGGTGGCCAAGGCTCAGTCCCTGTCGTCGGGCAGGACGATGTGCATCGCCCAGGACACGATCGAGATGATCAGGGCGCCGAGCACGGCGGTCCAGAAGCCCTGGACGTGGAAGCTGAGGTTGAGCCTTCCGGCCAGCCAGGAGGTCAGCAGCAGCATCAACGCGTTGATCACCAGTGTGATCAGGCCGAGCGTGAGGATGAAGAGCGGGAAGGAGAGGAACTTCACCACGGGCTTGACGACGAAGTTCACCACGCCGAATACCAGCGCGACCAGAATCAGCGTCAGCACCTTCTTGCCGGTGCTGTCGCCGGTCAGGGTGATGTTCTTGACCAGCCAGATGGCGACCGCGAGGGCTGCCGCGTTGGCGATCGTCTTGACTACGAAATTCTTCATGTGTCTGATCGTGGCAGACCTGATCGGCACGAGTGCAGGGGCAGAGGGCGATGAAAGAATTCCGGCTCGACGAGTTGGAGGCGGAACGGGCCGCCAACGACGGCGCATATCTGCAGTTTCTGCGCGAGCGGAACATGTCGGTGGGGTTGTACGCCCTCGACGCGGGCGCGCACGACCCGCAGTCCCCGCACGCCCAGGACGAGGTCTACTTCGTGGTGAGCGGCCGCGCCTCGATCACCGTGGGCCTGGAGACGACGCAGGTCGCGCGGGGCAGCGTGGTCTATGTGCCGGCCGGGGTGGCGCACAAGTTCCACCACATCGCCGAGGACCTGAGGGTTCTGGTGGTCTTCTCTCCGCCCGAAAGCTGAGGGTCGCCCCCGAGTCTCCCTAGGGGTTCGGTCAGGGGAGTTCAAGGGCTGCGAGGGCCCCGCACGGCACCCCCTCGCCCCTAGCATCGAGAGTGTCGAAAGCACACAACTCGTGAAACGAACGGAAAGAGGTTGGACGATGGCCGCACGGGAGATGTTCGCGGGGATGCCCTGGTGGGTGAAGTGGGTCGCCGTGCCCGTCATCGCCCTGTTCGTGTTCGGCGGGCTGATCGCGAGCGTGGTCGGCTTCCTGTTCGGGCTGCTCTTCAAGGTCCTGGTCTTCGTGGCCCTGGTCGGCGGTCTGATCTACGTCGTACGGAGGTTCATGTCCTCCTCGTCCTCCTCGCGCGGCGACTGGTAGCGCTCACGCGGCGACTGGTAGCGAAGCCGGGCGGAACCTGAGGTTCCGCCCGGTGGCCGTACCGGGTCCGACCGGGCCCCGGGCCGATCCCGGCAAGCTGTGACCAGTGCGTTCGGGGATTAGCCCGGCCGGGGGAACGGGCCCGTGCAACCCCCTTCCGCAAAGGGGGCGGCCGTTAGAGTGGCAAGCCTCTGCCGCCCCCTTGGGAATCACGGGTCCCGACCGCACACGACCGCCGGTCCGACCGGCCCGTGCCGCCGTCCACGGGACCGCGGCGGGCGCGCGGGGGCGGCCCCCGCGGGCGGGCGTGGTGCCCGTCAGGACGCCTGGGGGTGACCTGTTGTGGCCACGGCTTCGAATGCCGCCGTCCCTACCCTGATCGGTTCGGTCCAGCGGGCGCTGCGCCTGCTGGAAGCGGTCGGTTCCCACACGGACGGCGCCCCGGCCAAACAACTGGCGCGAGAAGCCGGACTGCCGCTTCCCACCGCGTACCACCTGCTGCGGACCCTGACCCACGAGGGCTATCTGCGGCGCGAGAACGGGGTGTTCGTCTTCGGTGCGGCGGTCGAGCGGCTGGCGGACGGGGGCGCGCTGCAGAATCGTCGCAGCAAGATCGCCAACTCGCTGGTCCGCTGGCGGGACTCCGTTGGGGTGCCCGTCTACTTCGCGGTCTACCGCGAGGGTGAGATCGAGATCGCCGGGGTTGCCGACACCCCCGCCGTGCCCGCCGTCGAGGAGTGGGCCGACTTCCGCGAGACCGGGCACGCCCACGCGATCGGGCAGTGCCTGCTGAGCCAGCTCGACGACCGCACGCGCGAGGACTACCTCGACCGTCACCCGGTCCGGTCGATTACTCCCTACACCGTGCGGGACCGGCGCGCCCTGCTGGACCGGCTGGCGGCTACGGAGCGTATGCGACCTGTGATCGAACGGCAGGAGTACGTCCTGGGCACCGTCTGCGCCGCCATCCCCATCACCGCCGGTTCCAGCGCCGCGACCATGGCCATTTCCATGCCCCTCCACCAGGAAGAACGGCTGCTGCCCGCGATCGAGCAGCTACGGGGCGAAGTGGGGAGCCTGCTCAGTTCGCTCACGTTCTCTATCAGTATCTGAAAACTCACTCCTTGTGATCTGTTAGCGCTTACAGCACGATGGCGTCAAGAGGGCCATGGGGGATCAATCCCGGCCAGTTTCAGCTAAAGCGGGGTGCGTGTGATGCGTGGGTCGGTTGAGGCAGAAGTGATGATGAGCTTCCTCGTCTCCGAGGAGCTTTCCTTTCGGATCCCGGTGGAGCTGACATACGAGGCGGCGGACCCGTATGCGGTGCGGATGACCTTCCACCTTCCCGGCGACACGCCTGTCACCTGGGCTTTCGGCCGCGAGCTGCTGCTCGACGGCATCAACAGGCCGACCGGGGACGGTGATGTGCGGATCGAGCCCACCGAGCCGGATGAGCTCGCCGATGTGCGCATCCGGCTCCAGGTGGGCGCCGACCGGGCTCTGTTCCGGGCCGGCGCCGCACCGCTGGTGGCCTTCCTGGACCGCACCGACCGGCTCGTGCCCCTGGGGCAGGAACGGATGCTCGGTGACTTCGACGGGCATCTGGAGGACGCGCTCGGCCGCATCCTCGCCGAGGAGCAGAACGCCGGCTGACCCGGAGTCCGCTACTTCTTACGGCGGTGACCGCCCCCACCGCGTACCGGACCCAGCCGTGCGGCGGTGCCGGTGCCGGAAGCCGGGCGGTCGGCGGACACCACCAGGGCGGCCAGCGCGGTGGTCACCGGCACCGAGGCGACCAGTCCGATCGACCCGACCAGCGTGCGGACCACCTCCTCGGCGACCAGCTCGCTGTTGGCCACCGTGCCCACACTGCTCTGCGCGATCGAGAACAGCAGCAGCAGGGGCAGCGCCGCGCCCGCGTACGCGAGGACCAGGGTGTTGACCACCGACGCGATGTGGTCGCGGCCGATCCGGATGCCCGCCCGGTACAGACCGCGCGGACCCATCGTCGGATTCGCCTCGTGCAGCTCCCAGACCGCCGAGGTCTGCGTGACCGTCACATCGTCGAGCACGCCCAGCGAGCCGATGATGACGCCGGCGAGCAACAGGCCCGACATGTCGATGTCCGGGTAGAGGCCGTGGATCAGACCGGTGTTGTCGTCGGTGTTGCCGGTGAGCGAGGCCCAGCCGATGAAGACCGAGCCGAGCAGGCCGATGAGGATCAGCGAGACGAGGGTGCCGAGGACGGCGACGGAGGTGCGCGCCGAGAGGCCGTGGCACATGTAGAGCGCGATCAGCATGATGGCGCTCGCTCCGACCACCGCGACGAGCAGCGGATTGGAGCCCTGCAGGACCGCCGGCAGGATGAACAGGGTCAGCACCGCGAACGAGACCACCAGGGCCACCAGCGCCATCACCCCGCGCAGCCGGCCGACGACCACGACCGCCAGTGCGAAGATCCCGGCGAGCAACGCCATGGGGAATCTGCGGTTCACATCGGTCACCGAATACTGCAGGTCATGGGGGGCGTCGGGGGCATACGCCACGATCACGCCCTCGCCCTGGTGCAGTTGGCGGGGCGAGTCGGGCTGGACGATCTCGGTGAAGGTTCGGCCCTTCTCCTTGCCCGAGGTGACCTCGACGGTCGCCTTCCCGCACAGGCCCTGCTGGGCACGCCTGGCCTGCTGGCCCTCGGCGGTGGAGGTGTCGCCGTTCGACGGGGTCTGACCGGCATTGACCGTCTTGCAGTCCACCTTGTCCACTTTGATGACCTTGGCCTGCTGGGTCTGGCGGTCGAAGCCGACGCCGGTGCGCTGGTGCGGCGGGGCGCCGCCGGGCCAGAGCACCACGAGACCCACAACTACCGCTGCGGAGAAAGGAATCAGCACAGCGGCGATGACTTTGCGGAGGTGCTTCGACACGGGTGCAGCGGGGCCGTGGCTGTGCGAGTGGCCATGCCCGTGGCCGTGTCCGCTCGGCTGTTGCGGATGGTGCGGTTCTGGTGAGGTCACCGCACGATCATCGCAAGAACGGAGGGGGCCCTCTGTTCAGCACGCCAGTGATGACGCTAGCGTGGTGACACCTTTGCACACGCGGGAGCTCGGAGCACCGGGCTGAGAGGGCGCTGAAAGCCGTACGAACCGTACGGAACAGGCTGCGCCGACCGCCGAACCTGTTACCGGGTAATGCCGGCGTAGGGAGTAGGTCTCATGACCATTCAGGATGCACGCACGCCTGCCTCCAGTACCGAGGAGAGCGGGAAGTCCATCGGCTGGCACAAGGGGTACGTCGAGGGGTCGCGCCCGGACCTCCGGGTGCCGGTCCGCCAAGTGCACCTCACCAACGGCAAGGACGTGACGCTGTACGACACGTCGGGGCCGTACACCGACCCGAACGTCGAGACCGACGTCCGCCGCGGCCTCGCCCCGCTCCGGGAGAACTGGATCATCGGGCGCGGCGACACCGAGGAGTACGCGGGCCGACCGGTCCGCCCCGAGGACGACGGCATCAAGCACACCTCGCCGCGCGGGGGCCTCAAGAACCTCGACGCGGTCTTCCCCGGCCGCCCGCGCCAGCCCCGCCGGGGCCGCGGCGGCCAGGCCGTCACCCAGCTCGCGTACGCGCGCCGCGGCGAGATCACCCCGGAGATGGAGTACGTCGCGATCCGCGAGAACGTCTCCCCCGAGGTCGTCCGGGAGGAGATCGCGGCGGGCCGCGCGGTGCTGCCCGCCAACATCAACCACCCCGAGATCGAGCCGATGATCATCGGCAAGCGGTTCCTGGTGAAGGTCAACGCCAACATCGGGAACTCCGCGGTCACCTCCTCCATTGAGGAAGAGGTCGACAAGATGACGTGGGCCACCCAGTGGGGCGCGGACACGGTCATGGACCTCTCCACGGGCCGCAACATCCACACCACCCGTGAGTGGGTTCTGCGCAACTCCCCGGTCCCCATCGGCACCGTGCCGCTGTACCAGGCGCTGGAGAAGGTGGACGGCCGCGCCGAGGAACTGACCTGGGACATCTACAAGGACACGGTCATCGAGCAGGCCGAGCAGGGCGTCGACTACATGACGGTCCACGCCGGTGTCCTGCTGCGGTACGTGCCGCTGACCGCCCGCCGCAAGACCGGCATCGTCTCGCGCGGCGGGTCGATCATGGCGGCCTGGTGCCTGGCGCACCACAGGGAGTCGTTCCTGTACGAGAACTTCGAGGAGCTCTGCGAGATCCTCGCGGCGTACGACGTGACGTACTCGCTGGGCGACGGCCTGCGGCCGGGTTCCATCGCGGACGCCAACGACGAGGCGCAGTTCGCGGAGCTGCGCACGCTCGGGGAGCTCAACACGATCGCCAAGCGCCACAACGTACAGACGATGATCGAGGGCCCCGGGCACGTCCCGATGCACAAGATCAAGGAGAACATCGACCTCCAGCAGGAGATCTGCGAGGAGGCCCCGTTCTACACCCTGGGGCCGCTGACCACCGATGTGGCGCCCGCCTACGACCACATCACCTCCGGCATCGGTGCGGCGATGATCGCCTGGTGGGGCACCGCGATGCTCTGCTACGTCACGCCCAAGGAGCACCTCGGCCTGCCCAACCGCGATGACGTGAAGACCGGCGTCATCACCTACAAGATCGCCGCGCACGCGGCGGACCTGGCCAAGGGGCACCCGGGGGCGCAGGAGTGGGACGACGCGCTCTCGGACGCCCGGTTCGAGTTCCGCTGGGAGGACCAGTTCAACCTGGCCCTCGACCCGGACACCGCCCGGGAGTTCCACGACGAGACGCTTCCCGCGGAGCCGGCCAAGACCGCGCACTTCTGCTCGATGTGCGGCCCGAAGTTCTGCTCGATGAAGATCTCGCAGGACATCAGGCGCCAGCACGGCGGCGATCTGAAGTCCGAGGAGATCGAGGCCGGGATGGCGGAGAAGTCGGCAGAGTTCGCGGCAAGCGGGAACCGGGTGTACCTGCCTCTCGCCGACTGACGTACGGGGCTGGTTGTTTCACGTGAAACGGGGTGTTTCACGTGAAACAACCAGCCCGTTGGCCGCTCAGTCCGGCTGGTGCTCCGGCCCGCCGAAGTCGGGGCTGGTGAAGTCGGGGCTCGTGAAGCTGGGATGGCTGTTGGGGGAGGCGCCGTCATCGGGGCTGTCGAAGCCCGGGCGGTCGTAGCCGAGGGTGGGGATGCGGCCCATGGGGCGGCGCGGGGCAGGGGCTCCGGGATCCATGCTCGGGTCGGCGAGCGCGTCGCGCAGGAAAGGGTAGACGCCGCGTTCCAGCAGGGCGTGGCGCCAGGCCTCGCGGGCGCGGGCGACCTCCTGGGTGCGCTCGTCGGGGGCGTCCGCCTCGCCGTCCTCGTCGATGGCCACGACCTGGGTCGCGCCGTTGCGCAGCGCGGTGAGCAGCAGGCCGATGCCGGCCGCCAGTATCGCGGCGGCGGTCAGCGCGCCGAAGAACCAGCCGGCCGTCAGCATGGTGTCGGCGAACGCGGGCTGCGGGTTGAGCATCTTCAGGATGTAGCCGACTAGCAGGAAGATCGCGGCGGCGGTGCCCGCAAGCACCGGGGCCAGTACGGTGACGACGGCGCCGATGCCCGCTCCCGAGGGCTCCAGGACCTCGCCGGCCGCCGACACCAGGTCGGAGCCGGCGGCTTCTCCTCCCACGGGCTGCGTGCGCAGCTCTTCGCGCGCCGCGACGTAGTGCTCGTACTCGGCGCTCGCCCGCTCGGTGATGAAGGTGCCGGCGGCGAGCACCATGGTGCGCAGCTGCACGGCGTTGAGGCGGTCGCCGATACCGGACAGCTCGGGCCGTTCATGCGCGGTGCGCAGTGCCTCGTCGAGAATCCGCTCGAACTCCGGGCGGTCCTCGACCAGCAGGTGCGGAGCGCTGTTCATGTGCATCCCCCGATGCTCCGTAGGGCCGGGAAGCCCGCCTGATGAACGGGCAGTTGGGCGGAAACGGAGGAGAGCCTGCTACGGATAACCCGATGGTAGAGCCGCTACGGCACGGGGTGACAGGGTGTTTCCAGAAATGGCATACCCGGCGCTTTGCGGAACGCCTTCCCTGTCAACCGTCAGTCATGCAACGGAAGTTGCTGGACCAGCAGTTTTCCGGCCATGGTCACGCCGCCGTCCATGGCGATGGCAAGACCGTCGGCGTACACGTGCGGACCCTCCACAACCGGGCGCGAGTCCTCCTCGCCGTCCTCGGTGCCGACCTCGCCGAGGAGATACGGAATCGGGCTGTGGCCGTGCACCACGCGCTGTCCGCCGTATGCCGAGAGCAGTTCGCGCGCGGCCTGCGGGCCCGTGTCGTCGCGGAACGCGAAGCGCTTGGTGAACTTGCGGAACAGGTCCCAGCACTCGTCGGCGTCGCCCCGGTTGAGGATGGCGTGGACGGTGTCGTTGACCGCCTCGATGGAGTCGCCGTACTCCAGATAGGCGGTGGTGTCGGAGTGCATCAGCAGGTGGTCGTCCTCCTGCTCGATCGCGTCGAGCCGGGACATCCACTGCAGGTGGACGTCCTGGAGCCGGTCCATGTCGGCCTTCTGGCCGCCGTTGAGCAGCCAGGCGGCCTGGAAGGTGGCGGTGCCCGCGCCGGAGTTGACGGGGGTGTCGGCGAACCGCTTGGCGCCGATGAGCAGCAGCTCGTGGTTGCCCATGAGGGCCTTGCAGTAGCCGCCGGCGGCCGCTGCCTCGGCGGAGAGCCGCATCACCAGGTCGATGACGCCGATGCCGTCGGGGCCCCGGTCGGTGAAGTCGCCGAGGAACCAGAGGCGGGCGGTGCCCGCGGCCCAGTTGCCCGATTCGTCGATGAGGCCCTGCTCGCGCAGGGCGGCCAGGAGTTCGTCGAGGTAGCCGTGGACGTCGCCGACGACGTACAGCGGGCCCGGTCCGTCCGGCGCCTGCGGGGCGACGGGCTCGACCGTCGGCAGCCGCAGGGTGTCTCCTCGGTTGATCACCGGGAGGTCGCGAGCAGTCGGCGTGTAGTCCTCGGAGGGCTCATCACCCGGACGGGTGGCCCCGCTGGGCGCCGGAGGCTGCGCGATCGGTGTGGGTGCTTCCGGGCGGCGGGCCGGGGGCTCCTGCTGGAACACCGGCGCCATCGGCTCCGGCCGGGCGGCCGGTTCCTCCGGGTGTGGCGCGGGGGCCTGTTGCGCGTACGGCGGCACCCGGAAGTCACGCAACGTCTCCGTCCGCACGGGTCCCTGACCGGCCCCCTGAGTCATCGACCCCTCCACCACCGTCGCGCCGCCGTACACCGTAGGAGCCTCCAGGTCGGGAGGGGATCCGTGGTGTCGTGCGCCCATCATAGGAATGAGCCTCATGCTGTGTGACGCACCAGGGGTGGTCAATCCGGGTGCGGGTGGCTTTCACGGGTCGTTATGCCCGCAATGTGACGGTCTGATCCGGGCCGATTCCTGTGATTCGACCGGCCCTCAGTCCCGCACCGGCCGGTCGGCGGGCGCCGACCGGCCGCGGATCATTCCTTGTTCGGGCCGGGCTGGTCCTTGGCCGGGGAGCGGGGCGGGCTGACCGTGGTGCGCGGCGGACGGCGCTGGGACGACGTCCGCACGATCAGTTCGGTCGGTATCACCTGCTCGATCGGGTGACCGTTGTCGATCCCTTCGATCGCGTCGATGAGAAGCTGGACGACGGCCGTGCCGATGCGGCGCGGTTTGAGCGAGAGCGTGGTGATGGGCGGTTCGGTGGTGGCGTACACGGTGGACTCGCTGCAGCACACGAGGAGCAGGTCCTCGGGCACTCGCAGTCCGTACCGCCGGGCGGCGGCGAGCAGGTCGGTGCCGTTGGGGTCGAAGAGGCCGTACACGGCGTCGGGCCGGTCCGGGCGGGCGAGCAGCCGGTCGGCCGCGACGGCGCCCGCACAGGGGTCGTGGGCCGGGTAGGACTCGTACACCGGGTCTTGGCCGACGCGTTCGCACCAGCTGAGGTAGGCCTCGGTGGACAGTCGGGTGTAGGTGTCGGTGGTGGTTCCGGTGAGCAGGCCGATCCGGCGGGCGCCGGCGGCGGCGAGATGGTCGAGCAGGCCGAGTACGGCGGCCTCGTGGTCGTTGTCCACCCAGGCCGTGACGGGCAGGGAGCCCGCCGGGCGGCCGTCGGAGACGACCGGAAGGCCCTGGCGTACGAGTTCGGTGACGACGGGGTCCTGGTCGGAGGGGTCGATGACGACGGTGCCGTCGAGGGCGACGTTCGACCAGACGTCCGCCGGGCTGCGGCGTGAGGTGGCGGGCAGGATGACAAGGGCGTAGCCGCGGGCTAGTGCGGCCGAGGTCGCGGCTCTCGCCATCTCGGCGAAGTACGCGAATTCGGTGAAGGTGAAAGGTTCATCCCCGTAGGTCGTCACGGTCAGGCCGATCAGGCCCGACTTTCCGGTACGGAGCGTGCGGGCCGCCGCGGATGGGCGATAGCCCAGCCGGTCTGCGACCTCGCGGACGTGTCGGCGGGTGGCGTCGGGGAGCCGCCCCTTGCCGTTGAGCGCGTCGGAGACGGTCGTGATGGAGACACCGGCGGCGGCGGCCACGTCCCGAATGCCCGCCCGCCCCAGCCGGCGACCGGTCGACCGGCTCACCTGGTGCTTCCCTGCTGCTGTCATGGCGAGCCGATAGTAGGGCGATGACAGGCGGTTGGCCCTGGTGCATATGCGCGCGTTGACAGGCACGTTTCTGCATGATCACAGACCGTCAATGACCTTGTTATGTAAGGTGGTTGGTGGAATCGGCGTAGGGGTGACGGTTGTCGACCCGTACGCAGGTGACAACTGTCCGATGTCTCGAAGAGGTCTCAACTCACCCTCATGGGGGATGCGCGCCACGGCGCGGGCCACCGGCGTGCAGCCACAGCAGCAGCGCTCCCCCTCTCCGCGCGCCCACCGGGAACCGGTCCCCGCCCGCTATTCGCACGGGAGCCGAATCCTCATAAGGTGAGGAGTATTGGATGTGTACGCGGCTGTCCGCGGCGGCGCGCGCAGTACGTGCATGGAACGGTCGAGGAGGACCTGCGGTGAGCGAGACGAGCCCCAAGCTGCGCGCCGAGCTGGACGGCATCCCCACCTACAAGCCCGGCAAGCCCGCGGCGTCCGACGGCCCGGTCGCCTACAAGCTCTCCTCGAACGAGAACCCGTACCCGCCGCTGTCCGGTGTGATGGAGAGCGCGATCGCGGCCGCGGGGAACTTCAACCGCTATCCGGACATGGCGTGCACCGGATTGATGAACGAGCTGGCCGATCGTTTCGGCGTTCCCGTCACGCACCTGGCCACCGGCACGGGTTCGGTGGGTGTGGCGCAGTCGCTGCTCCAGTCCACCTCCGGCCCCGGTGACGAGGTCATTTACGCCTGGCGCTCGTTCGAGGCGTACCCGATCATCACCCAGATCAGTGGAGCGAAGTCCGTCCGGGTGCCGCTGACCCCCGGCGAGGTGCACGACCTCGACGCGATGGCCGACGCGATCACCGACCGGACCCGGCTGATCTTCGTCTGCAACCCGAACAACCCGACCGGCACCGTGGTGCGCCGGGCCGAGCTCGAGCGCTTCCTCGACCGGGTGCCCTCCGACGTCCTGGTGGTGCTCGACGAGGCGTACCGGGAGTTCATCCGCGACACCGAGGTGCCGGACGGCATCGAGATCTACCGCGACCGGCCGAACGTGGCGGTGCTGCGCACCTTCTCCAAGGCGTACGGGCTCGCCGGGCTGCGGGTCGGCTTCGCGATCGCCCATGAGCCGGTCGCGGCGGCGCTGCGCAAGACGGCCGTGCCCTTCGGCGTCAGCCAGCTCGCCCAGGACGCGGCGGTCGCCTCGCTGCGAGCCGAGGACGAACTGATGGGCCGCGTCGGCGCGTTGGTGTGCGAGCGGGCCCGGGTGTACGAGGGCCTGGTCAAGCAGGGCTGGACCGTGCCCGAGACGCAGGCGAACTTCGTCTGGCTGCGCCTCGGGGAGCGCACGGTCGACTTCGCCGCCACGTGCGAGGAGGCGGGCGTCGTGGTCCGGCCGTTTGCGGGCGAGGGAGTGCGCGTCACGATCGGCGAGAGCGAGGCCAACGACCTGTTCCTGAAGGTCGCGGAGGGCTTCCGCAAGCAGATCTGACGGGCCTCAGGGTCGGCTGTGGTCGAAGCCGCGCGCGGGTTCGGGCGGGGTTTGGCCACCGGCTCTCAGAGGGCGTCGACCCTGATCGGGTCGCCGGAGCGGACGGTGGCGAGCTGTCGCGGGTCGCCGTCGATGCGGCCGAGGATGTTGCAGGGGCTCGCGAGCCGGCACTCCTCTCCGCGCGAGATCGGCGTGGGGCCGTAGGGCAGCGCGAGCGCGTCGCCGTCGGTCCAGAACGCCACCGTGCCGGGTTCCACCACCTGCTGGGCGTCCGCCTCCGGGGCGGGGGAGACGGGGGTCTCGAAGTAGACCTCCTCGCCCCAGGTGTGGGCGGTGGAAGTGATCGGGAGTGCCCCCGCGAGCGCCGTGCTCGTGGGGGTTTCTTCGAGTGTCGCGGTGAGGCTTCCCGCGGGCCATGAGATGCGGATGCGCAGCTGGTTCTTCATGGCGCCGAATTCAACAAGATGTTGAATCTGCTGGGAAGGGGGTGTCCATGTTTAGGGACCCCCCCTGAAGCAGCCGACAGCATGTACGACATAATGCTTGTGAATGTGAACGCGTTCACAAGCGTGTCCTGTTGCTCCCATGATCAGTGGGATTAAAGGGGCAAACTGCGGCTTTGACCACGGCGACGTAAGGAGAGTGACGACGTGGACCTGGCTCTGGCGCCGGAAACCCTGGCGCGATGGCAGTTCGGTATCACCACCGTCTACCACTTCCTCTTCGTCCCTCTGACGATCTCGCTCGCCGCACTTGTCGCGGGCCTGGAGACCGCCTGGGTGCGAACGGGCAAGGACAAGTACCTCAAGGCGACGAAGTTCTGGGGCAAGCTCTTCCTCATCAACATCGCGATGGGTGTCGTCACCGGCATCGTCCAGGAGTTCCAGTTCGGCATGAACTGGTCCGACTACTCGCGATTCGTCGGGGACATCTTCGGTGCGCCGCTCGCCTTCGAGGCCCTCATCGCCTTCTTCTTCGAGTCCACCTTCATCGGGCTGTGGATCTTCGGCTGGGACAAGCTGCCGAAGAAGATCCACTGCGCCTGCATCTGGATGGTCTCCATCGGCACCATGCTCTCCGCGTACTTCATCCTGGCGGCCAACTCCTGGATGCAGCACCCGGTCGGCTACAAGCTCAACAAGGCCACCGGCCGTGCGGAGCTCACCGACTTCTGGCACGTCCTCACCCAGGACACCACCCTCGTCGTCGTCTTCCACACCCTGACCGCGGCCTTCCTCACCGGCGGCGCGTTCATGGTCGGCATCGCCGCCATCCACCTGCGCCGCAAGAAGCACATCCCGGTGATGCGCACGTCGCTGCGGCTCGGCCTGGTCACGCTGGTGATAGGCGGACTGCTCACGGCCGTCAGCGGCGACTCGCTCGGCAAGGTCATGTTCAAGCAGCAGCCGATGAAGATGGCTGCCGCCGAGGCACTGTGGGACGGGCAGAACTCCGCCCCCTTCTCGATCTTCGCCGTCGGAGATGTGGCCAAGGGCCACAACGACGTCGAGATCTCCGTGCCCGGAATACTGTCCTTCCTCGCCGACAGCAACTTCTCCTCGTACGTCCCCGGCATCAACGACGTGAACAAGTCGGAGCAGCAGAAGTTCGGGCCCGGCGACTACCGGCCCAATATCCCGGTCACCTTCTGGGGCTTCCGCTGGATGATCGGCTTCGGCATGGCGTCCTTCGTCATCGGCCTGGTCGGACTGTGGCTGACCCGCAAGAAGTTCATGCTGGCGCCGGGGATGCGGACCGGTGAGGACGAAGTGCCGAATCTGGTGCTCCTCAAGAGCACGGCTCTCAGCGCCCGCCTGACCAAGTGGTACTGGTTCTTCGCCGTCTGGACGCTCGGCTTCCCGCTGATCGCCAACTCGTGGGGCTGGATCTTCACCGAGATGGGCCGCCAGCCCTGGGTCGTGTACGGCGTGCTGCGTACGAGGGACGCGGTCTCCCCCAGCGTCTCGCAGGGCGAAGTCCTGACCTCGATGATCGTCTTCACGACGCTGTACGCCGTGCTCGCGGTGATCGAGGTCAGGCTGCTGGCCAAGTACGTCAAGGCCGGACCGCCCGAGCTCACCGAGGCCGACCTCAATCCGCCCACCAAGATCGGCGGGGACGACCGCGACCCCGACCGGCCGATGGCCTTCTCGTACTGAGGCTGAGGAGATCGAGGCATGGAACTCCACGACGTCTGGTTCGTACTCATCGCCGTCCTGTGGATCGGCTACTTCTTCCTGGAAGGCTTCGACTTCGGAATCGGAGTCCTGACGAAGCTGCTGGCCAGGGACCGCACTGAGAAGCGCGTCCTGATCAACACCATCGGCCCCGTCTGGGACGGCAACGAGGTGTGGCTGCTCACGGCCGGCGGCGCGACCTTCGCCGCCTTCCCCGAGTGGTACGCGACGCTCTTCTCAGGCTTCTACCTGCCGCTGCTGATCATCCTGGTCTGCCTGATCATCCGCGGTGTCGCCTTCGAATACCGGGCCAAGCGGCCGGAGGAAGCCTGGCAGCGCAACTGGGAGCAGGCGATCTTCTGGACCTCGCTCATCCCGGCATTCCTGTGGGGTGTGGCCTTCGCCAACATGGTGCACGGCGTGAAGATCGACGCGCACAAGGAGTACGTGGGCAGCTTCTGGGACCTGCTCAACCCGTACTCGATCCTGGGCGGCCTGGTCACGCTCTTCCTCTTCACCTTCCACGGTGCGGTGTTCGCCTCGCTCAAGACGCTCGGCGACATCCGGGAGCGGTCCCGGGCGCTGGCGTTCAAGCTGGGGCTGGCGACGGCCGTGCTGGCGCTCGGCTTCCTGATCTGGACCCAGGCCTCGCGCGGCGACACGAAGAGCCTGGTCGCGATGGTCATTGCCGTACTGGCGCTGATCGGCGCGATCGGGGCGATCAAGGCCGGGCGGGAGGGCTGGTCCTTCGCGCTGTCGGGCATCACGGTCGCGGCCGCGGTGGCGACGCTCTTCCTGACGCTCTTCCCGAACGTCATGCCGTCCTCGCTGAACGACGCCTGGAACCTCACGGTCTCCAACGCCTCGTCCACGCCGTACACCCTGAAGATCATGACCTGGTGTGCGGGCGTCGCGACCCCGATCGTGCTGCTCTACCAGGGCTGGACCTACTGGGTGTTCCGCAAGCGGATCGGCACCAAGAACATCGCCGATGCGCACTGACCTCTGAGGGCTTCCAACGAGGTCCTCGGTGGGGTGTGTTTCACGTGAAACACACCCCTCTGGTCCTTCTCTGATCTTCCAGTTGGGGATGTTTCACGTGAAACCGATCGACCCGCGTCTGCTCCGGTACGCCCGTGCCACCCGCTTCTTCCTTGCGGCGGTGGTGGCCCTCGGTCTGGTGGGCGCGGGGCTGATCATCGCCCAGGCGATGCTCATCGCCGAGGTCGTGGTCGGCGCGTTCCAGCACGGCCATGACGCGGCCGGGCTGAGGACGCCGCTGCTGTTCCTGGCAGCGGTCGCGGTCGGGCGGGGGCTGGTCTCCTGGCTGACGGAGCTTGCCGCCCACCGGGCGAGCGCGGCGGTCAAGTCGGAGCTGCGGGGGCGGCTCCTGGAACGAGCGGCCGGGCTCGGCCCCGAGTGGCTGAGCGGTCAGCGCACCGGGTCGCTGGTCGCGCTTGCGACGCGCGGTGTCGACGCGCTCGACGACTACTTCTCGCGCTATCTGCCGCAACTGGGCCTCGCCGTCGTGGTGCCGGTGGCGGTGCTCGCCCGGATCGTCACCGAGGACTGGGTGTCGGCGGCGACCATCGTCGTCACGCTGCCGCTGATCCCGCTGTTCATGGTCCTCATCGGCTGGGCCACCCAGTCGCAGATGGACCGCCAGTGGCGGCTGCTCTCCCGACTCTCGGGGCACTTCCTCGACGTGGTCGCCGGGCTGCCCACCCTGAAGGTGTTCGGGCGGGCCAAGGCACAGGCCGAGTCGATCAGGTCGATCACCTCGGACTACCGCAGAGCGACGCTGAAGACCTTGCGGATCGCCTTCATCTCTTCGTTCGCCCTCGAACTGCTCGCCACGATCTCGGTGGCGCTGGTCGCGGTCGGCATCGGCATGCGGCTGGTCCACGGCGACCTCGACCTCTACACCGGTCTGGTGATCCTGGTCCTCGCCCCCGAGGCCTATCTGCCGCTGCGCCAGGTCGGGGCGCAGTACCACGCGGCGGCGGAGGGACTCTCAGCCGCGCAGGAGATCTTCGACGTCTTGGAGACCCCGCTGTCCGAGGGCGGCAGGGGCAGGGTGCCGGTCGGTCCGGTCCGCATCGAAGCCGAAGCGGTGACAGTACGGCACCAAGGGCGGACCGAACCGTCCCTGGCGGCCGCCTCCCTGGTGGTGGCGCCCGGCGAGACGGTGGCGCTGACCGGGCCGAGCGGAGTCGGGAAGTCGACGTTCCTGAACGCGGTGCTCGGCTTCGTGGCCCCGGAGGAGGGCGGCCGGATCCTCGTCTCCGGCACCGATCTGGCCACGCTGTCCTTGGCGGAGTGGCGCGAGCGGATCGCCTGGGTGCCGCAGCGACCGCACCTCTTCGCGGGGACGATCGCGGAGAACGTACGCCTTGCCAGGCCGGACGCGGACGATGCGGCGGTGCTCGACGCGCTGCGCGACGCGGGAGCGCACGACTTCGTGTCCGCCCTGCCGAACGGTGCGGACACGGTCCTCGGAGAGGGCGGCGCGGGGCTCTCGGCGGGACAACGGCAACGCCTCGCGCTGGCCCGCGCCTTCCTGGCCGACCGGCCGGTGCTGCTGCTCGACGAGCCGACGGCCGCGCTCGATGGCGAGACGGAGGCCGGCATCGTCGATGCGGTGCGCAGGCTGGCGGTGGGCCGTACGGTCCTGCTCGTCGTGCATCGCCCGGCGCTGCTCGCGGTCGCGGACCGGGTGGTGGAGCTGCGGCCCGTCGAAACACCGGCCTGCGTCCCGGTGCGGGGCGCGGCGGTCCATGCGCCAACTGGGCCTAAAAGTGGGCCCGTTGAAGCCCTTCCCGTCGACAGCTCCACGGGTGATGCCTCAGCCGCCCGGAACCCGCTCGCCCGGGTCCGCGCCGCCGCTCGGGGACTGCGCGGTCGCATCGCCCTCGCACTGCTGCTTGGCGCGCTGGCGCTCGGCTCGGCCGTGGGCCTCATGGCCACATCCGGCTGGCTCATCTCCCGGGCCTCGCAGCAGCCGCCGGTGCTCTATTTGATGGTGGCCGTCACCGCGACCCGGACCTTCGGGATCGGACGGGCCGTGTTCCGCTACGCCGAACGTCTCGTCTCCCACGATGCCGTGCTGCGGATGCTCGCCGAACTGCGGGTCGCGGTGTACCGGCGGCTGGAGACGATCGCGCCCGCCGGGCTGCGCGAGACCCGGCGCGGCGACCTGCTGTCCCGCCTCGTCGCCGATGTCGACGAACTCCAGGACTACTGGCTGCGATGGGCCCTTCCGGCCGGGGTCGCGGTCGTCGTGTCCGTGCTGAGTGCCGGGTTCACCGCCTGGCTGCTGCCCGAGGCCGGTGCCGTGCTCGCCGCCGGACTGCTCGTCGCGGGGATCGTGGTCCCGCTGGTCAGCGGCGCCTGCGCACGCCGGGCCGAGCGGCAGTTGGCCCCCGCACGCGGGGTGCTCGCCACCCGGGTGGCCGATCTGCTCACCGGCACCGGCGAGTTGACCGTCGCGGGGGCGCTCGACCGTCGTACCCGCGACGTCAAGGAGGCCGACTCGGCACTCATCCGGATCGCCTTGCGGGGCGCCGCCGCCACCGCGCTCGGCGGTGGGCTCTCCGCACTGGCCTGCGGGCTCACCGTGGCGGCCGCGGCGCTGGTCGGAGTGCAGGCGGTCGTGGCCGGACGCCTCGACCCAGTGCTGCTCGCGGTGATCGTCCTGGTTCCGCTCGCCGCTTTCGAGGCAGTGACCGGGCTGCCGCTCGCCGTGCAGTCCCGCCAGCGGGTGCGGCGTAGCGCGGAGCGGGTCTACGAGGTGCTCGATGCGCCCGCGCCCGTACAGGAGCCGGAATCCCCCCTCGCCGCGCCGACGTCGCCTTTCCCGCTGGAGCTGCGCGGACTGTCCGCCCGGTACACGGGTCAGGAGCGGGACGCGCTGCACGACTTCGCGCTCAGCCTCACCCCGGGCAGGCGGGTCGCCGTCGTCGGAACCTCCGGATCCGGCAAGACCACCCTCGCCCAGGTGCTGCTCCGCTTCCTGGACGCCGGGAGCGGTACGTACGAGATCGGCGGGAGCGAGGCGAACCTGCTGAACGGCGACGACGTGCGACGGCTCGTGGGACTGTGCGCCCAGGACGCCCACCTCTTCGACAGCTCCGTGCGCGAGAACCTGCGCCTCGCCCGCCCCGATTCCACCGACGACGAACTGCGCGCCGCCCTGGACCGGGCCCACCTGCTCGACTGGGTCGACGGGCTGCCCGACGGCCTCGACACCCTCGTCGGCGAACACGGCGCACGGCTGTCCGGTGGACAGCGCCAGCGGCTCGCACTGGCCCGGGCACTCCTCGCCGACTTCCCGGTGCTGGTCCTGGACGAACCCGCCGAGCACCTGGACCTGGCGACCGCGGACGCGCTCACCGCGGACCTGCTCGACGCCACCCGGGGCCGCACAACCGTGCTGATCACGCACCGGCTGCGCGGCCTGGAAGCGGTGGACGAGGTGGTTGTCCTCGATGAGGGGCGGACCGTGCAGCGCGGCGCGTACGAGGACCTCGCGCTGGTCGAAGGGCCGCTGCGGCGCATGCTGGAGCGGGAGCACGAGACCGAGGCCACGCAGTACCCGACTTTCCTCGCCAAATAGGACTAACTAGTCTCAAGGCATGTCACTGTCGCCAGACCCGAAGAGACCGACGGGCCACCAGGACGTCAAGGACCTGGACCGCAGGGACCAGGATCCGCTCGAAGCGGCGACCCGAGCCACCCGCAGCCTGCAGGGGCTCTCCACTGAGCTCACCGCTCGGGTGCCGCAGTTGCTGGAGGCGATGCGCTCGGTGGGCACCGGCCTTGAACTGCACTCCACTCTGGACCGGATCTGCGAGACGGCGGCCGAACTCGCCGACGCGCGATACGCGGCCATCGGGGTCGTCGACGAGGAACGCCGGGGGCTCTCCGACTTCGTGACATACGGCGTCGGCGACGACGTGGCCCACGCCATCGGGCACCTGCCCGACGGCCACCGCGGGCTGCTCGGCTGGCTGATCCACCATCCCGAGCCGCTGCGGCTCTCCGAGATCTCCGCCGACCCGCGCTCGGCCGGACTCCCCCCGAACCATCCGCCGATGCGCACCTTTCTCGGCGTCCCGATCCGCGTCCAGGGCGAGATCTTCGGCAATCTTTATCTGACCGAGAAGCACAACGGGGCCGAGTTCAACGACTACGACCTGCACATGGTGCGGGTCCTGGCCACCGAGGCCGGGATCGCCATCGGCAACGCCCGGCTCTACGAGGCGGCGCGCCAGCGCGAGCGGTGGATCGACGGCTCGGTCGCCGTCACCACGGCCCTCCTCTCGGGCGGCGACGCCGACGACGCCCTGGAAGTCGTCGCCGAACAGGCCCGCCATCTCGCGGACTCCGATGCCGGAATAGTGCTCCTGCCCGCCGAGGAGGGCGGCCTGGAGATCGTCGCCGTCTCCGCCGACGACCAGGGCACAACGCTCGGTGTGGTGGTCCCGCCGGAGAGCCCGGTCGTCTCGACGCTGCTGGCCGGCGAGGCGGTCTTCGTAGAGGACGCCGCATCCGATCCGCGCATGATCACCAAACTGTCCGAGCGGTACGGGCCGAGCATGCTGCTGCCGTTGCAGAGCGGCGGCCGGGTCCTCGGCGCGCTCGCCACGCCCCGGGTGCGCGGCGGACGTCCCTTCACCGAGGCCGAGCGGACCCTGGCCAGCCAGTTCGCCTCGCAGGCCGCGCTCGCGCTGATGATGGCGGAGGCCCAGCGCGACCGGGAGCGGCTCGCGGTGTACGAGGACCGCGACCGGATCGCCCGCGATCTGCACGACCTGGTCATTCAGCGCCTCTTCGCCACCGGAATGATGCTGGAGGGCGCCCAGCGCAAGTCCGTCGTGCCCGAGGTGCAGGGTGGTATCGGCAAGGCGGTCGATGAACTCGACGTCACCATCCAGGAGATCCGGACCGCGATCTTCGCGCTCCAGCAGGGCCCGGCCGAGGCGCCCTCCGGACTGCGCACCCGCGTACTGCGGGAGATCAACATGGCTGCTGTGCCGCTCGGCTTCAAGCCCGCCCACCGCTTCCTCGGTGCCGTCGACACCCTGGTCGGCGAGCTGACCGGCAAGAACCTCATCGCGGCATTGCGCGAGGCGCTTTCGAACGCCTTCCGGCATGCCGAGGCATCCCGGATCGAGGTCGTCGTGGACGCCACCGCGCAACTGCCGGACGGCAGCCCGGGGGTGCGGCTGACGGTCGCTGACAACGGGATCGGGATCCCCGCGGGCGGCCGCCGCAGCGGACTGCGCAACCTCCAGCGGCGCGCGGAGGCGCTGGGCGGATCGAGTTCGTACGGCGCCGGCCTCGGGGACGGCGGGGGCGGGACGACGGTGCTCTGGGAGGCACCGCTCTGAGCGCTGTTTCACGTGAAACAGCGCGGGGAGGCGGGGAAGGTGTGTTTCACGTGAAACACCGGGCTGAGCCAGGGGAACCGACCGGACTCAGAGGGTCTTGAGGATCTGCTCGATCACGACGGCCACGCCGTCCTCGTTGTTGGCGACGGTACGCCCGGAGGTGGCGGCGAGGACATCGGGATGGGCGTTGCCCATGGCGTACGACGTGCCCGCCCAGCTCAGCATCGCCATGTCGTTCGGCATGTCGCCGAAGGCCACGACCTCGGCGGGCGAGATGCCGCGCTCGGCGCAGCACAGGGCCAGCGTGGAGGCCTTCGAGACACCGGCGCCGCTGATCTCCAGGAGCGCGGTCGGGCTGGACCGGGTGACCTCGGCGCGCTCGCCGATCGCCGTACGGGCCAGCGCGAGGAAGTCGTCGGGGGCCAGCTCGGGGTGGAACGCGAGCACCTTGAGCACCGGCTGGTCCGCCGTGTCGGCGTCTTCGGCCAAGATCTTTTCGGCCGCCGAGACGCTCGCCGCCGGGTCCATGTGCATCGGCGGATAGGCGAGCTCGTGGTGGAACCCGGCGGTGCGCTCGACCGCGAAGGACGTGCCGGGCGCGGCCGCCCGTAGGAGCGTGACGACATCGAGGGCGGCGGCCCGTTCCAGCGGTCGCACCTTCACGAAACGGTGCCCGTCGCCGACGCCGTGCAGATCGACGACCGCCGCCCCATTGCCGCAGATGGCCAGGCCGTGACCGTGGACGTGGGCGCTGACAACGTCCATCCAGCGGGCCGGGCGGCCGGTGACGAAGAAGACCTCGATGCCCGCCTCCTCGGCGGCGGCCAGGGCCGCGACCGTACGGTCGGAGACCGATTTGTCGTCGCGCAGCAGGGTGCCGTCCAGATCGGTGGCGATCAGCCGTGGTGCGGTGGGCAGGTACCGGATGGCCGGGGCGGGGTCCGTAGCAGAGGTCACAGGAACCATTGTTCCGTACATGAGTGCACGGATGTGCGAATGGGCGCATACCTGAGAGCGCACGCCGGTGCGCCTGGGGCACGAGGGGGCGTACGGGAAACCGGTAATGCTCCGGGAGGTGTGTGTGCGGTGCTGCGGAAGTTTCTGTAGTGGCTTCAGGCACCCTGTGCTTCGGGCGTGCCGGAGGTGACGGGATCCGACGTACGCTCGTGGGTATGCGTCTGAGCACTGTGATTCTTCCGGTACGCCGCTGGCACGACGGCGGTCGCGACGAGTGGCTGCGCGCCGAGGAGCTGGGCTTCCACACCGCGTACACCTACGACCATCTGTCCTGGCGGACGTTCCGCGACGGCCCGTGGTACGGCGCGGTCCCGACGCTCACGGCAGCCGCTGCCGCCACCACCCGGCTCCGGCTCGGCACGCTGGTCACCTCGCCGAACTTCCGGCACCCGGTGACCCTCGCCAAGGACCTGATCACGCTCGACGACGTGTCGAACGGCCGGATCACCCTCGGGATCGGAGCGGGCGGCAACGGCTTCGATGCCACCGCGCTCGGCCAGGAGGCATGGACTCCGCGCGAACGGGCGGACCGCTTCGGCGAGTTCGTGCCGCTGCTGGACCGGCTGCTCACCGAGGACTCGGTGACGTACGACGGCACCTTCTACTCGGCGGTCGAGGCCCGCACCATCCCGGGCTGCGTCCAGCGGCCCAGGATCCCCTTCGCGGTGGCCGCGACCGGACCGCGCGGGCTGAAGCTGGCGGCGAAGCACGGGCAGGCATGGGTGACCACGGGTGACCCGAAGCTGTTCGAGAGCGGTACGCCCGAGCAGTCCGTCGAGGCCATCCGCGAGCAGATCAAGAAGCTGGGCGCGTCCTGCGACGAGATCGGGCGTGAGGTGGACGAGCTGGACAAGGTCCTGCTCACCGGCTTCACTCCGCAGCCCGGCCGCCCGCTGGAATCGCTGGACGCGTTCGTGGACTTCGCGGGCCGGCACTTCGAGCTCGGCGTCACCGAGATCGTCCTGCACGCGCCGATCCCGGACTCGGAGTTCGCGGCCGACCAGAAGGTCTTCGAGCAGATCGCGACCGAGGGCCTCGCGCAGCTCGCCCGTTAGCCCTTACTGCTGCGGACGTGCGCGCTCATCCAGGGGGTGAGCGCGCCGAGCAGCACCAGTTCCTTGTATGTCTCGTCGCCGGGCAGCGGCACCACCAGCCACCATCCGGGCGGGAAGAACCGGCCCTTGACGTGGGCGAGCCCGCCGTAGACGGAGCCCAGGAAGGCAGGCACGGAGTCGCGCCGGACATCGTCGAACTGCACGCCGTCCACGGTGACTTGGGCGTCATCCTCCGGATAGACCCGCACGGCCACAGACGGCGAGCCGCCGAGCTCGACGTACGCCTCGTGCGGCAGCGAACCGTCCGGATCGACCACCGTGAACACCCCGGAAGAGGTGCGACGGGAGGTGCGGTCGGCGCCGATGTCGTCGGTGACCTCGACCACCAGCCCGTGCTCGTCGGCGATCGCACGGATCGCGGTGACCACGGATTCGGTGGTGGGCAGATGCGGGGACGCCATGGAGCCGATCATGTCAAAGGTGCTCAGGTCGGCAGCCGCAGATACTCCGGCGGTACGGAGCCGGTGAGCCACACCCCGTTGGCGCTGACGTGGAAGACATGGCCGGCCTGGTACATGGACCCGGCGTCCACGCTCAGCACCACGGGGCGGCCGCGGCGCGCGCCGACCCGGGTGGCGGTCTCACGGTCGGGCGAGAGATGCACATGGTGGCGGTTCATGGGGCGCAGGCCCTCGGCGCGGATCGCATCCAGGCTGCGGGCCACGGTGCCGTGGTAGAGGTACGCGGGCGGTTCGGCGGGCGGCAGGCCGAGGTCGACGGCCACGGTGTGGCCCTGGCTGGCCCGGATGCGGTTGCCCGCAACGGCGAAACGCCGCTTGTCGTTGGTGGCGACGACATGGTTGAGCTCGGCGCGGGTGATGGGGAAGCGATGCGCGGCCGCCGCCCGCAGCAGCACGTCGATCTCCACCCAGCCGCGGGGATCGAGGGTCAGCCCGATCCGCTCGGGCTGATGACGCAGATGCTTCGACAGATACCTGGACACCTTCACGGTGCGTCTGTCGTCCGGGAGCGGCCGCGCGCTATCGCGCGACGTCTCCTGCGGGTTTTCTGTCATGCGATCAGGGTGCCGGGCAGAGGGCGTCCCGGCATCCCAATTACCTTGGCGGCGCCGCCTGTTACGGCTTGAGCTGCTCCGCTGCCCACCGGGCCCACTCCTCTTGCATCTCGCTGAGCCGCTTGCCGTACTCCAGCGCGAGGCGGCCGTGCACCGAGATGGCGTCGTCGCCCCAGTCGATGACTGCCTCCGCCTCCTTGAGGCCCGCGAGCCGGCGGGCCGAGCGCTCGGCCTCGGTCAGCAGATACGTCTGCGCTTCGAGCGGGGTCAGCTCGCCGAGGAAGAAGACGCGGAGCAGGGCGTCGCTGCGCCGGGTGCGGACCGGCTCGACCTCGGTGAGCCAGTGGTGCAGCTCGGCTCTGCCCGATTCGGTGATCGCGTACTCCTTCCGGCCGCGCGGGCCCTCGGCGGACACCTCGACCAGACTGGCATCGGCGAGCTTGCCCAGCTCGCCGTAGACCTGGCTCTGGGTCGCCGACCAGACGTGGGCGAGCGAGGTCTCGAACAGCTTCATCAGGTCGTAGCCGCTGGCCGGCCGGTCGGCCAGGAGGCCCAGGACTGCATGGCGGAGGCTCATGAAAGGGACTCTACATTCCACTCTTGACACGTCAAAACGAGAACCTCTACATTTGACATGTCGAAGTTGGAATGTGGAGCTGAGCGAGAGCTCGGAACAGAGGGGGACTCTCATGAACTACCTGCGCGGATTCATCCCGTGGATCGTCTTCGCCGCCGTCGGCAGCTCGCACTGGCAGTGGGGCGCGGTCGCCGCCCTCGCGGTGGGTGCCTGGCTCTTCTACGCCGACCGCAAGCGCGGGGTCTGCGGTGACTCCCTGATTCTCGAGCAGTCCACGATCGCCTTCTTCGCCGTCCTGAGCGTCATAGCCTTCGCAGCCCCCGACAGCGGCCTCCGCGAGTACGGCGGCGCGCTGGCCACCGGCTGGCTGGCCCTGACCGCCTGGGGGACGCTGGCTGCCCGCCGGCCCTTCACCACCGGGATAGCCAAGCGGCAGGCGCCGCGCGAGGTGTGGAACAACCCCGTGTTCATCCGGATCAACGTGGTGCTGACCAGCGTCTGGGCGGCCGCCTTCACCCTGACAGCGGCCGGGCTCGCCGTCATCGACGCCGAGTCGCTGGGCAGCACCGTCTCGATAGCCGTGCAGGTCGCGGGATTCGCCATCCCCGCATTCATCACCGCCCAGTACCCGGAGCGAGCCCGCCGCGCCGCCGTCCAGAAGGCCGCCTGAGACCATGACCGCCACCTTCAGCGGTACCGCCGCGACCCCGTCGGCGCCGCACCTCGCGGGCAACTTCGCCCCCGTCGCCGAAGAACTGACCACTTGCGAGCTGCCCGTCACCGGCGCCATACCGCCCGAGCTGTCCGGCTGGTACGTACGCAACGGACCCAACCCGCACGACGCCGCTTCCGCCCACTGGTTCTTCGGGGACGGGATGGTCCACGGCGTCCGGCTCGAAGGAGGCAGGGCCCGCTCCTACCGCAACCGCTGGGTGCGCACCTCCACCTTCACGGACGGCGCACGCGTCTACGACCGGCAGGGCAACGCGGACTTCACCGCCGGAGCCGCCAACACCCACGTGGTGCGCCATGCGGGACGCACCCTCGCGCTGGTCGAGTCGTCCTTCCCGTACGAACTGGACGGCCGGCCGGGGCACGAGCTGGAGTCGCTGGGGGCGTACGACTTCGACGGCCGGCTCAGCACCGCGATGACCGCGCATCCCAAGACCTGCCCGGTCACCGGCGAGCTGCACTTCTTCGGGTACGGGATGGTCGCCCCGCCGTTTGTCACCTACCACCGCGCGGACGCGCGCGGCGAGCTGGTGGTGAGCCGGCCGGTGGAGGTGCCCGGGGCGACGATGATGCACGACTTCCATCTCACCGCGTCCCATGTGGTGTTCATGGATCTCCCGGCCGTCTTCGACCTGGAGCGGGCGATGCGGCCCGGCGGCGGCATGCCCTACCGCTGGGACGAGGGGTACGGGGCGCGCCTCGGCGTGCTGCGAAGGGACGATCCGTATGGCGAGGTGCGGTGGCTGGCGGTCGATCCCTGCTACGTCTTCCACGCGCTGAACGCGTACGACGAGCCCGGTGACGGCGCTGGGCGCGGGGAGCGGATCGTGCTGCACGTCGTGCGGTACGAGCGGCTGGGGGCACCCGGGGCCACCCTGTGGCAGTGGACGCTGGACCTGGCGACCGGGGTGGTCCGGGAGGAGCAGTTGGACGACCAGTCGTGCGAGTTCCCCCGGGTCGATGACCGGCTGGCCGGGCTCGAGGCACGGTTCGGGCATGTCACCGTGGCGCAGACACCGTCCTCGGGGCCGATATCGGGGGCACTGCTCCGCTATGACCTGGGGACGGGTGCTGTGCAGCGGCACGAGTTCGGGGCGGGGCGGGCGCCGGCGGAGGCCGCGTTCGCGCCCGCGGACGACCGGCCGGGCGGCCCGGGGTGGCTCCTCAGCTATGTGTACGACGCCACCAGGGATGCCAGTGATCTGGTCATCGTCGACGCGGAGAACCTCGCGGCCTCGCCGGTCGCGACGGTCCATCTTCCGCAACGCGTGCCGTTCGGCTTCCACGGGAACTGGCTCGCCGATCAGTGACGCCAATCACCTTATCGAGGAGGTGAGTTGGGTTTGGTCCACAGTGAAGTCACGTTATCCACAGGCAATTTGACGGCACTGTGGACAACTGGAGGGTTGTTTGGGCGGTTTGGTGGATTTGGGCCAGATATAGGCTGGTTCAGTAAGATGGCATCTATTTGCTACCCCGTGTTGGGGCCGAGAGGGTGTCCAAGGTGCGGCTCTGCACCTCGCGTTCGGTGGCCGCCGTGATGAACGCGGTGATGTTGTCCGGCCCCACCAGGTTCTGAACGGCCCGGATGGTGGCTGCGGGCAGCGTCACCGGGCCGGGGTCCGGCGTGGGCGGGGCGGCGGCGGGGGTTCCCAGATGGCGCTGAAGGTGGCGGGTCGCGAACAGGCGCATCGCGCGGGCGAGTTCGGCGTCGACGGTCTGCTGGGCCAGCGGGCGCAGGCGGCGCACCAGATCGGCGGCTTCGGCGGCCTCGGCGTCGGTCGGGGGGTGGTGGCCCAGATAGCGGGCGAAGACGTGTTCCGTGGTGAAGTCGAGGAACCGGGCCGCGATGTGTTCCACCTGGCCGCGCAGTTCGCGCAGGTGTCCGGAGATGGCGTCGAGCGGCACCCCGGCGGCGTGCAACTCCGCTGCCACGGCGAGCTCTTGGGGGCTGGGGACCAGGAACTCGGAGTCGTTGCCCGGGATGCGTTCCAGGATGCCGAGTTCCACCGCGTCGGCGACGGCCGCGTCGTCCTCGTCGCCGCCGAAGGTCGCGTCGAGAGCGGCTCGGGAGATCCGGGCGGCCTCCTCGTCGGTCCAGGGGCCGCTGACCTCGGCGACCAGGCCGAGGACGCCGCCGAGGCCCCGGCCGGCGTCCCAGGCCTCCAGGAGTTCCTTGATGGAGGCCAGGGTGTAGCCGCGGTCGAGCAGATCGGCGATCTGGTGCAGCCGGGCCAGGTGGGTGTCCCCGTACACATTGGACCGGCCGCGGCGTTCGGGCCGGGGCAGCAGTCCCCGGTCCTGGTAGGCGCGGATGGTGCGGACCGTGGCGCCGCTGGCGTGCGCCAGATCCTCGATCCGGTACTCGGCCGTCGCCGTCGTCGTCGGCGTCACCTGCTGAACCCCTGACTGCCCGGACAAACCCACTCCTCTAACCCAAGGCGGCGCGGCCCACCGCGCCCGCCGCCGCTCGGGCCGCCGGCGAGGTCGCGAGATAGTCGACGGCCTTGCGCAGGGAGCCCTCCTGCGAGGGATGGTACGACCGGCGGAAGTAGCGGGGTATGGCCGTGCCGAGCTCCTTCCAGCTGGGCAGCAGACCCCGGCGCACGGCCCGGTTGTGTTCGCGCAGCGAGTAGCGCAGCCGGCCGGCGAGCCGGGGGTCGTGCCGGATCAGGTAGGAGGCGCCCCACGCCCACAGCCACAGCAGCACCGGGGCGACCACCACCATGCCCTCGACGCGGCGGGCGTACCGGGGCAGGCCCGTTCCGCCGCAGTGCTGGTACATGTCGAAGGCGACCGCCCGGTGCTCGACCTCCTCCGCGCCGTGCCAGCGCAGCAGGTCCAGCATGACCGCGTCCGAGCCGGCCCGGTCCAGCCCCTCGGCGTGCAGCACCCAGTTGCCGAGCACCGCGGTGAACTGCTCGATCGCGGCGATCAGCGAGAGCCGGAAGCGCAGCCACTCCTGGGTCGGTACCGGCGCCCCGAACGGCGGTTGCTCGCCGAGGAGTTTCTCGAAGAGGAAGTCGACGTGCCGGGTGTAGGCGGCGGTGTCGAGGCGCTGCGCCGCCAGATGGTCCAGGACGTAGGCGTGCTGCACGCTGTGCGTGGCCTCCTGGCCCATGAAGCCCTTGACGTCCTTGAGCAGCACCGGGTCGCTGACCAGCGGCAGCGCCTCCTTGAACACCTTCACGAACCACCGCTCGCCCGCCGGAAGTAGCAGGTGCAGCACATTGATGACATGGGTGGCGGTGGGTTCGTCGGGTATCCAGTGCAGCGGTGTTCCGTCCCAGCCGAACGAGACCCGGCGCGGGGTTATCCGGTAGTGCTCCTCGCCTTTCGTGCCTTCTCGGCGCTCGGTGCTCACAGCGGCGGCTCCAATCGGGCGATCGCGCGCAGGGCCCCGGGCGCGAAACGGGACATGAAGTGGGCGCCGCGGGCCTCGGGCGTCACCGGCACCACGGCCTGGTTCGTCACCACGGCCCGCAGAATCGCCGAAGCGACCTTCTCCGGTGGGAAGTTGCGCATCCCGTACAGGCGCGAGGTCTTCTTCTGGAGGCGCTGCTCCTCCTGGGTGTCGGCCCCGGCGAAGTGCGTGGTCGAGGTGATGTTGGTGTTCACCAGGCCGGGGCAGATCGCCGAGACGCCGATGCCCTGCCCGGCCAGTTCCGCGCGCAGGCACTCGCTGAGCATCAGCACCGCGGCCTTCGACGTGCTGTACGCGGGCAGCGCCCGGGAGGGCTGGAAGGCGGCGGCGGAGGCGGTGTTGACGATGTGGCCGCCCTGGCCGCGCTCGGCCATCTGCTTGCCGAAGACGCGGCAGCCGTGGATGACGCCCCACAGATTGACGTCGAGCACCTTCTTCCAGTCCTCGGCGGTGGTGTCGAAGAAGGAGCCGGAAAGCCCGATCCCCGCGTTGTTGACCAGGACGTCGACGATGCCGTACTCGGTGGCGACCTTCGCGGCCAGCTTCTCCATCGCCTGCTCCTCGCTGACGTCCACGGTCTCGCCCCAGGCCTCGGGCGCGCCGATCAGCCGGGACATCTCCGCGGTCCGGGCCGCGCCCTCCGCGTCCCGGTCCACGGCCACGATGCGCGCCCCGGCCTCGGCGAACGCGAAGGCGGTGGCCCGGCCGATGCCGCTCGCCGCACCCGTGACCAGGACCAGCTGGCCGCCGAACCGGTCGGCGTACGGGCCCGTCGCGACCGCGTCCCGCGCCGGGGTGCCGTCCTCGTTGGCGCGGACGAACTCGCTGATCCAGGCGGCCAGTTGGTCGGGCCTGGTGCGCGGCACCCAGTGCTTGGCGGGCAGGGTCCGGCGGATCAACTGCGGAGCCCACTGCTCCAGTTCGGCGTACAGCTGCGGTGAGAGGAACGCGTCGTCGAGCGGCGTGATCAGCTGGACGGGCACATGGGCATAGGCGTCGGAGCGGGGGCGGCGCAGCCGGGCGCGGACGTTGTCGCGGTAGAGCCAGGCTCCGTGCGCCGCGTCCTCGGGAAGGGACGCCGTCGGATAGCCGTCGGCGGGCACCTTCTCCAGGCGCCGCAGGATCTTCGGCCACTGCTTGCCGAGCGGGCCCCGCCAGGCCAGCTCCGGAAGGACCGGGGTGTGCAGCATGTACACGTACCAGGACTTGGCGCCCTGGCCGAGGAGCTGGCCTACCTTGCGCGGGGTCGGGTGGCTCATCCGGTGCTTGATCCAGTGCCCGAGATGGTCGAGGGAAGGACCCGACATCGAGGTGAAGGAGGCGATCCGGCCCTCGGTGCGCTTGACCGTGGCGAACTCCCAGCCCTGCACCGAGCCCCAGTCGTGGCCGACCAGGTGCACCGGCCGGTCCGGGCTGACCGCGTCCGCCACCGCGAGGAAGTCGTCGGTCAGCTTTTCCAGGGTGAAGCCGCCGCGCAGCGGGGCCGGCGCCGTGGAGCGGCCGTGCCCCCGGACGTCGTACAGCACGACGTGGAAGCGCTCGGCCAGCCGCTCGGCGACCTCGGACCACACCTCCTTGCTGTCGGGGTAGCCGTGTACGAGGACCACGGTCGGCTGGGAATCGTCGCCCAGCTCGGCGACGCACAGCTCGATCCCGCCGGTCCGCACCCAGCGCTCGCGCGCCCCTTCGATGTTCACGCTCGCCATGCTCACGCCGCCTTCTCCTCGGCCCAGCGCCGCACATGCGGCAGGTCGTCGTCCAGCCAGAACGCGCTCTGCTCGGGATCCCGGGAGTCGGTCACGACCAGGATCTCCTCGAACTTCGCACCCGTACCCCGGAAGCCGAGATGCGGCTCGACCGCCCACAGCCCCGGCTGCGGAGGATGGTCGGAGAACTTGTACGGGGACCACAGCGGCGACCAGCCGTCCCGGTGGCCGTGCACCGCGTCGCTCGCCAGGCCCTTCAGCGCCTGGGTGCCGAACCCGAACACGTTCGGCGACCAGCGGCGCTCCTTCACTCGGTCGATCTTGTGGGCGATCACGCCGAACGGATAGGCCCGGTGCCGGTTGGCGTACCCCTGGCGGACCATGAGCCGGTCCACGTCCTCGTAGATCTCGCGCAGCGGCCGTTTCTCGCGCACCTCGCGCAGGATCAGCTCGCGGTGCGCCTCCAGGTCGGCGAGCAGCCGGTTGTGCACCGGGTTGAGCCCGAGGCAGCCCGAGTAGCCGATGTCCGCGGTGTAGCCCTGGTGGACCGGGGCCATGTCGAGGATGAACGGCATCCCCGCCTCCAGGCGCCGGTTGGTGGGGAAGAACTGCAGAGGTACCCGGAAGTTCACGAATGCCGTGCGGTCGCCGAACCAGGCGAACGGCAGGTGGAACCAGTCGCGCACCCCGCGCCCGCGCAGCCAGTCCCGCTGCATCCGCGCGGCCTCCCGCTCGGTCACCCCCGGTTTGAGCTGCGCGGCAACCGCCTCCGCGCACTCGTACGCGAGGCTCTGTACGTCCCTGAACCCGCGCAGTCGCGTGTCGAGTTCAGCCTTCACCGCCGATGGCATCCGTCCACCCCTGTCGCCCTACGCGTGCGTAACTTGACACTGATGAATGTGACAATGCCCGGCGGCTGCGTCAAGAGCCGTGCACCAGGCTGTGGACAGCGAGCCGGTTGTGGACAACCCGGTGACCCGGCGGGGGGAGCCTGTCAGCCTCTCGTACGGGTCCCCTACGGGTCCGTACCTCTGGAGTCGGACACGGATCCAGCCGCCTGGTCTGACGATTCGTGTGTCCCGCGCCACTACCGTCGATGACGTGACTGTGATCGCGACCGAAAGCCTGAGCAAGCGGTTCCCCAGGGTGACCGCGCTTGACCGGCTCTCGTTGGACATCGGCCCCGGCGTGACCGGGCTGGTGGGCGCCAACGGAGCCGGCAAGTCCACGTTGATCAAGATCCTCCTTGGTCTCTCGCCCGCCACGGAGGGCACCGCTGCCGTGCTCGGCCTCGACGTGGCCACCAGCGGCAGCGCCATCCGCGAGCGGGTGGGCTACATGCCGGAGCACGACTGCCTGCCGCCCGACGTCTCGGCCACCGAGTTCGTCGTGCACATGGCGCGCATGTCGGGCCTGCCGGCCACCGCGGCCCGCGAACGCACCGCCGACACACTGCGCCACGTGGGCCTCTACGAGGAGCGCTACCGGCCCATCGGCGGCTACTCGACCGGCATGAAGCAGCGGGTCAAGCTCGCCCAGGCGCTCGTCCACGACCCCCAGCTGGTCCTCCTGGACGAGCCGACCAACGGTCTCGACCCGGTCGGCCGCGACGAGATGCTCGGCCTGATCCGCCGCATCCACACCGACTTCGGCATCTCGGTCCTGGTCACCTCGCACCTCCTGGGCGAGCTGGAGCGCACCTGCGACCACGTAGTGGTCATCGACGGCGGCACGTTGCTGCGCTCCAGCTCCACCAGCGACTTCACGCAGATGACCACGACCCTCGCGGTCGAGGTCACCGACTCCGACACCCACCCCGACGGCACGGAGACGGTGCGCAAGGCGCTCGCCGCCGCCGGGATCACGCTGCACGCGGGCGTGGAGGACGGACTGCCGGGCGCCGGCCACATCCTCCTGATCGAGGCCACCGGCGAGGACACCTACGACACGGTCCGCGACACCGTGGCCCACCTCGGCCTCGGTCTCGTACGGATGGAACAGCGCCGCCACCACATCGCCGAGGTGTTCAAGACCCCGGCGCGGGAGCCGGTCTCCGAACGCGCCGCCGCATGGGCGGCCACCGCGGCCGGCGCCGAGCAGAAGGGAGGTGGCCACGATGGCAACTGACAGCACCCAGACCCAGATCCACAACATCGGCTACCGCAACTACGACGGGCCGCGCCTGGGCCGGGCCTACGCCCGCCGCTCGCTCTTCTCGCAGTCACTGCGCGGGGCGTACGGACTGGGCCGCAGCGCCAAGTCCAAGGTGCTCCCGATGCTGCTGTTCGCGGTGATGTGCGTGCCCGCGGCCATCATGGTCGCGGTCGCCGTCGCCACGAAGGCCAACGACCTCCCCGTGCAGTACACCCGGTACGCGATCTTCCTCCAGGCCGTCATCGGGCTGTTCATCGCCGCCCAGGCACCCCAGACCGTCTCGCGCGATCTGCGCTTCAAGACGGTGCCGCTGTACTTCTCGCGGCCGATCGAGCGCCTCGACTACGTCCTGGCCAAGTTCGCCGCCATGGCGTCGGCGCTCTTCATCATCACGGGCGCGCCGCTGGTGATCCTCTATATCGGCGCGCTGCTCGCCAAACTCGACTTCGCGGACCAGACGAAGGGGTTCGCCCAGGGGCTGGTCTCGGTGGCACTGCTCTCGCTCCTCTTCGCCGGCATCGGCCTGGTCATCGCCGCGCTGACGCCGCGCCGCGGGTTCGGCGTGGCCGCGATCATCGCCGTACTGACCGTCTCCTACGGAGCGGTCTCCGCGGTCCAGGGCATCGCCTTCCACCAGGGTTCCACATCGGTGATCCAGTGGCTCGGCCTGTTCTCCCCCATCACGCTCATCGACGGCGTGCAGAGCGCGTTCCTCGGCGCGAGCTCCTCCTTCCCCGGCGGGAACGGGCCGGGGTCCGGGGCCGGAGCGGTCTATCTGCTCGTCGTCCTCGCGCTGATCTACGGCTCGTACGCCGTGCTGATGCGCCGTTACCGGAAGGTCGGGCTGTGACCACCATCGACATCGACCACACCTCGCGCTGGTTCGGCAATGTGGTGGCGGTCAACGACGTCACCATGACGATCGGCCCCGGTGTGACCGGACTGCTCGGCCCCAACGGCGCCGGAAAGTCCACCCTCATCAACATGATGGGCGGCTTCCTCGCCCCGTCCACGGGAACGGTCACGCTCGACGGCGAGCAGATCTGGCGCAACGAGTCGGTCTACCGGAAGATCGGCATCGTCCCCGAGCGGGAGGCCATGTACGACTTCCTCACGGGCCGCGAATTCGTCGTCGCCAACGCCGAGTTGCACGGCCTCGGCGCCCGCGAGGCCGGGCAGGCCCTGGCCACGGTCGAGATGGAGTACGCGCAGGACCGCAAGATCCAGACGTACAGCAAGGGCATGCGCCAGCGCGTCAAGATGGCCTCCGCCCTTGTCCACAACCCGTCGGTGCTGCTGCTCGACGAGCCCTTCAACGGCATGGACCCGCGCCAGCGCATGCAACTGATGGAGCTGCTGCGGCGGATGGGCGCCGAGGGCCGCACGGTCCTGTTCTCCTCCCACATCCTCGAAGAGGTCGAGCAGCTGGCCTCGCACATCGAGGTCATCGTGGCCGGGCGGCACGCGGCCAGCGGCGACTTCCGCAAGATCCGCCGTCTGATGACGGACCGGCCGCACCGCTATCTGATCCGCTCCAGCGACGACCGGGCGCTGGCCGCGGCGCTGATCGCCGACCCGTCGACCGCGGGGATCGAGGTCGACCTCAAGGAGGGCGCGCTGCGCATCCAGGCCGTCGACTTCGGCCGGTTCACCACCCTGCTTCCGCAGGTCGCGAAGGCGCACGGCATCCGGCTGCTCACGGTCTCGCCGTCCGACGAATCCCTCGAATCCGTCTTCTCCTACCTCGTAGCGGCCTGAGCGCCTCCAGAAAGGAGCGGACGTTCCCATGTACAACCCGACCGTCGCCCGGCTCACCTACCGGGCTCTGCTCGGCCGCCGCCGGGCCGCCATCCTCTTCGTCCTGCCTGCCCTGCTGATCGTGATCTCGGCGGCGGTACGTTCCTTCAGCGGAGCCGACGACCAGGTCGCCGCCGACCTCCTCGGCAGCTTCGCGCTGGCCACGATGGTGCCGCTGATCGGTGTCATCGCCGGTACCGGCGCGATCGGCCCGGAGATCGACGACGGCTCGATCGTCTATCTGCTGGCCAAGCCGGTGAAGCGCTCGACGATCATCTTCACCAAGCTGATCGTCGCGATCGCCGTGACGATGGCCTTCTCCGCGATCCCGACGCTGATCGCCGGGTTCATCCTGAACGGCAACGGCCAGCAGATCGCGATCGCCTACACGGTGGCGGCGCTGGTCGCGTCCATCGCGTACGCCGCCGTCTTCCTGCTGCTCGGCACGGTCACCCGGCACGCCGTGGTCTTCGGCCTGGTGTACGCGCTGGTCTGGGAGTCGCTGTTCGGCAACCTGGTGCCGGGCGCGCGCACGCTGAGCGTGCAGCAGTGGTCGCTCGCCCTCGCCGAGAAGATCGGCGCGAACGGCGTGATCTCCTCCGACGTGGGACTGCCGCTCGCGGTGATCCTGCTGGTGGGCGTGACCATCGCGGCCACCTGGTACGCGGGCCGGAAGCTGCGCACGCTGAAGCTGGCCGGGGAGGAGTGACGGGGGTTTCCCGGACAGGGGCGGGGCCCGGCGACGACAACTCGTCGCCGGGCCCCGCCTGTTGTGCTGATCGTCCGCCTGCTGCCGGTTGCTCCCGGCCTACTTCCGGCGCCTGCGGCGCTGCGGCGGAACGGCGGGCCACTGCCGCTTGAGCTCCGCGACGTCCTCGGAGAGATCCGCGAGCCGGACGCTCATCGCTCCGACCACGCGGTTGGTGGCGTCGAGCCGCCGGTCCACGGCTTCCAGCCGGTGGTCCATCGCCTCGATCCGGTGGTCCATCACCTCCATGCGGTGGTCCATGGCCTCCAGCCGCACCGACATCCGCCGAAGCACCGGACCGAGCTCCTGGAGCGCGGGCCCGATCTGGGCCATGGAACTCTCCAGGTTGGTGACCCGAAGGTCCAGACCGTCGTAGCGGGGATCACTCGCGATGACGGTCCGGGGGGTCTCCTCGGTGTCGAGGAGATAGCTGCGTACACACCGGGCTACTTCGCTGTCGCGAAGGAGCATGGCTACGTTGAGGACGGCTCGGCGGGTGAAGACCCGGAGGTGGGAGCGCCCCTGTGGATAACTTTCGGGGCTGCCGTCGGATGACGTGGTCGTTTTGACCACGTCATCAATGCGCAGTTCATCGCCACCAAGAGTGATCATTCCGTTGATGGTCAGCTCTTCGCGATGGCGCCTGACGATGCTATGCACAGCCTCCTTGTGGACAGCGAAGTACTGGGCGACCCCCTCGGTGGTCACATGCAACCCATCAGGTAGCAACTGCAACGCCTTGACCTTCTCCAGGACGTCGACGCGCCCCAGATGGTCGGCGCGCAGGGTGCGCGATTCGAGCAGGGCGACTTCGGATGGCATGGTCGGGCCTTCCGTTCATGGTCGTTGGTGCATGACTGGGACGCCCTATCCCCGGGCTACAGGGGTGGAGGTCCGCTCATCTACGCCACTGACTCAATGACCGGTTCTTGTACCGCGACCGGCAATCCCCAAATTCACGAAAGGTACGACGCCAGCAACTCCAGTTGCCTCCACGCACGTTGACAACGAGCGGACTTTCGTACAAGTCACGCATCCGAGGAACATGTGTTGGGAACAACCGTTTCCCCCGGGTGTCCGGGCCGGGCCGGACACCCGGACAAACCCGTTCGGCCGAACCGCGCGCGCTAAACCGTCCGGTCCCGGGCCGCGAACAGGCCCACCGCCAGGGCCGCCGCGCACACACCGAGGACCAGCGCGATCGGTACGGTCCAGCCGCCCGTCGCCTGGTGGACCGCGCCCGCGGCGATCGGGCCGGCGGCCGCCAGCAGATAGCCGACCGTCTGGGCCATGCCGGACAGCCGGGCCGCCGTCCGGGCGTCGCCGGAGCGCAGCACGATCAGCGTGAGGGCCAGGCCCACCGCGCCGCCCTGGCCGATGCCGAGGATCGCCGCCCACAGCCAGGCGCCGCTCACCGGAGCGATCATCAGGCCCGCGTATCCGGCCGCGACCAGCGAGGTGACCAGAGCGATCAGCGGGCGCTGGCTGCGCATCCGGCCGGCGAGGAGCGGCACGCCGAACGCACCGGCCACCTGGATCAGGTTGTTGAAGGCGAAGATCACGCCTGCGGTGGAGTGGCTCATGCCGTGGTCCGTGAAGATCGTCGGCAGCCAGGCGATCAGCACGTACGACCAGAGCGACTGCAGACCCATGAAGAGCGTGACCTGCCAGGCCAGTGCCGAGCGCCACACGCTCTTGTCGGCCGCGGGCCCCGCGGAAGCCGCGACCCGTACCTCATGCCCCGTACGGCCGCGCGCGATCAGCACCTGCGGCAGCCAGGCCACCGCCGCGAGGACCGCGAGCAGCGACCACACCGCCAGCGAGGCCTCCCAACTGCCCCCGAACGCTTTTTCCAGCGGCACCGAGGAGGCCGCCACGACCGTCGCGCCCGCGATCATCGCGCCGGTGTAGACCGACGTCATCGCCGCTGCCTTGTCCGGGAAGTCGCGCTTGATCAGGCCCGGCATCAGCACGTTGAGCAGGGCTATCGCCGTACCGACCAGCACTCCGCCGCCGTACAGCGCCGCCGCCGAGTGCACCACCCGCACCAGGATGCCGACCGCCAGGAGGAGCAGGGCGAACAGCAGTACCGGCTCGCTGCCGAAGCGGCGCGCCAGCCAGGGCGCCACCAGTGCGCCGAGCCCCAGGAACAGCACCGGCACGGAGGTCACCAGGCTGCTCGCCGTCGGCGACAGCCCGAACGACTGGCTGATCTCGCTCACCAGCGGCGACACACTCGCCAGCGCCGCCCGCATGTTCACCGACGCCAGCACGATCCCGACCAGCAGCACCACCGGATGCGCGAGCAGCGCCCGTCGCGCGGCAGCGCCTTGGGGCGCGGGCCGTACATCGGCCTCGGCATCCGGCAACAGCAGTTGATCAGCATCCGGGCGTGACAAAACAAGCACCTTTCTCGAAGGGTGAAGAGCGAAGGCCGAAGAGTGGACTTTGAAGAGCTGACGTCGAAGGGTGCAGCTCGGTGTTCGGAGGGTGAACCGGGGCCTCAGCGGGCCCTGGCCACCACCGCGCGCACTGCTTCCAGGGGCTGCCGCAGCAGTTCCCGTACGGCGCGCTCGGCGGCCGCCGGGTCGCTGCTCTCGATCGCGTCGACCAGCGCCTCATGGGTGTCGAGGTCGATCGGCGGCATCTCCTCGTCGCGCAGCGAGGTGATCAGGCTCTCGTGCACCTGCACCGAGAAGAACCGGTACACCTCGATGAACGCCGGGTTGTGCGTCGCCTGCACCACACCCATGTGGAACGCCATGTCGGCGTCGGCGGCCCGGTCGCCGTGTTCGCGAAGGGTCTGCAGCACGCCCCGCAGGGCCACCATGTCGTTGGTGTCGCGCCGTTCGGCGGCGAGCCGGGCGGCTTCGGCCTCCAATGCGACGCGGAGTTCGAGGACGTCAAGGGCGCCGGCTGCGCGAATGCCCCGGAGGACCGCGGCGGGGTCGGCCGTGGAGCGGACGAAAGTGCCGTTGCCCTGGCGCGATTCGAGCAGCCCGGCGTGGACCAGGACGCGTACCGCCTCGCGGACGGTGTTCCGGCCGACGCCCAGCTGCTCGGCGAGCTCGTGCTCGGTCGGAATGCGGTCGCCGACCGCCCACTCGCCATTGGTGAGCTGGGCGCGCAGCTGATCGACCACCGTGTCCACCAGGGACTGCCGTCCCGCCGTACGAAGAGCCATGTCGTTCTCCATTCACCCGGTTGCCCAGTCATCCTACAACTCTCCCTGAGCCGGCCTTGGTCTTGCCCCACAGCGTTCCGCGTCATCATCTAGGGATGACGACCACGCTCCACCGCGGCACCGAGCCCTCGCGGCCGGTCCGGACCTGGGTGCGCTCCGCACCCGGGACGCACATCTGGCTGCTGATCATCGCGATCACCAGCCTCGTCATCGAGCTCTCCTCGCAGGGCCTGGAGCACTTCCTGCTGCACCGCAACAGCAGCAACATCCACGAGCTGACCAAGCACCCCGTGCAGTCCCTGTTCACCAGCGCCTTCTGGATCGAGAACCCCTCCTCGTTCCTGCTCTATCTGGTGTTGTTCGAGCTCGTGCACGCCACGGTGGAGCGCTGGCTCGGCACGCTGCGCTGGCTGTGCACGGTCGTCGTCGGGCATGTGGTGGCGACCCTGATCAGCCAGGAGTACGTCCTGTGGTCGATCCAGAACCAGCATCTGCCCAAGCGTCTCGCGCACGCCATGTCCCATGTCGTGGACATCGGCGTCAGCTACGGGCTCGCCGCCTCGGCGGGCATCCTCGTGTACCGGCTGCCGCACCCCTGGCGCTGGCTGTACCTCGCGGGGGTGATCGGCTTCTTCGGCATCCCGGTCGCGACCGGGGGTACGTTCACCGACCTCGGCCATTTGACCGCGCTGGCCATCGGCTTCGCCTGCTGGCCGCTGACCAGGGGCGTACCCGAGCGAAAAGCAGTGGCGGCCAACGGCCGTGCGGGGCACAGTGGTTGAGGCAGGCGCACGCGGAAGACGCGGACCCGCTGGAACGGGGAGGAGCGCGACGACGACCGTACATTCGAGTCCGTCGAGCTCCCGGCGGGATGGCGCAGGGCAGGCAGCGGAGTAGCACCGACGACTCCGCGTGCCGCTCGCGAGCGGCTGCCGGGGCGGCCGCTTCGAGCGCGCATCCGCGCGAGGCCGCCCCTCTCGTACGTGTAAGGGGCGCCCGCAAGGCGGACGCCCCTTACACGTAACGGCACTTACTGCTGACGACAGTACTTACTGCTCACGTCACCGTAGTCGTCGCTGACGTGGACCCGGATTCGATCCGGCCTTCACTGCTGGAGCAGCTGCTCCAGCACCACGGCGATGCCGTCGTCCTCGTTCGACGCGGTGATCTCGTGGGCCACGGCCTTCAGTTCGTCATGGGCGTTGGCCATCGCCACGCCGTGCTCGGCCCAGCCGAACATGGGGATGTCGTTCGGCATGTCGCCGAACGCGATCGTGTCCCGCGCCTTGCAGCCGAGCCGGCGGGCGGCCAGCGAGAGGCCGGTCGCCTTGCTCAGGCCCAGCGGCAGCAGCTCCACTATGCCCGCGCCCGCCATGACCACGTCCACCAGGCTGCCGACCACCTGCCGCGTGATCTTCGCCAGCGCATCGTCGTCGTACCCGGGGTGCTGGATGTACACCTTGTTCAGCGGGGCCGACCACATCTCGGCGACGTCCTCGATGTGCAGGACCGGCAGCGGCCCCTCCTGCACCCGGTAGCCGGGGCCGACCAGGACCTCGCCGTCGATGCCGTCGCGGCTCGCGGCGAGCGCCAGCGGGCCGATCTCCGCCTCGACCTTGGACAGCGCCAGACCGGCGAGCTGGCGGTCCAGCGTGACCGAGGTCAGCAGCCGGTGCTCACCCGCGTGGTAGACCTGCGCGCCCTGGCCGCACACCGCGAGGCCCTCGTAGCCGAGGTCGTCGAGGATGTGCCGGGTCCAGGGCACCGCCCGGCCGGTCACCACGATGTGCGCGGCGCCCGCCGCGGTGGCGGCGGCGAGCGCGTCGCGGGTGCGCTGCGAGACCGACTCGTCGGAGCGCAGCAGCGTCCCGTCCAGGTCGGTCGCGATCAGCTTGTACGGGAACGGGCGCCCCACGGCGGTGCTCACTTGGAGATCGGCTCCAGGACCTCGCGGCCGCCCAGGTAGGGGCGGAGCACGGCCGGGACCCGCACCGAGCCGTCGGCCTGCTGGTGGTTCTCCAGGATCGCCACGATGGTGCGCGGCACGGCGCACAGCGTGCCGTTCAGCGTCGACAGCGGCTGGACCTTGCTCTTGCCGTCGGCGCTCTCGCGCATCCGGACCGACAGGCGGCGGGCCTGGAAGCTGTCGCAGTTGGACGCCGACGTCAGCTCGCGGTACTTGCCCTGGGTCGGGATCCACGCCTCGCAGTCGAACTTCCGCGAGGCCGAGGCGCCCAGGTCGCCGGTGGCGACGTCGATCACCTGGAACGGCAGCTCAAGACCGGTCAGCCACTGCTTCTCCCAGTCGAGCAGGCGCCGGTGCTCGGCCTCGGCGTCCTCGGGGTGGACGTAGGAGAACATCTCGACCTTGTCGAACTGGTGCACCCGGAAGATGCCCCGGGTGTCCTTGCCGTAGGTGCCGGCCTCGCGGCGGAAGCACGGCGAGAAGCCGGCGTAGCGCAGCGGCAGCTTGTCGGCGTCGATGATCTCGTCCATGTGGTACGCCGCGAGCGGGACCTCGGAGGTGCCGACCAGGTAGAAGTCGTCCTTCTCCAGGTGGTACACGTTCTCGGCGGCCTGGCCGAGGAAGCCGGTGCCCTCCATGGCGCGCGGGCGGACCAGCGCCGGGGTGAGCATCGGGATGAACCCGGCCTCGGTCGCCTGCGCGATCGCCGCGTTGACGAGCGCGAGCTCCAGGAGCGCGCCGACACCCGTCAGGTAGTAGAAGCGTGAGCCCGACACCTTGGCGCCGCGCTCGACGTCGATGGCGCCCAGCGCCTCGCCGAGCTCCAGGTGGTCCTTGGGCTCGAAGCCCTCGGCGCCGAAGTCGCGGATCGTGCCGTGCGTCTCCAGGACGACGAAGTCCTCCTCGCCGCCGACCGGCACGTCCGTGTGGACGATGTTGCCGAGCTGGAGGAGCAGCTGCTTGGCCTGCTCGTCGGCCCCGTTCTGCGCGGCCTCGGCGGCCTTGACGTCGGCCTTGAGCTGCTCGGCCTTCTTCAGGAGCTCGGCGCGCTCTTCCGGCGTGGCCTTGGGGATGAGCTTGCCGAGCGACTTCTGCTCGGAGCGCAGCTCGTCGAAGCGGAGGCCCGAGGACCTGCGCAGCTCGTCGGCGGAGAGCAGGGCGTCGACAAGGGCGACGTCCTCTCCACGGGCGCGCTGGGAGGCGCGAACACGGTCGGGGTCCTCACGGAGCAGGCGAAGGTCAATCACCCCTCCAGGCTACCGGTGCGGACTCCCGGCCCCCCACCGGATATCCGGGGTGCGCCCGCCCGCGTGTCGCTTTGTCCGAATTGACCGATTTAGGGAATCTGACGTTGAAATTCCCGAGTGGGCGTCAAGGAAATCGACGCCATTCCCCCGGAAAGGGGCGCTTTGTGGACGGTTGTTGACCGACTGCCGTGCCGCGCAAGGGACTTGTCCACAGAAGTGCACACCGCCGGAGACTTATCCACAGGCTGTGCGGGAGATCTGTGGACTGCGCGGGAGATCGTTCCGAAAGCCGCATGAGAGTCCCAGGATTCCCGTCTCAAACCCGTTCCACACACTCATTCGGGTGGGAATTGCTCGCTCTAAAGAGTTGATCAATGGAATTGAGGTGACACGGGGCGGCCTGGCGTCCTGTGGACTGATCTGCCGTCACTACAGGGATTTGTCGACTGTGTCCGGTTGCGTTGTCGACTTACCCACAGGTCGAGAAGGCTGCCTGTGGATAACTCTGTGGACAACGAAAATCAGCAGGTAGGACCGCCTGATGCACAGGAGACCGGGCCGCCATGGCCTGCGAAGCCCTACGGGCGGCCGTCCTCGCAGCGCGCCAGCCACTCCGCCGCCTCCACGAACGCCGCGTCCGAGGTTCCGGCCCGTAGCGCCCGGACGTCGTCCAGCGTCACCTCCGCGCGCGGGTACGACCCGAGGAAGCGCACCTCCGGGCAGATCCGCCGCAGCCCCATCAGCGCCTCCCCCACCCGGCGCTCCGAGACGTGGCCCTCGGCGTCGATGGCGAAGCAGTAGTTGCCGATGCCCTGACCGGTCGGCCGGGACTGGAGCAGCATCAGGTTGACCCCGCGCACCGCGAATTCCTGGAGCAGTTCGAGCAGGGCGCCCGGGTGGTCCTCGCGCTGCCAGATGATCACCGAGGTCTTGTCCGCGCCGGTCGGCGCCGCGGGCCGGGCCGGGCGGCCGACGAGCACGAAGCGGGTCTGTGCGTTGACCGCGTCGTGGATGTCGGTGATCAGCGGCTCCAGGCCGTACGTCGCCGCCGCGAACTCACCCGCGAACGCGGCGTCGTACCGGCCCTCCTGGACGAGGCGGGCGCCGTCCGCGTTGGAGGCGGACGACTCCCAGAGCGCCTCCGGCAGATTCGCCTTCAGCCAGTTGCGCACCTGCGGCTGGGCCGCCGGGTGCGCCGTGACCGTCTTGATGTCCGAGAGCTTGGTCCCCGGGCGCACAAGGAGTGCGAACTTGATGGAGAGCAGCACCTCGCGGTAGATCATCAGCGGCTCGCCCGAGACCAGCTCGTCGAGGGTGGTGGTGATGCCGCCCTCCACCGAGTTCTCGATGGGGACGAGGGCGGCGGCCGCCTCCCCGTTGCGCACCGCGTCCAGGGCGGCCGATACGGACACCATCGGGACCAGTTCGCGGGTCGCGGCCTCGGGGAGCGTGCGCAGGGCGGCCTCGGTGAACGTGCCCTCGGGACCCAGATAGGTGTATCGCGTGGCGGACATGCACGTCACACTAATGGCCCGAACTCGCCCGCACCCAGTGGTCACCGCGATGGGCTCCTCCCGGCGGGCCCCGGTCACGACTCCAGGAGCCGCTGGCCCACGTACTCGTCCGCCTTCGGCCCGCCCGGAACCGCGAAGAGCCCGCTCGCCTCGTGCCGCAGGAAGGCCGACAGCGCGTCGCCCCGGTCGAGCTTGCGCTGCACGGGTACGAAGCCCTTGACGGGGTCGGCCTGCCAGCAGACGAAGAGCAGCCCCGCGTCCGGCGTACCGTCCGCCGCGATGCCGTCGTGGTACGAGAAGGCGCGCCGCAGCATGGCCGCGCCGCCGTTCTGCTCGGGGGCGGCGATCCGCGCGTGGGCGTTCTCCGGAATGACCAGCTTGCCGTCCGGGCCGAACTTGTCGAGCTGCATCTTGGTCGTCTCGGTACCCCCCGAAAGTGGGGCGCCGTCCGACTTCTTGCGGCCTATCACCTTCTCCTGATCGGTCAGCGGCAGCTTCTCCCAGGTGTCCAGGAGCATCCGGATCCGGCGTACGACCGCGTACGAGCCGCCCGCCATCCACTCGGGCCGCGCGGTGTCCGGCACGAAGATCCGCTGCTCGAAGTCGGCGTCCGAGGGCTTGGGGTTGCCGGTGCCGTCGATCTGGCCCATCAGATTGCGGGCGGTCATCGGCTTCCTGGTGGCGCCCGGGGTGCGGTTGAAGCCGTTCATCTGCCAGCGCACCTTCGCCGCCGCCCCGGCGTCCTGCTGGATCGCGCGCAGGGCGTGGAAGGCGACCAGCGCGTCGTCGGCGCCGATCTGCACCCACAGGTCGCCGCCCGAGCGCCGGGGGTCGAGCTGGTCGGAGGAGAAGTCGGGCAGCGGGTCCAGCTGTGCCGGGCGCCGGTCGGTCAGCTGCGTACGGTCGAAGAAGCCGTGGCCGAAGCCGAAGGTGATGGAGAGGGACGAGGGGCCCGCGTCCAGGGCGACTCCCGTGTCCGCGGTGCCCGCCGGCTCGCCCGCCATCAGGGACTTGGCCGTCGCCGACCAGCGCCGCAGCAGGGCCGCCGCCTCCTTGCGGCCGGCGCCCGGGGCGAGGTCGAAGGCGATCAGATGGCCGCTGGCCTGAAGCGGAGTGGTGATCCCCGCTTGATGTTTCCCGTGAAACATCACCTCGGTGGCGCCGACGGTCGTGAGCGCGGCCCCCGAATCCGGGGCCTCCGCCGCCGCGTAGACCGCCGCGCCGCCCGCGGCCCCCAGCGCCAGGCCGGCCACACCCGTCGCGCCGACGGTGCCGAGCAGCTTGCGACGGGAGATGTCCAGGGCGGGGCTGCCGGTGGTGGCCGGGCCGGAGTTCTTGCTCTCGCTCATGTCAGTTCTACTCAGCCGATCTTGACGTTCTTGTCCACGGTGGTCTCGTCGATCTCGGAGGTCCGCACGGTCACCGAGATCTGCCAGTCGCCCGCCATCGGGATCTGGACGCCGCTCGCGCTCCAGTGCCCGGCGGCGACGCGGTCGGGCACGACGGGCAGCGGGCCGACGGACTTCGCGGCCAGGGTGAAGGAGACCTTCAGCTCCGGGGCGTCCTTCGGCTTGCCCGAGGGGTCCTCAAGCCGGACGTTCAGGTCGTTGGCGCCGGTGCGGCCCGGGTCGAGGGTGAGTTTGACGGTGCCCTTGCCGTTCTGGCCACCGGTGTCGAACGGCAGCCGGATGTCGACCGGCCGGTCCGCGACGGCGACCTCGGACCCGGCCCTCGCCCGGTCCACCGCCTCCTGGGTGCGGCCGGGCTCGGTCGAGGTCAGCACCGTCGTCACGGCCAGCAGCACCACCGCGATGCCGGCCTCGGCGAGGACCGTGCGGCGCAGCCCGGTCCGCTCGGGGTCGGCGTCCCGGATCCGCTTCTCGCGGGCCGTGCTCATCGCGGCCCGCTGGCGCGCGAGTTGAGCGGCCCGCTTCGCGTCCTCGCCGTCGTCGGGAACGGTGACCGGCTCCGGCTCGCTCGCCCGCTGCTCCACGATCGCGGCGGCCTCGGCCTCCGGCGCGGTGTGCTCCGACAGGCGCGCGGTCCAGCGCCGCGAGACCGAGGCGGTCCCGACCAGCACGGCGACCAGGCCGACCTTGACGAGCAGCAACTGCCCGTAGGCGGTGTCGACCAGGGCCGACCAGGTGCCGACCTGCCGCCAGGACTGGTACAGCCCGGTCGCGGCGAGCACGGCCACGCTGCACAGCGCGACGCGCGAGAACCGCAGCACGGCCGCGCGCTCGATTCCCGGGGTCCGGTAGAGCACGACCAGGAGGGTGGCCAGCCCGCCGAGCCAGGCCGCGACGGCCAGCAGGTGCAGGACGTCGACGGGCATGGCGATGCCGGGCTGCAGACCGGTGGAGGCGTGCTCGGAGAGTGCCCAGGTCGCGGCCAGACCGGCGGCGACGACGGCCCCGCCGATGGCCAGGCCGAACGTGAGGTCCTTCTTCTCGGCCTCGTCGTCTCGCTTGGCGTACGCCCCGAACAGCACGGAGACGAACAGGGCGGCGGCGCCGAGCAGCAGCAGCCGGGAGATCAGTGCCGCGCCCGGCTTGGTCTCCAGGACCGCCCGCAGCCCGTTCAGGTCGAAGGCGTCCGCGAGGTTCCCGGAACCCGTGTAGGGCGTGCGGAGCAGCAGCATCGCGAGGGTGGCCACGGTCATCGTGAGCCAGCCGCCGACGACGACGCGCTGCACCGGGCGCACGGTCGCCCCCTGCCGCCAGCAGGCGAGCACGAAGGCCGCGCCGCCCGTGAGCAGCACGAAGCCGCCGTACGCCGCGTACCGCGTGATGCCGTAGAGGACGCCGACGAGGCCGCCGCCCACCTGCTGGCTGGGGATGACGGCGGCGGTCGCGGAGGGGGCGCCGATGGAGAAGGTGAAGGCACCCGACACCGGATGGCTGTCGGCGGAGATCGCCTGCCAGGCCACCGTGTAGGTGCCGTTGGGGATGCCGGTGCGCAGCCGGACGCCGTATTTGACGACGCTGCCGCTGCACAGGTTGACGAGTTCGGCGGTGTCGGAGCGCTTGCCCGTCGGGTCCAGGACCCGGATGGAGTTGGCGTCCAGGGCGACGCCCTCCGAGAAGGTGAGGGCGACCTGGGCGGGTGCGGTGGCGACCACCGCCCCCTCCTTCGGGTCGCTGCCGGTGAGCGCGGCGTGCGCGGACGCGGGTACGGCGCCTGCGAACAGCGCGCCGAGCAGCGCAACCGTGACGAGCAGCAGCCGGGTCAGGGGCCGGCTCGCGATGGTTCCGAGGCGTGGGGCGGTGGCCGTCATGTCAGTCCCTCAAGTCCCTCTGGGTGCCTCAGTGGTGCTTCGGGTTGTACGTGGCTTCCTTCACGGGGAGGTCGACCTTGACCGGGTCGGCCTTCTCGAAGTGCAGCTCGATGGTGACCTTCCCACCCGCCTTCGGCTGCTGCTTGAGACCCATGAACATGATGTGGCTGCCGCCGCGTTCGAGGTCCAGCTCGCCGTTGGCGGGGATGTCGAAGGACGTCACCTCCTGCATCTTCTGGTTCTTCGTCTCGTGGATCGTGATGTTGTCCGAGAGGTCGCTGGTGACCTTGGTGAGCTTGTCGGCGGTCCCGCTGTCGTTCTTGACGGTGAGGAAACCGCCGGCCATGTCACTGGTCGGCTGCGGCATGAACGCGTCGCTGACCTGGAGCTTCGGCTTGGCTTCGGCGCTGGAGGAGCAGCCTGCGAGGGCGAGACCCGCGGACAGGGCTATCGCGGCGGCGGCGGTGGAGCGGATGGTGCGGGTGGTGCGGCGGTTCACGGGTTCTCCCCCTTGATGATCTTCGGCAGGTCCTTGGTGTAGTCGGCCACGGTCGCGTCCTCGCCGTAGAGGACGTACCCCTGGTCCGTCTTGGGGGAGAAGGCGATGACCTGCGCCCCGTGCATCGAGACGACCTTGCCGTTCTTGTCCTTGGTGGCCGGGTCGATGCCGATGCCGAGCTGGCGGGCGCCGGCCTGGATGGTGGCGAAGTCGCCGGTCAGGCCGATGAACGACGGGTCCTGGCCCTTGAGCCACTTGCCGAGCGAGGCGGGGGTGTCCCGCTCGGGGTCGGTGGTCACGAAGACCACCTGGAGCTTGTCCTGTTCGGCCTTGGGCAGCGCCTTCTTGGCGACGGCGATGTTGCCCATGGTCAGCGGGCAGACGTCCGGGCAGTTGGTGTAGCCGAAGTAGATCAGCGTCGGCTTGCCCTTGGTCTCGGCGCGGAAGTCGAACTTCTTGCCGTTGGTGTCCGTCAGGACGAGGTCCGGCTTGGGGAACGGCCGGTCGAGCAGCGTCGCGGCCTGGGTCTTCGCCGAGGCGGAGACATCGGCGACGGGCTTGGAGCCGCTGTCACCGCCGCCGCACGCGGTCAGGGTGAGCGCCGTTGCCGCCGCGAGGGCGGCGGCAGTCAGCGCGGTCTTAGTGCGCATGAGGAGATTTTCCGGTCTTTTCCGGTCGAAGGGTGAAAGGGCGGATCACGCGGAGCGGCGGCGACCGGCGAACACGCCGAAGGCCACCCCGGCGATGCCGACGACGATCCCGACGACGCCCAGGATGCGGGCGGTGGTGTCGGTGGAGGACGAGGACGTGGCGGAGGCCTCGGTCTTCTTGCCCGCGGGACTCGCGGCGGCACCGGCACCGGTCGGCGCGGAGAGCTGAAGGGTGGGCGCCGGGTTCGCGGGCTCGGGCGCGCCCTTCTTCGAATCCTGGATCCAGCGGACGACCTCGTTGTTGTCGTACGTCTGGAGGGCCTTGAAGACGAGCTGGTCGGTGTCGGTGGGCAGGGTGCCGATGGAGAGCGGGAACTTCTGGACCTGGCCGGGCTCGATCGCCCCGCCGGTCCAGGTCACCTTGGTGACGGCCTCGTTGATCTGCTTGCCGTGCACGGTCAGCGGCTTGTCGAGCTTGGACTTGGTGACCTCGACGGTCCAGCCGGGCACCGGCTGCGGCATCACGGACGCCAGCGGGTGGTCGGTGGGCAGTGAGACCTCAAGCTTGACGGTCTTGGCGTTGTCGCGCTCGTTGGGGACCTTGAAGTCGACGAAGGCGTAACCCCCCTTGGCGGCGGCGCCCTCCGGCTGCACGGTGACGTGGGCGAAGGCCGTCCCCGAAAGCAGCAGGACGGAGGTGGCGGCGATGGATCCGACGACGGCGACACGGGTACGCGAACGGGCAACGTTCATGGCTAGAGACACTCCAGTCAGCAGGAAGGTGCGGACGGTCCACCGCGCCAGGGTGCGCGGGGACCCGCGACACCACTCCTGCGGTACGTGGGCGGAGTGGGCCGCGTTCAGGCTGCGAGGGCGTATGCCGCGGGCGGCCCGCGCCTGATCACCGAGTGCTGAAGTGGCGCCCCGGCCAGCGGAACGGGGGCGGATTGGTGTGCGCGGGGGGCGCGCGGGCCCTGCTGGTCCGCCGTCATGAGCCCGGCGCACAGGGACCGTACGAACGCGAGGGCGTGCCGCAGAGAGCGTACGGACGCGGCCTCGGCGGCGGCCGTGACGGACTCGGCGGCCAGGTGGACCACCCGGAACAGGGCGGCCTCGCCGCGCCGCAGCAGCCACCCGGTGGCCAGCGCGGCCAGCAGGTGGCAGAGCAGCATGGGGAGCGAGGGCAGCAGCGAGGCGGCGAGCGACGCGGAGTGCGCCGAGCCCGGGGCGCTGCCGGCCATGCCCGACATCATGTCGGCCATCCCGGGCATGCCGGCCGTGCTCGCGTGGCCGCCGGCGACCCGGGCGGGGTCGATGCCCGCGTCGGTCACGATCCGCTGGGCCTGTGCCGCGGTGAGCGGGGCCGGTCCGGCGCCGCAGAGAAGTTTGCCGGCGAATCGCACCAGAGGGAGGTCGCCGGTGGATCCGTCGCCGGAGGCGGCCGCCGTGTGCTGGCCGACGCCGAAAAGGGTGTGCAGGGCGAGCTGTCCGGCCGCGAGCGCGGCCGCGATGGGCGGCAGTGAACGCTCCCGCCCGGCGAGCGGCGACACCACGGCGAACACCCCGAGGAAACCGGCGAGCAGCGTCCACCAGGGGACGGTCGCACAGGCGGCCATGACGTGCCCCATCGCGGACAGCACGACGCAGACCGCGGCGAACACCGCGGCCCTGAACAGCCGGAGACCGGCGCCTGCTGGGGCGTGGGGGGAAGACATGGCGGGGTCATCATCGCACTGCGCTTACCCGCTCCATACGGCAGGTCCGGAACGTCGCATTTGGTGTCGGTCGAGCCGTTCCAGCGAAGCGGAGCAGAAGGTTCCGGGGTGCTTTACACCGGCGTGAGGGGCGCGTACATCCGCCGAATGGGCGCCATCACGTCAAGAGCGCGCTTACGGATGAGTAGTTGCGGCAATACTGCGCCCGTAGAGAGAAGGGCTTGTCGAGCCGCAGCCAGGAGGCTGGAGCATGAGCATCTGGTGGTCTCTCCACTTGCGGCGCGAGGCTGCGAGCGTTCCGCTCGCCCGTCGTCTTCTGCTCGGCGCCATGGAGACCGCCGGGGTCGACCCCGACATCTCCTACGACCTGTCGGTCGCGCTCAGCGAAGCCTGCGCGAACGCCGTCGAGCACGGCGGGGACGCGGTGTCCGGGAGCGCGTCGGCGGCGTACCGGGTGACCGCCTATCTCGACGGCGAGAAGTGCCGCATCGAGGTCGCCGACTCGGGACCCGGATTTCCCGCCCGGCGCATCCAGCGCACCGCGGTGCCGGCCAGAACCGGCTGTCTGCCCGAACACGGCAGGGGCCTCGGCCTGATCGAACAGCTCGCCGACCACGTGCACTTCAGGAACCGGCCGGGCCGGGGCGCGGTGGTCAGCTTCGACAAGATCCTGAAATGGCGCGAGGACGCGCTGCTCAAGGTGTCCTGAGCGGCGCGCCCCCGGGCGCTGAAGAGCGGTGGATCAGGCCTGCTTGACCCGGGCCATCCACGCCTCGACCTCGTCGGCGCGGCGCGGCAGCGTCGCGGACAGGTTCTCGTTGCCGTCCTCGGTGACCAGGATGTCGTCCTCGATCCGGACGCCGATGCCGCGGTACTCCTCCGGCACGGTGAGGTCGTCGGCCTGGAAGTACAGACCGGGCTCGACCGTCAGGCACATGCCCGGCTCCAGGTCGCCGCCCACGTACGCCTCGGTGCGCGCGGCCGCGCAGTCGTGGACGTCCATGCCGAGCATGTGGCCGGTGCCGTGCAGCGTCCAGCGGCGCTGGAGGCCGAGCTCCAGGACCTTGTCCACGTCCAGGTCGCCGAGCAGACCCCACTCGACGAGCTTCTCGGCGAGCACGCGCTGGGCGGCGTCGTGGAAGTCGCGGAAGGCCGCACCGGGCTTCACCGCGGCGATGCCGGCCTCCTGCGCCTCGTACACCGCGTCGTAGATCTTGCGCTGGAGCGGCGAGAAGGCACCGTTGATCGGCAGGGTGCGGGTGATGTCGGCGGTGTAGAGCTCGTTGGTCTCCACGCCGGCGTCCAGGAGCAGCAGGTCGCCGGAGCGGACCTCGCCGTTGTTGCGCACCCAGTGCAGGGTGGTGGCGTGCGGGCCCGCGGCGCAGATCGAGCCGTAGCCGATGTCGTTGCCCTCGACGCGGGCGCGCAGGAAGAACGTGCCCTCGATGTAGCGCTCGCTGGTCGCCTCGGCCTTGTCGAGCACCTTGACGACGTCCTCGAAGCCGCGGGCGGTCGAGTCGCACGCCTTCTGCAGCTCCGCGATTTCAAACGCGTCCTTCACCAGGCGCGCCTCGGAGAGGTGCACGCGCAGCTCTTCGTCGCGCTCGGCGGTGACCTTGTCGGTGAGCGCGGCCTCGATGGCCGCGTCATGGCCGCGTACGGCGCGGACCGGACCGGTCGCCTCCGCGAGCGCGGCGGGCAGCTCGCGGACGTCCTTGGCGGGGATGCCCAGGAGCTGCTCGGCCTCGGTCAGCGAGTGACGGCGGCCGACCCACAGCTCGCCCTGGCCGGACAGCCAGAATTCACCGTTCTCGCGGTTTGAACGCGGAAGCAGGTAGAGCGTGGCCTCGTGCCCGTCGCCCGTGGGCTCCAGGACGAGCACGCCGTCCTCGGTCTGGTCACCGGTCAGGTACGCGTACTCGGTGGAGGCGCGGAAGTTGTACTCGGTGTCGTTCGAGCGGGTCTTCAGGTTGCCCGCCGGGATCACCAGGCGCTCGCCCGGGAAGCGCTTGGAGAGGGCGGCGCGGCGGTCGGCGGTGTGGCCGGCCTGTGCGATCGGCTCCAGGCCGCGCAGCTCGGTGTCCGCCCAGCCCGACTTCATGTTCTCGGCCAGCTCGTCGGAGACGCCCGGGTACAGGCCGTTCTTCCGCTGCTTGATCGGCTTGTCGTCCGCTTCTTCCGGGGTCTCCGGCGTGAGCTGGTCCGCCACGGTTCTGCCTCCACTAGTACGACATCGGACTCCCCCGAGGCCTTCGGGGCCAGGGGGGCCTCCACCATCGTACGGGCGTGCGGAAGGGGGTCCAGAGCCGTTGTGCCTGTTACCCGGGCTAGTCGAAGCGGGCCGCGAGAATCACCACGTCCTCGGCGCTGTCCGCCGCGTCGAGCCCGTCGGGCAGCACGGTCCGCAGGACGTGATCGACCAGGGCGTCCGGATCGTCCCGCACCGCCTTGGGGACGCTCGCCGCGGCCGCGTGCAGCCGGGCGAAGGCCCGGTCCATGGGGTCGCCGGTGCGGTGCAGCAGCCCGTCGGTGTAGAGCAGCACCGTTTCTCCGGGGTCGGGCGAGAGCTCCACGCTGGGCGCCTCCCAGCAGGCCAGCATGCCGAGCGGTGCCGAGAGGGAGGTCTCCACGAACTCGGTGCGCCGGTCGCCGGTGATCAGCGGCGGGGCGTGCCCGGCCCCGGCGAGGAGGATCTTGCGCCGGGCGGGCTCGCAGTAGGCGAACAGCGCGGTGGCCGAGCGGGCCGGCTCGGTCAGCCGGAGCAGCAGTTCGAGGTCGGAGAGCACCGCGACCGGATCCTCGCCCTCCATGACGGCGTACGCCCGGAGGCTGGCGCGCAGCCGTCCCATCGCCGCGACCGCGCTCGGCCCGGACCCGGTGACGGACCCGACCGCGAGGCCGAGCGCGCCCTCGGGCAGCGGCAGCGCGTCGTACCAGTCGCCGCCGCCGCGCGGTCCGGTGCGATGGCGGGCGGCCAGCTGGACCCGGGCGACCCGGGGCAGCCGGCTGGGCAGCAGCTCCTCGGCGAGGGTCGCCAGATGGGCGCGGGCCCGCTCCAGTTCGACGAGGCGGCCCAGATGCTCGGACGCGTACCGGATGTAGAGCCCGACGAGGTGCCGCTGGCGTTCGACCGGTTCGGCGCTCTCGTCGTAGAGCCAGACGGCCGCGCCCAGCCGTCCCGCGGCGTCGGTACTGAGGGGGAGTGCGTAACTGGCCGCGTAGCCGAGGCGGGCGGCCACCTCGCGGTGGCGCGGGTCGAGGCCGCCCTCGTCCGCCATGAGGTCGCAGCCGCCGTCGGCGTCCGGCAGCCCGTCCAGGATCCGGCCGTACGCGGTGGCGCTGCGCGGCACGGTCTCGATGTGGCCGAGGTCGGCGTGGGCGAGGCCGAGGCCGGTGGTGACGGCGGGGCCGAGACCGTCGGCGGGTTCCAGGACGACCAGGCCGCGCCGGGCGCCGACCAGGGCGGCGCCCGCCCTCAGGAGTTCGTTCAGGGCGTCGTCGAGAGCGGTGGTGCGGGTGAGGCGCTCGGTGAGTTCATGCAGCGTGGTGAGGTCGGAGACCCAGCCGGCGAGCCGGTCCTGGAGCACCGCACCGGGCGGGGTGTGGGCGGCGGGTGAGGGAAGAGGCGCATGAGTGTGCGCGGGCGGCGGAACGGCTGGATCGATTCCAGCCACTTTCGGCAGGTGAGGGGCGCTCATGGCAGCCGGCTTTCCGACTGGTCGATTTCGCTCAATAGCATCGCAAACCCCCATGTCATTCTGCGCCGCTATCAATGCATCCACATGTACACGCACAAGTAAGGGGATGTCCAGCATTGTCATAGCGGGACTATTGGTGTCCGTGGGGCGTCCAACTTGGCTAAAAAATGACCCTGGTGGCCCAGTCCTGGGGTCGACTGAAGCCGTTCAACTGTGCGTCGTTTCAACCGCGTTGGGTACGTAATCGGTGTGGTCCGGGGCAGTTGAGGATGCCTCGGAACCGTGCGACCGGTCTTGAACGTCTCAAGAGCCGACCGGCCGCACCTCATCCCCGAGCGGCGGGGTTTTTGCACACAGGACGGCAAGCGCCATGCACGCGCCACCCTTCGCCATGCTTTAAATGGTTACCGGCAGTGGCTGTCGCGACCAGTGGTCCCCGCCCGTGATCGGACCTGGCGGGGTTCCCCGTACCGCACGCGCACAGAGCGAGTACGCGCAGAGACGCGCAGAGAAGTGATGCACACACGGTGTGATGTGGACTCGGCGTTCAACGGAAAGGAACGAGCGCTCATGCGCGAGATCCTCGGAAGGCGACGCAGGTTCCGGTTCTGGCGCAGTGAAAGGGCTGCTCAGCTCGGCGCCGCGCTGACCTGTGCGACCCGATGGAAATGGCCTGTGCTCCCCGGCGTGGGACTGGCCGCGGGCGGCCGCGGCTGCGCCTGTCCCGATGCGGAATGTGCGGTGCCCGGGGCGCACCCCTTCGATCCCGGACTGCTCGCGGCCACCACCGACGAGCGGATGATCCGCTGGTGGTGGGCGAACCGGCCGACCGCGCCGGTCATGCTCGCCACGGGCGCCGGCGCGCCCTGCGCGATCAGCCTCCCCGCCGTCGCCGGAGCCCGGGCGCTCGCCGCGCTCGACTCCATGGGCGTGCGGCTCGGCCCGGTCGTGGCGACCCCCACCCGGTGGTCGCTCCTGGTGGCTCCCTACTCGATGGAGCGACTGGGCGAACTGCTCTACTCCAAGGACTGGGTGCCCAGTTCGCTCCGCTTCCACAGCGGGGGCGGGTACCTGGTGCTCCCTCCGTCGCTGACCGGCAAGGGCCGGGTCCGCTGGGAGCGGGCGCCGCTGCCCGGCTCGGCGGCACCCTGGCTGCCGGACGTGGAGGCCGTGGTGGACGCGCTGGTCGAGGCGAGCACCAGCGCACCGGACGGCGGGAGCCGGCTGGCGTACTGAGCGGGGCGGGCCCGGGTCGTGAGCGGCGCCGGGCGCACCCAATGAGCGAGGAGGCGGTCCGGTTCCCGGGCCGCCTTCACTCTTTCGAGTGTGAGCACGGCCTGGTTGTACGGGAATTGGGCGCAGGCGCCGCAGACCGCCCGGTTTCAGTGGATATCTTCGGCCCCACCATCAGGAATTCCAGGGCAGGCGGGTCCCTCCATGAATCTCCAGCACCTCCGCATGGCCGGGCTCACCGCTGTCGTGGTGGGCGCCGGGCTGCTGCCGCTGGCCGCCTCCGCCGGGCCCGCCGGAGGGCCCGAGAAGTCGAGCGCGGCGGATGACGCAAAAGCTCCCCTCGGCCATACCGTCGCGCGGGTGAACAAGCCACTGCGCGAGATGCTGGAGGACGCGCTCGCGCAGTGCGGGCCCGAACTGGTCTCCCCCGAAGGGGTCGAGGCGCAGACCTGTGTGCTGAGCCGGGGGAGCGACACCTGGGCGCGTACCTACTACCGGAACGCCACCGGTGAGGAGCTGCGCTCCGTGCTCACGCTGATGGGGCCGGGCGGGCAGACCCTGGAGACGAACTGCAAGGTGGCCGCCGATGACCAGCCGGAATCCTGTGAAACCCCGCATCAGGGCGCGTCTGCGCGGTCCGCGGTCGCGGGGGCGTATTCGGCGGTGTCGGAGTTCGCGGGGGCGGGGGAGGACGCACCGCTGCTGCTGCGTTCCGGTAGCAACTCCACGCAGCCCTCGGCCCGTTGACCGGACCGGCACATGGAAGGGCCCGATCGCTGGCGACGGGGGATGCACCAGCGACCGGGCTCTTAGAACCGTAACAAGAGATCGGTCGTTCGCAAATTCGATCTCGGTAATTCGGACACCGATTTACCTGTGAGTACGGGGAGTTGTGACAGGAGTCACCTGTCGCTCGACCGAAACTCCAGCGGTCGTCACTCTCAGCTGAGGGTCACTTGGCGGTTGGTGAGCCCGCCCCTGGCCCGGCGCTCCTCCGCGGTGAGCGGCGCGTCACTCGCGAGCGCCACGGCGAGCCGCTCGGCGAACTCGGCGGCCGGCTTCTCGCACTCCTCGGCGCCCATGCCGGCCGGCAGGTCCCACACCGGCACGGTCAGACCGTGCGCCCGGAAGGAGCCGACGAGCCGGGTGCCCTCGCCGAGCGAGGACGTACCGGCCGCGTGCAGCCGCGCCAACGCGTCGAGCAGCTTCTCCTCGGCGTGCGGCATGACCCACCGCAGGTGGTTCTTCTCGGGCGTCTCGCACCAGTACGAGGAGTCGACCGACGTCAGCCGTACGGTCGGGATCGCGGCGGCGTTGGCCCGCTCCAGGGAGGCCGACACCTCGCCGGCGGCGCTCTCGGCGTCCGGCACCCAGAACTCGAAGCCGCTGTGCACTTCCGGCTCGAACGCGGCGGCCGGGTCCAGCAGGTCCTGGAGCCGTACGCCGTCGGACTCGGCGCGCTGGGCGGCTACCGGCGAGCCGGGCTCGGCGACCAGCGCCCGCTGCAGCGTGTCGGCGAGGTCGCGGCTGATGTCGCCGGAGGGCGTGTCGTTCTGCAGGCCGAGCAGCACCGAGCCGTCGTCGCGGCGCAGCGCGGGCCACGCCATCGGCAGCACCGTCGCGAGCGCCACCGACGGCACGCCGTCGGGCAGCCCGTCCTTCAGCGTCAGCGGTACGGTCGCGGCCGGGACCAGTTCGCGCAGCGCGACCCAGTCGCACTCGCCGGGCAGGCCCTCGAAGGGGCGCTGGACCAGCTCGGTCACGGCGTGCGAGGCGGCCCGCCCGTGACAGGCCTTGTAACGGCGGCCGGAGCCGCAGGGACAGGGCTCACGGGCCCCGACGACCGGGATCTCCCCGTCGCTGATCTGCGGCTTGGCGGCCTTCGTCTGGGGACGCTTCTTGGCCATGGTGTGGCTCTCCCGACTGCGGTGGTGCGGTGTCGCTGGGTCGGCCGCGAGCCTAGCCGTCCGGACCGCCCGAGGACGGCCCGGACGGGCGCCGGTCGCCGCCCGGGGCGCCGGAGCCGGGCCCGGCCGTCCTTCAGGCGGTCGGCGTGTCCCCGGGTGCCGTACGGGAGTGTCGTACGCGGACGCCGTGGGCGCGGTGCCCCCCCCCGGGTCTCCCGGGGCCCGTACGCGCTGCTCAGTCCAGGTCGTCGAACGCGTCCGCGAACTCCAGGCCGGGTGCTGAACCCGGGGATGCGACGCGCGTAGCGAAATCGTCGTGACGGTGCCCCGCAATGAGAATCACCCACACGGTCACCTCGCCGGACGCGCTGTCCCGCACACCCCAGTCCTGGGCCAGGGCGCTGATGATGTTCAACCCACGGCCGCCGCGCGCGGTGACCGAAGGCGTCGCCGGGACGGGCCGCGTCGGGCCGCCCCCGTCGGTCACCTCGACGGTCAGCCGCCCCGTCTTGTCGATTCGCCAGGCCGCCTCGACGTCTCCGTCGCCTATGTCGGACCGCCCCAGCGGCCTGCCGTGCCGGCAGGCATTGCTGAGCAGTTCGGACAGGACCAGCACGGCATCGTCCACGACCGGTTCGGACACCCCTCTGCCGAGCAGCTGCTCACGCATCCGGTGCCTCGCCTTGCCCACGCCCGCAGGGCCATGGGGTACGGCCATGCTCGACGACGTGGGCACCTCCTGTGCCACCACCAACGCCACCCCCGAGACCTCCTTCGCCCCACGCCACGGTGTGGATGCCCCAATGGACTGGACCGGAAACCGGCCAACCGTTGGCAGGCGACGCATTTGTCACGATCGAATACGGAGCGAACGCGCCGGTGCACTCCCTGTAATGGCCCTTACATGCGGCCCAGTTGGGACAGAACCTGTTTCGGGCGGTTGGTGATGATTGCTTCCACGCCGAGGCTTACGCACAGATCGACGTCCTCGGGTTCGTTCACCGTCCAGACGTGCACACGGTGCCCCGCGCGGTGCAGCCGCTCGATGTAGGCGGGGTGGTTGCGCACGATCCGCATCCCCGGACCGGCGATCCGCGCCCCGGCGGGCAGCCGCCCGTCGCGCAGCCGCGGGGACAGGAACTGCATCAGGTAGACGGTCGGGATGTCGGGCGCCGCCGCGGCCACCCGGTGCAGGGAGCGCGCGGAGAAACTCATGATGCGGACCGGGGAGGTTTCACCGGCCGGCGGCGGCTCAGTGAGGCCGAACCTCTTGAGGAGGTGCAGCAGCCGCTCCTCGACCTGACCGGCCCAGCGGGTGGGGTGCTTGGTCTCGATGGCCAGCTCGACCCGGCGCCCGGCATCGGCGACGAGTTCGAGCAGCCGCTCCAGGGTCAGTACGGAGGTGAACTCGCGGTCCCCCCAGTCCGGGCTCTCCTCGCTGTCCTTCCAGGAGCCGAAGTCGAGCGCGGCGAGCGCGGACAGTTCCAGCGTGGACACCGCGCCACGGCCGTTGGAGGTGCGGTTGACGCGCCGGTCGTGGACGCACACGAGGTGTCCGTCGGCGGTGAGCCGGACATCGCACTCCAGGGCGTCGGCCCCGTCCTCGATCGCCTTCACGTACGCGGCGAGAGTGTGCTCGGGGGCGTCCTCGGAGGCTCCTCGATGAGCCACCACCTGGATGCGGTCGCGGTCTGGGGTGTGCGGGCTGTGCTGCCGTGCTTGGGTCACCGCGTCATCGTGCCACCGCTGGGACACAGGTTGGCGCGCCAGGGCGTGTCCGGCGGATTCTGGTCGCCCGCCGGCGGGCGGCGCTCCGTGGGTGCTGGTCGGCGTGCCGGGCCGCCGTGTCCCGGCCGTGATCCGCCGGACACGCCTTAATACACAGCTCCTGCTTACAGTGGCCTGACGTGCGATGGGAAAAGCTGAGCGGTGTCATTCGCACCGTGCGGGGTCCGATGTCAGACCCCTGGCGCACCATTGTTGTTGCCGAGGCCCCGCGCCGACGCCCGACAGCAACGCCGAGCACCATCCGCACGACGCCGGTCAGTCCGCCCGACCGTCCGTCCCCAAGACCGAGTGGAAACCGAGGAGAGCAAGCTGTGAGCACCGAGAACGAGGGCACCGCGGTCCCGGCCGTCCCGCCTGCCCCGTCGTCTGCACCTGCTGCACCTCCCGCCCCCGCCGCTCCCCCGGCCGCGCCTTCGGATGCCGCGCCCGCCGCTTCGGACGCCGCGCCTTCTTCCGCGGACGCAGCACCCGCCGCCGAGGCCCCTGCCCCCTCGAACGCCGCGCCCGCCGAGGCTCCGGCTGCCGCGTCCCGCGAGGCCGAGAGCACCCTCGTCCACGAAGCCGTACCGCAGTCGGCCTCGACGGCCCCCGAGCCCGGCGCGGAGCCGGTCACCGCCCAGCTGCCCGCGACCCCGGCCGCGTCGGCGCAGCAGTACCCGCAGGCACACCCGCACGCGTACGCGGCTCACGAGTCGGCGCCCCCTCAGCAGGGCGGCGCCGGCTGGCCGCCGCCCCCGCCCGCGCTCCCCTCCTACGGAGGCGGCGACGGGGGCAGCGGCGGCGAGCCGTGGGGCGCCCCGCAGCCCCCGGCCCCGCGCAAGCGGGGCGGCGGCCTGATCGCCGCGGTGGTCGCGGCCGCCCTGGTGGCCGGCGGCATCGGCGGAGCCATCGGTTACTTCGCCGCGGACCGGGACAGCAACAGCTCGGGCTCCACCACAGTGGCGTCCTCCGACACCCCGAAGGAATTCAAGCGCGACCCGGGCACGGTGGCGGCGGTCGCCGCCAACTCGCTGCCCAGCGTGGTGACGATCGAGGCCCAGGCCAGCGACGGCGAGGGCGGCACGGGCACCGGCTTCATCTACGACAAGGAAGGCCACATCCTCACGAACAACCACGTGGTGGCCTCCGCGGCCAGCGGCGGCAAGCTGACCGCGACCTTCTCCAACGGCAAGAAGTACGACGCCGAAGTGGTGGGCCGCGCGCAGGGCTACGACGTGGCCGTCGTCAAGCTGAAGAACGCCCCGGCCAACCTGAAGCCGCTGTCCCTGGGCGACTCCGACAAGGTCGCGGTCGGCGACACGACGATCGCGATCGGCGCGCCCTTCGGCCTCTCCAACACGGTGACCACCGGCATCATCAGCGCCAAGAACCGCCCGGTGGCCTCCAGCGACGGCCAGAACTCCAAAGCCTCGTACATGAGCGCCCTGCAGACCGACGCGTCGATCAACCCGGGCAACTCGGGCGGCCCGCTGATCAGTTCGGCCGGCGCGGTCATCGGCATCAACTCGGCGATCCAGTCGGCGGGCACGGGCGGCATGGGCGGCCAGTCCCAGGCCGGCTCGATCGGCCTCGGCTTCGCCATCCCGATCAACCAGGCGAAGAACGTCGCGGAGCAGCTCATCAAGACCGGCACACCGGTCTACCCGGTGATCGGCGCCTCGGTGGGCATCCAGCAGGGCGGCGGCGTCACCGGCAGCGGCGACGGTGCCCAGATCTCCCCGCAGGGCACCGCGAGCCAGCAACCGATCACCCCGGGCGGCCCGGCGGACAAGGCGGGCCTGAAGCCGGGCGACGTCATCACCAAGTTCGGCGACACGGTCATCGACAGCGGCCCGACGCTGATCAGCGAGATCTGGACGTACAAGCCGGGCGAGCAGGTCCCCCTGACCTACAAGCGGGGCGGCAAGGAGACCACGGTCACGATCACCCTCGGGGAACGCAAGGGCGACAGCAACTGACCCGCAGCCGGTAGGCTGTAGCCGCTTCCGCCGCTGGTCGGCGGGGCATGGGTGGGTTGCCCGAGCGGCCTAAGGGAACGGTCTTGAAAACCGTCGTGGCAGCGATGTCACCGTGGGTTCAAATCCCACACCCACCGCCAGGTCAGAGAAGCAGCAGGTCAGAAGGGGCGCCCCTCACACTAGGGGCGCCCCTGCCTCACGATCTCTGTCTCACCATGAGCCACCCCTGGGTCGCTTTGGACCATCGTGTGTGGACCAGGAGTGAACCGGGATCCGGCCTCGTGGCGCGGTAGACAAGCTTCTTGCATCATGGCAAGGGCGCGCCCCGCTCCCCACTACCCCTCACGTACGAGCGCGCTTGGTGGGAAAATCAGTTTGGCTGCATTCCAAGTGCATTCCCTCGTAGAGTGTGACGGAACAAATGTGGTCTACGGGGGAGGGCGCATGGATCTTGCCACTTTGGCTGATGCCGCAGCAGCCGCATACGTCACCGGCGTAGCTGGACATGCTGCAGCGGGTACAGATGGTGCAATTCGAGCGCGTTTCGGGCAGCTTCGCAGGTACCTTGCTTCGCGTTCGATTGGTGAAGTAGAGCTTGAGGGTGAAGACGAGGCTGTGCTGTCTTCCAGCATCCTGAGGTTGCTGGAAGCGGATCCTAGTAGCGCCTCTGAGCTTGAGGAGATCCTGAAAGGGATTTCCGATTCAACGAAGATCGAAGGCGCAGGAACTGTTTACGGCAACGTAACGCTCCGAGGCAAGTATGTAGCAGGGCGAGACATCAGGTTTGACGGACGTTGATCCGGCATTTGATACCCAAGGCATGGGCACAAATGCGGGCTAGGGGTGCGCGTACTACGTTTGGCGACGTCGACATCTCCGGCTATTTTGCTGCGGGCCGAGACGTGAATGTGCGCAGGCTTACTGTGACCGAGGCGGTATTGGGTAAATCGGATGTTCGTATCCGAAAAAGAATGCTCACGAAGGTACTGCCCGCATGGCTGAACGAGGGAGATTACTGGGACGGAGAGGACAAAGTAGAGTTCTCCGTCGCGGCAGAGTTCAGTACTGATCACGTTAGCTACCAGCGGCCAGCGCTGGATCCCATTAGTAGGCGCAATGCTGTTAAGCAATGGGCCAGTGTAGATATAGGTCAAGCGCTAGATGCATCTTCTGGGAGGCTACTGGTTCTCGGTGAATCTGGGTCTGGAAAAACTCGGAGCCTTCATCAGGTGACGCGTCTCGCCATTGACCGAGCGCTCCAGGATGATCAGAACCCGATTCCTCTTTATCTCCATTTATCTGACTGGTCAGGCTCGCGTAAAGACGTGAGAAATTGGATTGCGTATTCAATTCGAGAGAACTATGGAATTCTTCCTGGTCTGCTCGCGCAATGGCTCGATCGTGCCGAAGTGATGTTGATTCTCGATGGGTTAGATGAACTGCGGTTGCGTGAACGACGTGAATGCATTTCTGCGATCAATCGTTTCGTTTCAGACTACCCGGTGGTTCAGCTGGTTGTAGCCTGCCGCTTTAGCGAATATCGAGACACGGGGAGAAAGTTAAGCCTTAAAGCCTCCTTGTTGATCGAGCGAATCAACGAACGCGAGATCTTCGAAGTAATTAACAGGTCGGCGGGCGCGTTGGCTGGTCTGGGCCAAGCTCTGAGTAAGGATAGGAAGCTTCGAGACCTCCTCCGTAACCCCTTGTTTCTCCGCTTGGCCGTCTCTCTCTATCGAGAGGGTGGTGATGTCGATCTATCCGGTTCTGCGGATAGGCGGAAGGCGCTGCTAGCTGCATACGTTGACTACGCTGAGCGCAGAATGGCGCGCAACGGCGTCCATCCTGAGCGCTGGCTTTACTACATGGCGTGTGCCCTTCGAGGCCAGCAGAGAGTCACATTTTGCCCGGACCGTCAGGCGGTCGAATTTCTGCCCCTGCGGTTCAAGGGACTTGCGGAACGGCGAATCCTGCTAATAGCGAGCCTACTCGTGGCTGTGCCATCTCTTGTGCTGCGGGGGGTCATGATTCTGTTGGCGTCAGACTCGCCAACTAAGCCGATGTATTTGGCCATTACTCTCATGCTTCCCCTGAGTTATGGATACCTGGCATGGCGAGTGGTTAAGGACGACCTGTGGGCTCCCCTTGTTGGGCGGCGAATTTCCGTCGTTAAGGGGTTGCAGCGGTTTGCGAAGCGATCAGTCATTGTTTGCTTAGTGGAGGGGGGTGCTGCGTGGTCGCTCGTCTCCTCGGGTGCCGCAGATGGCGCGATGGGTGGTGTTGCGCTCCTTCTGATGGTGGGGATCGCCATGTGGCCGGCACTTCAAATGGCGCGCGAATCGGATACTTCCGACCCGAGTGAGATCCCAGAGCGGATAGGTGGCGAGATTCGCAGCCTGGTACGTGCGACTGTTGTCGTAGCGCTTCTCGTGACGGGCTCTATGTATATCACGCTGACCATTATCTTCGAGGCGCTGAACCCTGTCTCCGCAATCGGTGATGGTTTGCTCTATTCCCCAACATTGAATGCTTTCTTCTTCGTGGTCCCGGTTGCTTTCATTGCGGCACTTCGTAATGGCGGCGTTGATCTGATTCGACGAGATCAATGCCGCCGGATTATGACCCGCTTTGGGTATTTATCAAGAGTCCACAAGAGGGCGCTTGAGGAAGTTAGGAAATCGTCACTAGTGGTTCCAAGGCGTGGTGCGCTGGAATTTAGACATGCGTTAATCAGGGATCATCTCGCGGACCGATTTGGCGAAGAAGTGACCCTACTTTCTTTTGTTCCTGTTCGGATTGATTGACCGGAATTCTGGTGGGCTTCGTCGGCTCGGAGTCTTTCTTGGAAGACTCCCGCAGGGTGTGCATCACTGAGCGACTGCCCACGCAAATATGTCGCCCCAGCGATTTTCGCTGGGGCGACATCGTCCATAGTTGCGAAGTGGCGTTCCCTGGTCCGCTCACTCCTCGTCTTCGGCCTCCAGGGCCCGTTCGATCTGCTGGTTGTTGTGGTGTTGGGTACGTTGGATCGCTTTGGCGTAGAAGCGGAACAGCACGGCGATGCTGTGGCCAGCGCGGCGGGCGACTTCGGCCGAGGAGACGCCGGACTCAAGCCAGAGGGAGACGCACGTGGCTCGGAGTCCATAGGGGACCTCGGCCAGGGGGGTCTCGACTTCCTGCTTGGTGAGGACTGCCCGGCGTGCAGCCTTCCAGATGTCGCCGTACTCCTTGCTTATGAGGCCGCCGCCGCGGGCAGCGCGGAAGAGCCGGCCATCCTCGGCCGTGCCGAACTCCGAGATGTGGTCGCGGATCAGACGGACCGGGACCGGCGGGATCGGTACTTCGCGGGTGGCCTTCCGGGCACGCTTCTTGAGGCCTCGGGAGTCGTAGGACTCCCCCAAGTCGGTCCAGCCGGAGCCCACGCGCGGGGAGCTGGACGACAGGACGACTGGCCCCAGCCTTCCTCGGGCAGCGTGAAGTCCGACTCGCGGAGCCCCCACGGCTTCGCCGGGGCGGGTGGCTGCGTAGTAGAGGCACCCGAAGAACGCCTTGAGGTGCCGACCACGGTCGTTCTGCTCACGCACGGCGTCGATCAGCTGCGGCAATGCCGCCGCTCTGCTCCATGTCTCCGCCACCGCCGCGCGACGACCCCACCGCTCGCGCCGCAAATGCCCAAAGACCGGGCCAGCCGGACCCGCAAGCAACCCCACCAGCCAGCAACCGACCCGCCCGGCCAGAGGCAGCAGGCGCACCGATGCCGAGCACCGCGACGAGCGCCAAGCCCCGCAGCAGCGTGCCGGCCGAATCCGCGGTGACCACCAGGCGCCAGCCGAGGCCCAAGCCAAAGGCAGGGTGGCACAGGCCCGCTGTGGTGCGGGTGGGCACACGTGGCGGGTGATCGTCACAGTGCGGGAGCGTCGTGGCTGACTTGTGGGGGTGACCGTCAGAGCAGGAACAACACCTGCCCCAGTCTCCGGACACACGAAACCCCGCCGCTCTGAAGGGGGAGAAGTGGCGGGGCTCAGGGTTGAAGCTAGGCGCCTTCGCGAGCCAGCTCGACCAGGCCCGCGAAGGCCGAGTGGGAGAGCAGAAGGACCGGGCTGTCGTCCATCTTGCTGTCACGGACGGGGACGACGGCCAGACCGTCTACGATTTCCACGCACGCCCCGCCCTCACCGTTGCTGTAACTGGACTTGCGCCACACGGCGGTGCGCAGATCCGGGGTTGAGCTGTTCATTGCTTGTACTCCCTAGCCACCGATTCGATTAGATCCAGCGACGCGTCCGGCGACAGAGCGGCGGCGCAGGTCAGATGGTAAGACAGTTGGCAGGCGTCCACATGATCTGGCCGTTCCAGGGAGAGGCCACCGTGAGGACCCTCCATGTAGGCGAGCGGCGGAGCGTCCTCGAAATGCATGATGATCAACTGGCCAGCAAGCAGCGGGTGGGCGCCCGCCTTGGTCTCCAGGATCTGCACGACAGCTCTATGGTCACGCACCGTTTCAGCAAGATGGTTGAGCTGTTCCCCCATGACCACGGACGTGCCGATGGGGCGCTGTAGCGCTACCTCGTCAACGACGACCAGGAGGCGAGGGGCATTGGGTCCATCCAGGACCTTCGCCCGCTTCATTCGCTTGGCAACCAGCTCTGCGACCTTGTCCCCGCTTAGGAAGGGGTTCTGCTTCCGCGTGATCTCCTCGGCGTACTCGGGTGTCTGAAGGAGACCCGGAAAGAGCTGGCCTCCGTACCAGTCGATGCGGCGCGCGCGGGGCTCTAGGTCCGCGATGGCAGCGAAGTACTCCGCGAGGTCCGTGCTTGGGCGGTCCGTGTTCATCGCCAGGCGGTAGACCACCATCAGGTGACCCCCGGCCTCCAGGGCGTTGTCCAGGTGCTCGACCATCGGCGCTTCAGGGCGGCGGATGCCCGTCTCGAACTGGCTCAGGAGCCCAGGGGAGATGTGGACCAACGCGGCCAGGTACGACGCCTTCCACCCATCAGGCTTCTTCGCCTGGCGCAGTCGTCTGATCTCGCTACCCAAGAACTTCCAAGGGTTCTCCTCGGGGGTGAGCTCTCTTTCAGTGAACGCCATGGGGGTGAATCTCCTGTTTACCGGCAGGTGTAAACACGGGGTCTCTTCCGAGACTACCCAGGTTGGGACAACTCTGGTCCACGTAAGGACAGTTGAAACCGACAGGTCTTGACAGGCCCGGGAAGGGCGAAGCATGGCGGCCCCGGAGACGCAGAACCCCAGCACCCCCGAACTCCCCACGCGAGCAGGAGCGGATCGGTCCCGCCGGACGACGGAGTGGTATCCCCCGTGGACCAGCGATGTGCTGAAACGAGCCCTGAGCGCACTGAAGGGTCAGGGCCGATGAACGGAGTTCGTCAGTTCGTGTCCACCGTGGTAGGCGCGCTGGGAGCTGGTGGAGATCTCAGGGTCCGGTACGACGGTCCGGACCTGAGCCAGGGAAACGCTCTGAAGTGGCCCAAGTGCCAATGTGGTCACCCCAAGTGCCCCGACTACCAGCCGTCTGTCAGCGACTTGGCCGCCAGGGTGGCCGAGCGAAACCGCTGGAGCGAAAGGAAGCTGCGTTGACTTCCTGCCCTCAGTACGAACGGATCACGGCGGCACTGCGCGAAGCTGAGCGGTTTGGAGATCGGGCCGCAACGGCCTGGTGTCGTGCTCTGCTCCAGAGGCACGTCTCGCACGAGGGGTGCCGGTGCGGCAGACGGGCGCGGGCGGGAGTGACGTGATGTCGGAGGCGGTCGCGACACCTGACCCTTGGGCGAACATTGCGGCACAACTTCGCGTCATGAGTGAACAGGCCGAGATTGTGGCGCAGTTGACTGTGGGGAGCCCGTTGTGTGAATCCCTGGTCAAGGCCGCAGAAGAACACCAGCGAACTGAATCGCAACCCGTCAACGGCGCGGTGCGGCCACGTAATACCTCCCATGGCCTCGCTGGGTCGTAGGCGTCGCCCCACGGCTCAGCGGGAAGGCCCGTCCGGCTACCTCCTCTTTCGGCGGGACGGCAGGGGCCGGACGGGCGCCAACTAACTGTCAGGCGTGAGACATGGCACATGAGCGGTACTTCACGACGGACGGCCGCGAGGCGCGCGAGGAGGCCGGGCGCCGACAGCAGATCAACAGAGACTCCGCCCCTGCCAGACACACCCGAATCACCGTGACCCCACGCTCATTCGGGATCTGACAGGGGCGGGCACCCGCAACCCGCAAAACGAGAGATGAGGAGACCCGAAAATGGGATGCCCAAGGTGTGGAGCTGCGACGACGCAGGGACCGGGTGGAAGCTGGTCGTGCGGGAACTGTGGGTGGTCTTCCGGGGTCGCCCCACAGCCTGCCGGGTACGCTCCGGACTATGAGCTCATGGCCGCCGGAACTCGACCCACTACCCGATCCCGAGCCCGTGTTCACTCCGGAGATCACGGAGGCGGATTGCCGGAAGTGCGGCACTCGCGTGGCGGGACTCGATGGCCGCTACGCATGTGGTGTCTGCGGGTGGACCAATGACTGGTCCGAGGGGCATCGCCCGTTGCCCAGCGGTGAGGACGACCCCGACTATCCGGGGCCTGACGGACCCGGCAACCGCCTGACGCACTAGAACAAGCTCCGTCCGCGTGTGGGCCAGGGGGAGCGGATCCGGCGGTGTCCGGATCCGCTCTGTGGAGCGTCGCGTTCCGTGCCGCGACGGTGACAGGCAGGCGCCGCGCTGCCAGAGTGTGCGCGCACGCAACCTTTGCGGGCTTCCGGCCGGACCCGTCCCTGTTGTTGCCCAGTGCCCGCTTTCTGCGGTGCCGGGCTCCCGGAGCACGCCTCAGCATGCCCCGCCGGCGTCATGCCGGGCCGCGGGCCGGAGAGGGAAACTCAATGGGTTCATGGCAGTGGAACGATCAGCAGAGGCCCACCAGCGCGGTCGGTGTCAGGGCCACCATGGGCGCGGTCACCATGAAGGACGACCCGCAAGCCGCACAGCGGCCCTACGTCTTCGTACGCGGCCTCGACTCGAAGCTGCACGTCAACTGGTGGGACGGCAAGGCGTGGCACTGGAGCGCGCAGGGGGCACCCAGTGGGCGCAGCATCATCGAGAAGGTCGGCGCCGTCACGGTTCAGGACAATCCGAACGCGGCGCAGCGGCCGTACGCGTTCGTGATCGGTGACGACTCGAAGCTGTACGTGAACTGGTGGGACGGCGCCAAGTGGAACTGGAACGACCAGGGCGCGCCCAGCGGGCGCCTGGTCCGCGAGGGCGTCGGGGTCGTCACCGTCCAGGACAACCCCAACGCGGCGCAGCGCCCGTACGTCTTCGTCATCACCGACGACTTCCGGCTGTGGGTCAACTGGTGGGACGGCTCCCAGTGGAACTGGAGCGACCAGGGCGCGCCGCCGAGCCGCACCATCTCGCGTCCCCTCGGGGTCACCACCATGCGGGACAACCCGAACGCCTTCACCCGCCCGTACGCGTTCGTCATCACCGACGACTCCCGGGTCTGGGTCAACTGGTGGGACGGCTCGAAGTGGAACTGGAGCGACCAGGGCGCGCCGTCGGGGCAGCCGGTCAAGAAGGGCGCCGGCGTCATCAGCGTCCAGGACAATCCGAACGCGGCGGAGCGGCCGTACGTCTTCGTCCAGGGCTACGACTCGAAGCTCTACGTGAACTGGTGGGACGGCAAGGCGTGGCAGTGGAGCGCCCAGGGCACACCCAGCGGGCGGCTCATCCTTGACTCCGTCGGCACGATCACGATGAAGGACGATCCCAGCGCCTTCACCCGTCCCTACGTCTTCGTCATCGGCGACGACTCGAAGCTGTACGTGAACTGGTGGGACGGCGCCAAGTGGAACTGGGCGGCCCAGGGCACCCCCGCCGGCCGTGTCATCGAACGCCCCGGTGAAGCCATCACCGTCCAGGACAACAAGAACGCGACGCAGCGCCCCTACGCGTTCGTCATCACCGACGACTCCGACCCCTGGGTCAACTGGTGGTCCCTGCCGTAGCCATGGCCGCCAGGCGGGCCCCCGAGGGGACTCGGGAGGCCCGCTCCCCGGCCGGCCACCGCCGCGCTACGACCCCCGTCCATCGCGCGGCGGTGACCCGGTATCAGCCGGTCTTCGCCGATTCGTCGAAGAACCTGATGACCTGCGGAAGGGCCTGCCGTACCGATCCGCTGTGGTCGAAGTTGCCGAGGTTGGTCAGACGGGGGGCGGCGCCGTTCTTCGTCAACTGGTTCGCGCAGTACTCGGCGTGGGAGTAGTCGACGTCCTTGTCGCCCCGGCTGTGGAAGATCTGCACCGGTACGTCCGGCCGCCAATTGCAGGTGTTGTCCAGCGGGTTCAGCCTGCGCTTCAGGACTCCGGCGGGCTTGCGGATCTTGTCAAGGAACGCCTCGGTGAACAAGTCCTTCGAGGCCGGGGGCAGTTCGCTCACGATCTGGTCGGTGGTGTGATAGCCGTCGAAGAGGCCCTCCACCTTCTGGTCGTAGGGGGCGCGGAAGGCCTCGCCGGGTGAGCCGTAGAGGCCGTACATCCTGTTCCAGGCGGTGGCGAAGTAGGCGAGGTAGATCCCGGACTTGTCGATCTTGTCGTCGGCTGCCGCGGACTCGAAGGCGGAGAGGTGGAAGGGGCCGCTCACCGGGGCGAGCGCGCCAAGCCGGAAGTAGTGGTCGGCGCCCTCCTGCTGGAGTGCGCGGCCCACCATCATGGTCGCGGGCCCGCCCTGCGAGAACCCGCTGACCTGTACGTTCCGTTCCAGCTCGCGGCCGTTTTGGTGGGCGAAGGCGCGGGCCGCGCGCAGTCCGTCGACGGACGCGGCAACCGTGGCCCCGGGGTCGCCGTAGGGGTGGAAACCCTCGCCCGAACCGAGGCCCACGTAGTCGGGGGCCGAGACCGCCCGACCGGTCGACGCGAACAGCAGCGCGGTGAGCCGGTCCTCCGACGCCGGGTTCTCCGATGCGACGTCCTTGCGGTAGACGGTGGTGCCGTGCAGCCAGGAGACGGTGGGCAGGCGGCGTGCCGCGTTCTTGGGCAGCACGACGAGCTGGCTCGCGGTGGTGGCGGCGCCCGCACTGTCCGTGGTGCGGTAGGCGACCCGGTAGGCCGTCACACCGAAGCGGACCTGCGACGAGTCGATCTTCCCTTGGAGCTCTCCGGTCACTTCTCCCGGCGTCAGGTCGGCCACTCGCTCCGAGGAGACGATGGCGCCGCCGCGGGTCTGCGGGTGGTGGACTTCGGCCGCCGAGGCCGGAGCGTTCGCGGCGAGCACGCTGCCGAGGAGGGCCGTGCCGACGGCGATTCGGATCTGTGCCAGTTGTGAAGTCATGGATGGATCCTGGCCGTTGGCGGTATGGCATGGACATGGGGTGATCCCCCGAGCGGCGAGGGGGGACGCCCCCCCAGGGTTCCCTAGGGGCGACGGCCCGTCACGGTTCCCAGGGGCGACGCCTTCTCGGGGGTTCTCCGGGCGCGACGCTGCCGCCGGCGCCCGGCTCGCGCGCCATCCCCCCGACCCGCACGCGCCCGGTGTCTTCGCTGGTCAGGGTCGTGGGATGTCCCTTCGTGTCCCTGGGATGCGGGGAAGGCTGGTCCTTTGGCGAGGGTGGATCGACAGTGGGTCTTGTCCGGGGTGGTCCCGGGGCGAGGAGCTGTGGGTGAGAGGGCGAGCGGGCCGGGCCGGGAGTTGCGGGGGTGGCGGCGGGGGCAGGTTCTACGCGCTGCCGGATGTCCGGCTGCGGCCCGGGGTCGGCGCCTATCGCGGGTTCCGGCTGACCGGTGAGCGGCCGCAGGAGCGGCTGGTCGTGCCGAGCGGGCGGGTGTCGCTGCTCATCGGGTTCGGGGACGAGATACGCGTCGGCCAGGCCGGGCGGCACCCCGGAAAACCCGTCGTGCACACCTCACTGGTGTCCGGGCTGCACACCCGGGCCAGGGTGCTGGGGCATGCCGGGAGGCTGCACGGGATCGAGGTCACGCTGGCGCCCTGGGCCGCGCACCGGATGTTCGGGACCCCGCTGGGAGAGCTCGCGGACATCGTGACCGACCCGGGCGATGTGCTCGGCAAGCGCGTCGAAGGCCTCCGCGAGGTGTTGGCGACCGCGCCCGGCTGGCCCGAGCGGTTCGAACTGCTCGACCGCACCCTGCTCCGGTGGGCCGCCGACGCGGACCCCGCCCGGCGGCCGGAGGGCAGCGCGCGCGGCGCCTGGGAACTGCTCGTCCGCAGCTCGGGGACGCTCTCCGTCCAGGAACTCGCCGCCCGGAGCGGCTGGTCGGTGGGCCACCTGGAGACGCTGTTCCGGCGCGAGATCGGGCTCACGCCCAAGCGGGCCGCCCGGATCCTGCGGCTGCGCCGGGCGATCTGGCTGCTGACGACGGGAGTCAAGCCGGTCGATACCGCGATCGCGTGCGGTTTCTACGACCAATCGCATCTGAGCCGGGAGTTCACCGCGCTGACCGGTGTCACCCCGGGCCGCTTCCTGGCCGCCAAAGCCGACACCAGCGTATGGCTGGCGGGGTGAGCGACGTCCGCTTCCCGTTCTCGGCCGCGGAGCGATCCTTGCTCCCCGTCGTTCTTGGCCGCGTCAGGTTTGAACGCTCGCGCACCGCAAAGGCGAGCGCGCCCCGCCGCCGCACCACGATTTTGTCCAATACCCAATGGCGCGGGGGATGCCAGAGTTCCCTTTACGGGGACGGACTTCCCGTCCCGGCGAGTTGGTGGGGTCGTGCTCCCAGCTGATCAGGACGTGTCCGAAACCGGCAGGCGCACCGGAGGCTCCGCGGGGGGAGCCTTCGCTGCGTCCTGCCGGGACGGCGTACCGGCAGGACGGTGTACCGGCCCGGGTGTACGAGGCCCGGCTCAGTGCTCCTTGTCGGGGATGAAGCGGCCCGTGCAGTTCTCCACGCCGCCCTTGGGCAGGGACGCGCACACCCAGACGGCGCCGGATTTGGGTGCCGCGATCAGTGGCGTGTAGACGTCGCGGTCGTAGTGCACGACGTTGGCCGACGCGGCACCGTCCGAGTTGTTGACGACCACGGTGGCGCCGATCTCGGCGAACGAGATGCGGCCCCACGCCGCCGCGCAGGCCCGGCTGTAGCGCAGCTCGATCACGAGGTCCTTGGGGATGGAACCGGTGCGGACCGTGACCGCGTCGGCGCCGCAGTTCATCTTCTTCGGGTCCTTGCCCTCGCACTGCGTGCCGGTACAGCCCGCGGGCGGCCCCGCGACCAGCGACGGCTGCGGCTGGGCAGCGGCCTTCGCGTGGCCGAACAGGCCGGAGGAGAAGGCGATTCCGGCCGCCGCCGCGACAACCAGCGAGGCCAGCGCGGCGCCCCACAGGATGCGCCGCCGCCGAGTGCGCTGTGCGCGGGCCGGAACGTCCACGTCCACGTCAGTGTCCGCTTCGTCCCTGCCCGCTGCGTCCGCTCCGTCCGTCCCCGATCCGTCCGGGACACGTCCGGTGTCGATGACATCTGCCCCATCCGGAACATCCGCCGCGTTCGCGGTATCGGGAACAGCCGCCTCAGCTGGCGCATCCGCGATGTCCGTCGCCTGAGTCGCGTCCCCAGGGGCCGACGGGGCTGCCGGTGCAGACGAGGCCACCGGTGCGGACGGCCCGGACGGCCCGGACGGGTCCGACAGGGCCGACGGGGCCGCGACACCCTCCGCCGCGGCGGTAGCCGACGCCCCCGGCTCATTCGCCGCCGCACGTTCCCCGTTCGCCCGCTCCCAGAGTTCGAGCAGCGGGCCCGGGTCGCTGCCGCACAGCGCGGCGATGCTCTCGACGGCCGTACGTGGCGGGAACTGTTTGCCGTTCACCCATCGTTCCCACGACGACTTGGCGTAGTGGGTGTGCTGGCTGAGCCTGGCGAAGCTCAGTCCGGACCCCTGCTTCAAAGAGCGCAGCTCGACGGCCAGTTCCACGGCCGGCGCGGCAGATCGCACTTCTTCCGTACGGTCCACTCGGTCCCGCTTTCACCCCATGCGCTCATGCGCATGCCAATCCAACGCGCTCATCCTAAGGCGCTATTTGTGGCCAGAAATACATGTAGGGAGCAAGCTCAATCCGCCGCGCCTGGGGTGCCCGAACGTAACCCGGGGCGGGGTCACGACCCCCACCCGCCCGCTTCCGTACGCCGCACCGTCCCGCCTCCGTAAGCCCTCAGCGAGCCGCGGTCATCCGGGCCGCGGAGGCGATCGTCGCGCGGGCCTCGCGTTCGGTGAGCCCGGTCCGGATCGCGGCCGTGGTCAGCGCGTCGGCCAGCTCCTCGCCGATGCCGTTCTCGTACGCGCGGCAGGCCGCCCAGAACAGCCGGGTGTTGCGCTGGCCCTGGTGGGCGGCCTGGACGAACTGGACCAGGCCCTGGCCCTGGCGGCCGTCGTACTGCTGGGGGTGGTGTGGGCGCGCGGGGGGCGTGAGGAGGCCGAGGAGTGCGCGGGGGCAGGGGGCCGGGCCCAGGTGGGCGGTGCCGGGCGCGAGCCGGTAGACCCCCTGGCTGCTCAGCGAACCGGGCCCGACCAGATAGCCGCCGGCGCCCCGGATGTCGATGCCGGGGGCGAGGCGGCTCGCCGAGTTCGGCACGACCGCGTCGGGCGGCCCGGTCAGCCAGATGTGGCGGCCCCCGCTGGGCGTGATCACGACCACCGTCTCCGGGATGGTGAACAGGTGGCCCAGCGCCAGGTGTTGGAGCGCGGCGGTGGCATCGGCCGCCGGTGGCTTGGTGTCCAGGTCGATGCCGATGAGGTGGTGCGGGGGCCGGCCGCAGGCGATGCCGTAACCGGTGGCCCAGGGTGCGGCCGCGAACAGCGCGCGCACCGCGGCCGGGTCGGTGGTGGCGTCGTGCACCCCGTGCCCGGGGAGACCGCACTCGCCCCGGCAGGGCAGGGGCCGGGGGTCCGCGCGGTGCGGCGAGGGGAGCGCGGGGAGCTTGCTGCGGGACAGCGGGATGACGGGCAGCCCGCGCTCGGCGGCGGACAGCGCGTGGGCGAGGGCCAGGGTGGCGGTCTGCCGGTCGATGGTGGCCATGCCTCCATGTTCGTACGAATGTTCGAGAAAGGGAATCCCTTTCAGGGGTGGGCAGGGACGGGACCGGACCCTTCGGGGATGGGGCGGGCTCGCGTCAAGCGGGCCCCCCGGCTGGAGGGCCGCCCCCGGCCACCTCCTCGCCATCCCTCCGCCGTCCGCAGGGCAACCCGCCCACCACCCGCCCGCGAACCGCAAAGATTGGCCGAATGTGTGGTGAAACGGTTCTCCCCTTCGAGGGGAGCGGCTCCGGCGCCAAACTCGGTCCCCCGGACGGGATTTGGGTGCGCATTGAGGGTTTATCGACAAGTCCTCACGCTTGCGGGCGAAAGGTTCCCTCTTGCCGCGTTCGCCGGGGATTCGGTGGGCAATTCTGATCTCGCGACGTCGTCACAGCGTCCGAGGCGGTCGGCCAACTGCCTTGGAACAGGCCGTACTTACGGCTTGACCCGAGCCGAATTACTCGTACAAGCCCGTACAAGCCCGTACATCTGGTTCCTGGAGGAATTGACATGGCAAGCATCCGTACCGCCCGCGTCCTCGCCGCCGTTGCCGCGCTGCCTCTCGCCGCCGCTCTCTTCTCGGGTGTGGCCGCTGCCGACAACGGCGCGATCGCGGGCCACGGATCGAACGCGGCGGTCGCCACCGTCAGCGGTAGCGGGGTCGGCCACAACAACCGGGGCAATTCGTCCACCACACAGCAACAGGCCGTCGGCGCCGGCGCCACCAACCAGAGCAACACCGCCCAGGTGAACGGTTCCGCCTTTACGTCGATCAACCAGGGCAACGGGAACGTCGCCGTGAACTTCTCCCGCCTCTGGTGAGCCTCCGCCCCTGTTGCGGGGTCCGGTCCGAGGGGTGATCGGCGGCCCGGTCGGCGGTGCTTCGGCACTACCGGCCGGGCCGTCCGCATGCCCGCCGGACCCGAAGGAGCCGCCGGGGCGGCGCGGCCGCGCGCTCCCGGACTGCTCGGGCATTGACAGGGAGACCGCACCTGACGGACAGTCAGAAACCAGCGCGCGGCCATCCTTCCCCGGCGGTCGCAGATCTTCCCGCTCGTCTCCCCCGCCCCTCTGCCAGCCCGTCCGTACGCACGGAAGGCCCCCGTCGTGCACCTCGCCCCGACCGAGCGCCAGCAGCGTCTTCGCGCGGAACTCCGCACCTACTTCGCCCGGTTGATGCCGGACGGCCCGCCACTTGCCGCCAGTGCGGCCGAGCAGCGGGCGCTGCTGCGCCGCATCGGCGCCGACGGGCTGCTCGGGCTCGGCTGGCCCGTCGAGTACGGCGGTCGGGGGCGGGGTCCCGACGAGCAGTTCGTGTTCTTCGACGAGGCCTACCGGGCGGGCGCCCCGGTCTCGATGGTCACCCTGAACACGGTCGGCCCGACCCTGATGAAGTACGGGACCGCCGAGCAGAAGGCGTACTTCCTGCCCAGGATCCTCAGCGGCGACCTCGTGTTCGCCATCGGCTACAGCGAACCCGAGGCCGGCACCGACCTCGCCTCGCTCCGCACCAAGGCCGTACGCGATGAAGGGGGCGCAGGGGACGGCGAAGCCTGGTTGATCCACGGGCAGAAGGTCTTCACCTCCAACGCCCAGAACGCCGACTGGATCTGGCTCGCCTGCCGCACCGACCCCAACGCCCCCAAGCACAAAGGGATTTCGATCATCCTGGTGCCGACCGACGCGCCCGGGTTCTCCTGGACGCCGATCGAGACGGTCGGCGGCCTGACCACCACGGCGACGTACTACGACGGCATCCGGGTGCCCGCCGGGAACCTGGTCGGCGAGGAGAACGCGGGCTGGGGGCTGATCACCAACCAGCTCAACCACGAGCGGGTCGCGCTCGCCGCGATCGGCATGCAGGCCGAGGATTTCTACGAGGCCGCGCTCACCCGCGCCTGTACGCCCGATCCGGTGACCGGCGAGCGCCGTGTTGACCACCATTGGGTGAAAGCCAAGCTGGCCGAGACGCATGCCAGGCTGGCGGTGAATCGCCTGCTCAGCTGGCGTTTGGTGGGCGATGTGGGGGCCGGGAAGCTGGCGCCCGGAGACGCCAGCGGCGTGAAGTTCGCGGGAACGGAGTCCGCGGTCGAAACGTATCGAATGTGTCAGGAAATCGTGGGGGACGCGGGCCTGGTACGGGGTGGTTCGCCCGGCGCTTTCGGGGACGGAGAGCTGGAGCGGATGAACAGGGCGGCGCAGATCAACACGTTCGGGGGCGGGGTGAGCGAGGTGCAGCGGGAGATCGTCGCGACGATGCGGCTCGGGATGAAGCGGGGGAAGAGGTGAGCGGGGTGAACGAGGCGGATTTCCTTGGCCGGTTGAAGAAGTTCGAGGGGCAGCCGGCGGCGAGTGCCGGGGTCGGCAAGGACCTCGTCAACGAGCCGATGATCAGGCACTGGTGCGAGGCGATGGGCGACACCAATCCCGTGTACGCCGGGCCGGATGCCATAGCGCCGCCGACCATGCTCCAGGCGTGGACGATGGGCGGCCTCTCCGGGCACGGCGACGGCTCGGGCCGCACCTCCGGCTACGACGAGCTGTTCGAACTGCTCGACGGCGCCGGATACACCTCGGTGGTGGCGACGGACTGCGAGCAGGAGTACGTCCGCGATCTGCGGCCGGGCGACCGGATCACGTACGACGCGGTGATCGAGGCCGTGTCCGAGCGCAAGACCACCAAGCTGGGGACCGGGCACTTCATCACCACCAGGATGGACGTCCGGGCCGACGGGCACCTGGCGGGCACGCACCGCTTCCGAATTCTCAAGTACGCACCCGCGCAACGGAATTCGGGAGAACCGAGTGCGTCGCGGAAGGCGGCGGAAGGGAAGGGACAGGCGCCTCCCGAGGCCCTGCGCCCACGGCCCGTCGTCAACCGGGACAACGCCGGATTCTGGGCCGGCGTCGCCGAGCACCGGCTGCTCATCCAGCGCTGCGACGACTGCGCCGAGCTGCGGTTTCCCTGGCTGCCGGGCTGCCACGCCTGCGGGTCGGCGCGGTGGGGCGCCGTCGAGGCGAGCGGCAGCGGGACCGTCTTCTCGTACGTCGTGATGCACCACCCGCCCTTCCCTGCCTTCGACCCGCCCTATGCGGTGGGGCTGATCGAGCTGGCGGAAGGTGTGCGGATGATCAGCAATGTGGTCGGGGTGGCGGCGGACAAGGTACGGATCGGAATGCCGGTCCGGCTCGAATTCCTGCGTGTGGACGATGAGTTGGAGCTCCCTGTGTTCCGGGCGGAGGCAGCCTGATGGACTTCACGCCCACTGAGGAGCAGTCCGCCGTCGGCGAGCTCGCCCGGCAGATCTTGGGCGACCTGTCGACGCACGAGCGGCTCGCCGCGGCCGGTACGGGGACGGATGCCGAGCTGTGGAAGGCGCTGTGCGGGGCAGGTCTGCCCGCCGCCGTCGAGGAGGTCGGCCTCCTCGGCTTGGTGCTCGCCCTGGAGGAGCAGGGCAGGACCACGGCCCAGGTCCCGTTCGCAGCGAGCTGTGTCTACGGGATCCTCGCGATCACCGCACACGGCACGGCCCAACAGCGTGAACGGCTGCTGCCCGCGCTGCGCGACGGCATGGCGGTGGCGGCCGGCGCGTTCCCCGCGGCACGAGGGGGCGTACGGGCCACGGCCGAAGGCGAGTTGACCGGCCTCGTCCCGCTCGTTCCGTGGTTGCGGGACGCCACCCATGTCCTGGTCCCGGACGCGGGGCACGGGTTGTGGCTGGTGCGCACCGCCGATGCGCGGGCCGAGCCGGTGGAGACGACCGCACCCTGGTCGGCTGGGCGGCTCACGCTCAGCGGGACACCGGCCGAGCGGGTGGGCGGGCCGGACGCGTACGGGGATGTGCTGGCCACCGCCCGTACCGCGTTCGCCGGGCTGCAGGCGGGGGTGTGCGCGGGCTCGCTGGCCCGGGCGGTCCAGCACACCACGACCCGCGAGCAGTTCGGACGCCCGCTCTCCACCAACCAGGGCGTGCTGCTGCGGGCCGCCGATGCGTACATGGACGCCGAGGCGATACGGGTCACCTCGTACGAGGCGGCCTGGCGGCGGGACGAGGGGCTGCGGTACGGGACGCATGCCCTGACGGCGGCCTGGTGGGCATCCGAGGCGGGCACCCGCGTCGTACACGCGGGCCAGCACCTGCACGGCGGCCTCGGCGCGGACCTCGAACACCCCGTCCACCGGCACTTCCTGTGGGGGCGCCAACTCGACGCGTACCTGGGATGCGGGAGCGAACTCCTCGCGGAACTGGGCGAGTTGATCGTGGCGGAGAAGGAAGCGGAGAAGGCGGCGGAGGAGAACGCGGAGGAGAACGCGGGGAAAGACGCGGAGGCGGGCTCGGAGAAGGAAGCGGACACGGAAGCATCGGACAGGACGGCAGCGGAGAACAAGGGCGCGGAGATGGGGGAGGGGGTGGGGGCGTGAAGGTCGGAGACGAGTTGCCGGCGCTGGAGATCCCGGTCACCCGCACGCTGATCGTGGCCGGGGCGGTGGCCTCCCGCGACTACCAGGACGTGCACCATGACGCGGTGCTTGCCCGGGGAAAGGGGGCCCCGGACATCTTCATGAACATCCTGACCACCAACGGCCTGGTCGGGCGGTACATCACCGACCACTTCGGGCCCGCGGCCCGGCTGCGTTCGGTGAAGATACGGCTCGGCGCGCCCAACTACCCGGGGGACACCATGACGTTGACCGGCATGGTGACGGCCGTGGACGGAGAAGTCGCCGAGGTTCGGGTGACCGGGGCCAATGGGCTCGGCCACCACGTCACGGGCACCGTACGCGTGGCCGTACCCGAACCGCCCAGTACCCCCGGACCCTCCAGTCCCTCCGGACCCCCCAGTACCTCCAGCACACCCAACACCTCCGCGCTCCCGGGAGCCAAGTCATGAGCGTGCGCGGGGTCGACTCGCTCGGGGGGAAGGCGGCCATCGTGGGGATCGGGGCGACCGAGTTCTCCAAGGACTCGGGGCGCAGCGAGCTGAAGCTGGCGGTCGAGGCGGTGCGCGCGGCGCTCGACGACGCGGGGCTCGTGCCCGCCGATGTCGACGGCATGGTCACGTTCACCATGGACACCAGCCCGGAGATCACCGTGGCGCAGGCGGTGGGCATCGGCGAGCTGTCGTTCTTCTCGCGCATCCACTACGGGGGCGGCGCGGCCTGCGCGACGGTGCAGCAGGCGGCGCTCGCGGTCGCCACCGGGGTGGCCGAAGTGGTGGTCTGCTACCGGGCGTTCAACGAGCGCTCGGGGCGGCGGTTCGGGTCCGGGGTGCGGCACCGGGAGCCGTCGGCGGAGGGTGCGGCGCTCGGCTGGTCGCTTCCGTTCGGGCTGCTCACACCCGCGTCCTGGGTCGCCATGGCAGCTCAGCGTTATCTGCACACGTACAACCTGACGCCCGACGCGTTCGGCCATGTCGCCGTCACTGACCGCCGCCATGCCGCGAACAATCCGGCGGCGTACTTCTACGGCAAGCCGATCACCCTGGCCGACCATGCGGCATCGCGGTGGATCGTCGAGCCGCTGCGGCTCCTGGACTGCTGCCAGGAGACCGACGGCGGGCAGGCGATCGTCGTCACCACGGCAGAGCGGGCCAGGGATCTGCGGCAGCGACCCGCCGTGATCACCGCGGCCGCGCAGGGGGCCGGGCGCCGACAGGAGGGGATGACCAGTTTCTACCGGGACGGGCTGACCGGACTGCCCGAGATGGGTGTGGTCGCGCGACAGCTCTGGCGGACTTCGGGGCTCACACCCGCCGAGATCGATGTGGGGATCCTGTACGACCATTTCACGCCATTCGTGCTGATGCAGTTGGAGGAGTTCGGTTTCTGCACACCGGGTGAGGCGGCCGACTTCGTGGCGGCGGAGGCGCTGCCGCTCAATACACACGGGGGTCAGCTGGGGGAGGCGTATCTGCACGGCATGAACGGCATAGCTGAGGCGGTCCGCCAGCTCCGGGGCAGCTCGGTGAACCAGATACCCGACGCGGCCCACGTCCTGGTCACGGCGGGCACGGGCGTCCCGACCTCGGGACTGGTGCTGGGGCGGGACAGCTGAGATGCCGTCAGCGCGCGCTGCTTCGAGGCGGATTGGTCCCGGCGGGCTGCCCGTTCGGGGGTGGGGTACTGGCGCGGACGGCTGATCCTCTGCTCGGACGGCTGAGGTGGCGGGCCGAGCGGTGGCCGGTTCGGATGGGGGCACGTTCACTCGGCCCATGCGCCGTCTCAAGCTGACCCTCGCCTCTTCTGCCGCCGGCCTGCTCGCCCTCGTCACCCTGCTCGCCCCCTCCGCCGCCGCGGACGACGGGGAGGAGGAGCAGGAGGCGATGGCCGCCGCACCCTTCCGGGGTGCCGCCTTCGACACCTGCAAGGCGCCCTCGCTGGCCGCGATGCGGGCCTGGCGGAGTTCGTCCTACCGGGCCGTCGGCATCTACTACGCCGGGCGCGGCCGCAGCTGCCAGCCCCAGCGGAACCTCAGCAAGAGCTGGGTGACCGAGGTGCACCGGATGGGCTGGCAGGTGCTGCCCGTGTTCGTCGGCTCGCAGTCCCCGTGTGTCTACGCCCAGAACAAGAAGGGAGTCAGGATCGGCGGTCGGCCCGCGAAGCAGGGTGAGTCCGAGGGGGCCCAGGCCGTGCAGCAGGCCAGGGCGCTCGGCATCCTGGCGGGCAGTCCGCTCTACCTCGACCTGGAGGCGTACAACGCGGGCAACGCGTCGTGCGCCCGCACCACGCTCGACTTCGTGCGCGCCTGGAACCGGGAGGTGCGCGGGCGCGGATATACGCCGGGGTTCTACAGCAGCGCGGATTCGGGCGTGCGGCACATGGAGCGGGCCAGGCTGGCGGGGGTGGGCGATCTGCCGGAGGTGATCTGGTTCGCGCGCTGGCACAGCAGCCCCGCGCTGTACCAGGAGCAGTCCCTGCGCAAGGACGCCTGGCGGCACCGGCGCATCCACCAGTACGCGGGCGACGCCGCCGAGTCGCACGGCGGCCAGCGCCTGGTCGTCGACCGCAACGACGTGGACGCCCCGGTCGCCCGCATCGGCTGAGTCCTCTGAGCCTCTGGGTCTCTGAAGCCTCTGGGTCTCGGGGTCCTCGGTGGGAACGGGGTCCGGGCCGGGTGCGGCGCTCGGCCCGGACCAGGGCGGCCCCTGGCGGTGGCTCCGGGCGGGACCGGTCCGGGTGCGCTGTTCGCCCCAGCGGGCGGGCTCTCGTCCCAGCGGGCGGGCCCTTGTCCCGGTGGCTGAACCCCGAGGGGCGGGGATGCGTCCTCCACCTTCAGGAGGTGCAGTCAGCCCCACCCCTACAACCTGAGGCGGACACGGCTTCGGGACCTGGGGCCGATCCCCCGGGGTCCGACCGCTCATAGCGTGGAGTCATGACAACGCCCGTCTGCACCAGCGCCTCCCGAGCGGCGACGCCCTACCACGCGTACTCGTCGTTCTCGTCGTACGTCCGCGCCAGGGGCCCCGTGCTGCTGCGCACCGCGCGCTCGCTGACCGCGAACCCGAGCGATGCCGAGGACCTGTTGCAGACGGCGCTCACCAAGACGTACGTCGCCTGGGACCGGATCGAGGACCACCGGGCGCTCGACGGCTATGTGCGCCGCGCGCTGCTCAACACCCGCACCTCGCAGTGGCGCAAGCGCAAGGTCGACGAGTTCGCCTGTGACGAGCTGCCCGAGCCGGAGGTCGTGCCGGGGCCGGACCCGGCCGACCAGCAGGTCCTGCACGACGCGATGTGGCGGGCGGTCATGAAGCTGCCCGACCGCCAGCGGGCGATGGTCGTCCTGCGCTACTACGAGGACCTCAGCGAGGCGCAGACCGCCGAGGTGCTCGGGGTGTCGGTGGGCACCGTCAAGAGCGCGGTGTCGCGCGCGCTCGGCAAGCTCCGCGAGGACCCGGAGCTGGAGCCCATCCGGTGACGCATGGCGACGTACGGTGACGACCGGGACGGGGAAGAGGCGAGAAAGGACGACGAAAAGGGGGCGCGCTTGAGTATCCGCAGGTAACCGCGGCTGAGTATCCGCAGGTAACTTCGCGGAACCTCGGCTGAAACTACTCCCGGGTAGTGACATACCGCGCGGTATGTGCGCAGAATCGGCTCACCCCTATCGCCACCCCTATCACCACAGAGCGCACCGCAGCGCTCACCGGGAGGACGCCGTGCTGAGCACCATGCAGGACGTACCGCTGCTGATCTCGCGGATCCTGACCCACGGGTCGACGATCCACGGCAAGTCCCAGGTCACCACCTGGACCGGCGAGGTCGAACCGCACCGCCGCAGCTTCGCCGAGATCGGCGCCCGGGCCGCTCAGCTGGCCCACGCGCTGCGCGAGCTCGGCGTCGAGGACGGCCAGGCGGCCGGGACCCTGATGTGGAACAACGCGGAGCACGTCGAGGCGTACCTGGCGATCCCGTCCATGGGCGCCGTGCTGCACACCCTCAACCTGCGGCTTCCCGCCGAGCAGTTGATCTGGATCGTCAACCACGCCGCCGACCGCGTGGTCATCGTCAACGGTTCGCTGCTGCCGCTGCTCGCCCCGCTGCTCCCGCATCTGCCGACCCTTGAGCACCTCGTGGTGTCCGGGCCCGGCGACCGTGCGCTGCTCGAAGACATCGACGGCGCGGGCCCGCAGGTCCACGAGTACGAGGAGCTGCTGGCCGGGCGGCCGACGACGTACGACTGGCCGCAGCTGGACGAGCGCAGCGCAGCCGCCATGTGCTACACCTCCGGCACCACCGGCGACCCCAAGGGCGTCGTCTACTCGCACCGTTCGATCTACCTGCACTCCATGCAGGTCAACATGGCCGAGTCGATGGGGCTCACAGACCGGGACACGACGCTGGTCGTGGTGCCGCAGTTCCATGTGAACGCCTGGGGTCTGCCGCACGCCACCTTCATGGCCGGGGTGAGCATGCTCATGCCCGACCGCTTCCTGCAGCCCGCGCCGCTCGCCGACATGATCGAGCGCGAGAAGCCGACGCACGCGGCAGCCGTCCCCACCATCTGGCAGGGCCTGCTCGCCGAGGTCACCGCCCGCCCCCGCGACCTCACCTCCATGCGGAACGTCACGATCGGCGGCGCGGCCTGCCCGCCCTCGCTGATGGAGGCGTACGACAAGATCGGTGTACGGCTCTGTCACGCCTGGGGCATGACGGAGACCTCGCCGCTCGGCACCATGTCCAACCCGCCCGCCGGCCTCAGCGCCGACGAGGAGTGGCCGTACCGCATCACCCAGGGCCGCTTCCCCGCCGGAGTCGAGGCGCGGCTCGCCGGTCCTGGCGGTGAATTCCTGCCCTGGGACGGGGAGTCGGCGGGCGAGCTCGAAGTGCGGGGCCCCTGGATCGCGGGCGCGTACTACGGCGGCGCGGGCGGCGAGGACTTCCGTCCGGCCGACAAGTTCAGCGCCGACGGCTGGCTGAAAACGGGCGATGTGGGCGTCATCGGCGCGGACGGCTACCTCACCCTGACCGACCGCGCGAAGGACGTCATCAAGTCCGGCGGTGAGTGGATCTCCAGCCAGGAGCTGGAGAACGCGCTGATGGCGCACCCCCAGGTCGCCGAGGCGGCGGTGGTCGCCGTCCCCGACGACAAATGGGGCGAACGCCCGCTCGCCACCGTCGTGTTGAAGGCGGGCGCCACCGCCGACTACGCCGAGCTGAAGGCCTTCCTCGCCGGGAAGGTCGCCAAGTGGCAGCTCCCGGAGCGCTGGGCGCTGATCGAGGCGGTGCCGAAGACCAGCGTCGGCAAGTTCGACAAGAAGGTCATCCGCAAGCAGTACGCGGACGGCGAGCTGGACGTGACGGAACTGCGCTAGCCGGCCGCCCCGGCGCCCTGGTCAGGACACCGCCCAACCGGCCCCCTACAGGGCCCAGGGCGCCTGACCCCCGAGACCCGGGGCATTGGGGTTATCCCCCGGGAAGGTGTCGGGACGGCCCCAGTGCGCCCGGGCCGCCGCGCGCGTGACGATCTTCTCAACAGCGCTTGACACCAAGCGCGTTGAGGAGTGATCACACATGATCGGCAACGCGAAGCGGCTCGCGGCGGTGGCTGTTGCTCTGGCCGCGACGCTGGCCCCCGCGGCGGCTGCGTACGCATCACCGGCGGCGCCCGGGTACGCATCACCGGCGGGCCCTGCGGCGGCCGGGTCCGCGTCACTGGCAGCGTCCGCGGCGGCCGCGGACGCGTCACCGACGGCGCCCTCGTCGGCCGTCGCGTCGGGCCCTGTCCGCGCGCTGGACGGGATCGCCCATCCGCTGCGGTCGACGGGGCCGGGCACCGGCACGGCCGATCTGCGCGCCCTGGGGGTGATGGTCGGCGATGCCAAGGTGGTCGGCGTGGGCGAGGCCACGCATGGCTCGCACGAGTTCTTCGCCCTGAAGGACCGGGTCTTCCGCTACCTCGTCGAGCAGAAGGGATTCACCACCTTCGCCCTGGAGGTGAGCTGGTCGGCGGGTCTGCGGATAGACGACTACGTCCAGCGCGGCGACGTGCGCGGCGACGGTGACCGCGATGCGCGGCAGGTCGTGCACGAGGCGATGGCCGGATCTCCCTGGGACCGCGAGGAGTTCGTGACCCTCGTCCGGTGGATGCGCGACCACAACCGCCAACACCCCGACCGCCCGGTCCACTTCGTGGGCGACGACATCGGCGCACCCAGCATCGACGCGCGGGTCTTCGACAGCGTCACCGACTACGTCCGGCGGACCCGTCCGGAGTCCCTGCCACGCCTGAACGAGCTGCTCACCAGCCTGCGCCCGCTGAACGACGCCATCGCCTACCTGGACCGGCCGCTCGCGGAGCGGCAGCAGAATGCGGCCAAGGCTCAGCAGGTACTGGAACTTGTGCAACGTCAGGGATCCAGGAGTGGCCAGGACGTCGAGTTCGTTCTGCAGAACGCCCGCAACATCGCCCAGACCTACACCTTCCTGAGCGTCGATCTCGCAGACCAGAAGTCGTTGACCGTCATGGAGCGCTACCGCGACCAGGTGATGGCCGAGACCACGGCATGGTGGCATCGGCGCACCGGCGGCAGGACGCTGCTGTCGGCCCACGACGACCACGTCGGCTACCTGGCCTCCGATCCCACGACGTACCCGAAGACCCAGGGCTCGTTCCTCCGCGACACCCTGGGCGCGGACTACCTCGCCATCGGCACCACCTTCGACCGGGGCTCCTTCCTCTCCAAGGATCAGGCGCTCGGCGGTGATTGGAAGACGTTCACTGTCGGCCCGGCCGGTCCCGGCACGAACGAGTGCACGCTCGACCAGGTCCGGTACCGCGACTACTACGCCGACCTGCGCAAGGCCCCTGCCGCCGCCCGCAGTTGGCTGGACGTCCCGCGCCCGGCCTACAACGTCGGCACGCAGTACCCGAACGACAAGACGCCCGAGATAGCCATCGGCAGGGCCTACGACGTCCTGGTCCACCTCCACACCGTTCGGGAGGCGAGCAGGCTGTAGCGCCCCAGCGGGCCTGGCGAACCAGGTCTCCATGGCGGGTCAGCTCGCACCGGGCCGGCTCAAGGGGCTGCGAGGACCCGCCTACTAGTAACGAGTAGGTGGTCAAGCAAGTTCCCTGATCGGCTAGTTGGTGCCGATCTTCGCCAGAAGGTCCACGATGCGGCCCTGGACCTCGCCGCTGGTGGACCGTTCGGCCAGGAACAGGACGGTCTCGCCGGACGACAGCTGGGGGAGCTCCGCCTGGTTGATGCCGGCCGAGGTGTAGACGACCAGCGGGGTGTGGTTCAACTGCCCGTTGGCGCGCAGCCAGTCAACGATTCCGGCGCGTCGGCGGCGTACCTGCATCAGGTCCATCACGACCAGGTTCGGCCGCATCTGGGTGGCCAGGGTGACCGCTTCGGAGTCGGTGGCGGCGCGGGCGACCTGCATGCCGCGCCGCTCCAGGGTCGCGGTCAGCGCGAGCGCGATCTCCTCGTGCTCCTCGATCAGCAGCACGCGGGGCGGGTGCTGCTCGCTGTCACGCGGCGCGAGCGCCTTGAGCAGTACGGCCGGGTCGGCGCCGTACGCCGCCTCCCGCGTCGCCTGCCCGAGACCGGCCGTGACCAGCACCGGAACCTCGGCCGCGACCGCCGCCTGGCGCAGCGACTGGAGTGCGGTACGGGTGATCGGACCGGTCAGCGGGTCCACGAAGAGCGCGGCGGGGAAGGCGGCGATCTGCGCGTCGACCTCCTCGCGGGAGTGCACGACGACCGGCCGGTAGCCGCGCTCGCTCAGCGCCTGCTGGGTGGAGACGTCCGGCGCGGGCCACACGAGCAGCCGGCGCGGGTTGTCGAGCGGCTCCGGAGGCAGCTCGTCGTCAACGGGCTGCGGCTGCGGCCGGTTGGCCACCTCGACCGCGCCGCCGGGCCCGTCGAGCGGCTCGGGCCCCTCGGCACCCTCGTCCGGCGCCCCGATGGCGTACGCGCGGCCCTGGCCCTCCGAGGGGGGCGAGGGGAGCACGGGGTGCGGCCGGGCGGCCGGTTCGGCGGGCCGCTCGACGCCCTCGGGAGGCGTGGGCGTGCCGAGCTTGCGCCGCCGCCCGGAACCGAGCGAGCCCGCCGGGGCCGGGGCCTGCGTCTGGCCGAACGGCGCACCCTGCCCGAGCGTGCGCACACTGAACGCCCGGCCCTGGGTGTCCCCGCCGACGGCCGGGATCCCCTCGGGCGGAGTCTCGGCGGGAAGCGGCTGCCGAGCGGGCTTGGCGGCGGCGGCCGACCCGGACCGCGCGGGCGCGGGCATGGGCACGGCCTGGTTCTGGGGAGTGGCTTGCTGCTGGTTCTGGACCTGGTTCTGGTTTTGGTTCTGGGGCGGTACGGGGCCGGGGGCGCCCGGGGCCGAGACCGCGCGGGCGGCCCACTCGGGCTGCTCGGCCGGGTGCGGCTGGGGCGGGGTGTGATCGGCCAGCGGATCGCCGGGGGCGGGGTTGCTCCGACCCGGGGTGTTCGAGGGCGCAGTGTTCGGGGTCGAGATGTTCTGGCTCGGGGCGGTCGCGATGAGGCCGGCGCCTGCGGGGTCACCGACGGTGGGGGCGGCACCTGTGGTCCGGGCGTCTGAGAGGTCACTGACCACGGGGTCAGCACCTGTGGGTCCAGCGCTCATGGGCCTAGCACCTGTGGGGTTACCGCCCATGGATCCGGCCCCCACGGGCCTGGCACCTGTGGGGTCACCATCCATGGGTCCGGCAGTCATAGGTCCGGCCCCTGTGGGCTGAGCACCCATAGGGCCAGCACCCGTGGGTCGAACACCAGCAGGCCGCGCACCCATGTGCGCGTCACCCATGTGCTCGGCACCCATAGGCGCGGCACCCATGCGCCCAGCCTCCGCATGGCGTACGGAGTCGTGGTGGCCCGGCGCGGAGGCGTCGGCTGCGCTCGGGGCCGGGGCCGGGGCCGGAGGCGCGGGGTGCGGTGCGCGGTCGGCGTCGGCGGGCGGCAGCGCGAACGCCGTCCGCACCGAGCCCTCCTGGCTGTTCGCAGCACCATTCGCAGCGCCATTCGCGGCACCGGCCGCGGCGTTCGCGGCGCCGGTCGGCGCGGCGCCCAGGGCACGCCGGGCCCGGCGTCCGGTCGGCTCGGCCGCGTTCTCGGTAGCGGCCCCAGGGGCATCAGCCGCGGCGGGGGCGGGCAGCGCACGCCGGGCGCGGCGGCCGGTGGCCTCGGTGGGCACACCTTGCGGCGGTACGGTCTCGCCCAGCGCGGCCCGGCCCATGCCGGACGACTCGCGGGCGCTCTCGGCGCCGGTGACGACGGAACCCTCCGCGGCCTGCCCGAGCTGTCCGACGGGCTGCTCGGCCGGACTGGGCCGGCCACGACGCCGCCCAGGCCCAGACCCGCCACCGGCCCCAGCCGCACCACCGGCCGCAGACCCGACGCCACCACCGGCCCCAGCCGCACCACCGGCCGCAGACCCGGCACCACCACCCGCCCCAGCCGCACCACCGGCACCAGCGCGAGCCCCAGCCCCAGTAGCGCCCGAGCCTCCGAGCCCGCCCCCGCTCTCCGGGCCCTCACCACCCTCAATGTTCTGCACGTTCTGCACGTTCTGCACACTCTGCGCGATCTGAGTGTTCTGCTGAGCCGGGATCCGCCCGCGTTCAGCAGTCGGCCCACCGGTGGACTCCCCCGCGCCGGCCGTCGCCTCAGAGCGTGCCCGGCGTCGCCCGGTCGGGGACTTCTCCTCGGTGACCGGGCTCTCCAGGAACGCGTCCGTGGACGCCCGCCGGGCCCGCCGGCGCCCGCCGCCCTCCTGCTGCGCGGGCAGCAGCGCCTCATCGGGCTGCGGGGCCGGCTCGGCCGCCTCGACCGTCCCGGCCCCCGCGCCGAGCGGCACCTCAAGGACGTACGCCGAACCGCTCATGCCCGGCACTTCCACGGTCTGCAGGACGCCGCCGTGCGCCCGCACGATGCCGCGCACGATGGGCCCGTGGACGGGGTCGCCGCCGGGGTAGGGGCCGCGCACCTCGATGCGTACGACCTCGCCGCGCACCGCGGCCGCGACGACCACCGTGGAGTCCATGTAGCCGCCGGCGGCGACCGGCGCCTTGCCCGTCGCGTCGACCCCGGCCACGTCGGCGATCAGGTGGGCCAGCGCCGTCGCCAAGCGGGCGGCGTCGACCTCGGCCTCGATGGGCGGGGTGTGCACGGCGAACTGGGCGCGCCCCGGCCCGATCAGCTCCACGGCCCCGTCGACGGCGCCGCCGACGACCGAACCAACCAGCACCTTGGCCTTCTTGAGCTCCTCGCTGCCCGCGTCGAGCCGCTGGTAGCCGAGGACGTTGTCGACCAGGGTGGTGATGCGGGAGTACCCGGCGGCGAGGTGGTGCAGCACCTGGTTGGCCTCGGGCCACAGCTGTCCCGCGTCATCGGCGGCGAGGGCGGCGAGTTCGTGCCGCAGCTCGTCGAGGGGCCCGCGCAGCGAACCCGCGAGGACCGAGAGCAGCTGCTGGTGCCGGGCGGCGAGCGCGTCGTAGCGCGCGGTCTCCCGCTCCAGGACCTCGGCGTGCTTGGCGGCCTGCTCCTCGTACGGGCGCCGGTCGGTGAAGGTCATGACGGCCCCGACGAGCAGATCGCCGTCGCGCACCGGAGCGGTGGTCAGGTCGACGGGCACCTTGGCGCCGCTCTTCGTCCAGATGACCTGCCCGCGCACCCGGTGCTTGCGCCCGGACTTGAGGGTGTCGGCGAGCGGGCTCCCCTCGTACGGGAACGACTCGCCGTCCTCGCGCGAGTGCAGCACCAGCGGATGCAGTTCCTGCCCGCCGAGATCGCTGGCCCGGTAGCCGAGGATCTGCGCGGCCGCCGGGTTGACCAGTACGACCCGGCCTTCGGTGTCGGTCCCGACGACGCCTTCGGCCGCCGCACGAAGGATCATCTCGGTCTGCCGCTGCGAACGGGCGAGTTCGGCCTCGGTGTCGACGGTGCCCGAGAGGTCCCGTACGACGAGCATGAGGAGTTCGTCACCGGAGTACGAGCCGGGCCCGCCGCCGCTGCCGTACGAGGCGTACGCGTCCCGCCCGTCCTCCAGGTTGGCGCTGGTCACCTCGACCGGGAACTCGGTGCCGTCGGTGCGCCGCGCGATCATCCGGGTCGGCTTGGTGCGGCCCTGCTCGTCCTCGCTCTCGGGCCGGCGCATGGAGCCGGGGATGAGCTTGGAGTCGAAGGTGGGCAGCAGATCGAGAACTCCCCGCCCCACCAGCCCGGTACCCGGCGCCTCCAGCATTTCCAGCGCGACGGTGTTGGCGTTGACGACCGTACCGTTGCAGTTGACGAGCAGGAGCCCGTCCGGAAGGGCGTCAAGTATGGCTGCGAGGCGAGCAGCGCCTCGGGATGGCCTGCTGCTCACGACGACGCTTCCTCCCTGAACCACTGCACCTTGCGGCCTGTCACTGGGAGGGAGTCTAAAGGCTGGCGGTGTGCGAGCGACGGCGGATGAGGGGGAGCTCTCACCAAGGTTGTGTGACCACGGAGTACGCGAGGTGGCCGTACGAGGCCTCCTACCTGGCCCTCGGCAGCACCGGCACCAGGTTGTCCCAGCGCGACATCTCGCACCCGTTGGCACGGTTGTACGTCGCATCGACGGGCCGTCCGGCCCAGCTGCCGGTGATGTGCGCGGTGGCCGGGCCGCCGTAGATCATCGTGCACATCTGGCCCTTCGGAACCGGAGCGAACGGATCTTTGCCCCAGGTCGTCACCGAGTCCAGCCGGTCACAGGCCTGCTGGCGCCGCGGATGGCTCCCGCCCGCCGGATGGCATTCCAGCGTGTACATCCCTTCGGCGCCCGGGTTGTCCTTGACGGTGACGGTGAGCCGGTCCTCGGTGTGCCCGTCGCCCAGCAGCGGCAACGGAACCGGCAGGGGGCCGGCGGAGGCGACGGGCGCGGCGGCGAGGGCGGTGAGCGAGGCGGCGGCGGTGACGACGAGGCGGCGCAGCATGGTGGCGTACTCCAGGCGTTTCGGCGGGTCTTCGGTCTCCCGGGGACTAACGCGCGTCAACGTCCTGCGTTGCGCCACACTCCGCCACATGAACACCTTTGCCCTGGCGCCCGCCTGCCTAGTACCGTGGGGTTCGATTGGTGACGGCCCGCAAGGCTGTGTCATCATCTGCACGCACCACTCGCGCGAGCGACGGTGTGCTGGAGGCGTCGCCTAGTCCGGTCTATGGCGCCGCACTGCTAATGCGGTTTGGGTCTTAAAGCCCATCGAGGGTTCAAATCCCTCCGCCTCCGCCAGCAACACCCGAAGCCCCGGCCCCACGGCCGGGGCTTCGCCCGTTTCCAGCCCGTTCCCGGCCCCGCCCAAACCCGGCCCAACGACCCCGCGGCTGCTCACGCAGAGACATTTCCGCAGGCCAGAGTGGGTGGAGCTAATGGATTTCGCGTCACGGCGCAGGTCATGTAATGTTGTTCTCGCAACGCCGACGGGGCAGAAAAAACCCCAGAAGCACAAGCACTCGTAGCTTAACGGATAGAGCATCTGACTACGGATCAGAAGGTTGCAGGTTCGAATCCTGCCGAGTGCACAGTGAAGAGAAGGCCCCCGGAGAGATCCGGGGGCCTTCTTGTGTTTCCGGGGGAGCGGCGTTGTCAGTGGGGGTCGGTACCGTCGAGGGGTGGCTGGGTTCTGGCGGTGTGTGGGGGTTCGGTGGGGAGCCGGTGGGCCTCGGCTTGTGTGGGAGGAGGGGCGGGTCAGTCCGCTTGCCTATGGGCAGGGGGTGGCGTTCCGGGTCGTCGGGGAACGGAGGTGTGTGGGGGCGCGGGGGAATGCCTGCCCCCTCGCGGCGCCCGTGCCGGGGCGGAGTACGCAGGCGCGGTGCGGGGAGTGTGCGCGGCTGGACCGGGCGCATTCCGTCGCCGCCGATACCTACGTCGATGATCCGCGGACCTATCGCGTCTACCTCGCCTGGTTCGGGAGGGGGATGGTCAAGGTCGGGATCACCGCGGAGGAGCGGGGTTCGGCCCGGCTGCTCGAACAGGGGGCGGTGGCGTTCGGCTGGCTGGGGCGGGGGCCGTTGATGGCGGCGCGGCGCAGCGAGGAGTTGCTGAGGACGGCCCTGGGCGTGCCGGACCGGATTCCGTACGCCGAGAAGCGGGCGGTGCGGGCCTGCCTTCCCGGGGTGGCCGAGCGGGCGGCGGAAGTGGCCCGGCTGCATGCGCGGGCCGTCGCGCTGGCCGACTGGCCCGAGTCCCTGGAGCGGCTGCCCTGCGAAGTGGTGGACCACGCCGGGGAGTTCGGGCTCGCCGGTCTCACGCCGGCTTCCGGCGTGATTACGGAGCTGGTGGACGGCGGGGTGGTCGGCGGTCGGCTGGTCGCGGCCGCCGGGCCCGATCTGCATCTGGAGGGAGGGGTCGAGGGTGAAGTTGTCGTTCTGGATACGCGGCTCATGAGCGGGTGGGATCTGACCGCCGTAGGCGAGGCGGCGGGCGGGGGCATCACGGTGCCCGTGCGCGAGGTCCCGAGGGAGGGCGGGGTGCAGGACCTGTTGTTCTGAGGCTGCGTGCGAGACCTGTTGTTCTGGCGCGGCGTGACGTGCAGGACTTGTTGTTCTGAGCTCCGCGCAGGACCTACGTTCTGGGGCGGCGTCGCCCGCGTCGGCCGCCCCGTATCGGCCGTCCCGCGTCGGCCGCCCCGTATCGGCCGTCCCGCGTCGGCCGTCCCGCGTCGGCTGCCCCGCATCGCCCGCCCGTGCCGATCCCGGGTGTGCAGGGGGCATCGGCGCCCGTGCGTACCGCTGCTGCTTCCTCGGCGGGGCCCGGGCGCGCAGTGGGCATCGTCAAGACTTGGATCCCTTTTGGATCCCTTCGGGCAAGGGATCTGGACAGCGCCGACGGGTGCGGCCGAGGGTGGGGGCATGAGCGATCAAGTACGCGGGCTGGTTTCGGGGATCGAACCGCCTTATTACGCCGTGGTGTTCACCTCCCTGCGGACCGAGGGCGACAACGGGTACGGCGAGACCGCCGTCGAGATGGGGGAGCTGGTGAAGGAGATACCGGGGTACCTCGGGTACGAGAGCGCGCGGACTCCGGACGGGCTCGGGATCACCGTCGGGTACTTCAGGGATGAGGAGGCCATCGCCGCATGGCGGGGCCGGCTGGAGCACCAGCGGGCGCAGAAGCATGGCCGGGCCCATTGGTACGAGAGCTACAGCGTCCACGTGGCCAAGGTCGAGCGGAGTTACAGCTTTGAGCGGGGGTGAAGGGGGCGGCCCCGCTGCTTCCGGGGCCGGTGGGGGTGGCCCCGCCGGCCCCAGGGCCAGCGAGGCTGACGGGGCCCGCCTCGCCGTTCCCGGCGCCGACGCGGCTGACGGGACCGCCATGGCTGACGGGGGCGGCCCCGTTCACGGGCCCGGTGAGAGCCCCGCTGTTCCCGGGACCCGTGAGGCCGACCCGGGCGGCTGCCGGGCACCCGGGCCCGGCAGGGGTAAGGGAGACGGCGCCGCCGTCCGGGCGTTCTGGGGGCGGCTCGGGGTGCCCGGCGGCATCGACGTACACACGCACTTCATGCCCGAGCGGGTGCTGAAGAAGGTGTGGGAGTACTTCGACTCCGCCGGGGCACTGGTGGGCGGGGTCGAGTGGCCCATCACCTACCGCGCGGAGGAGGCCGAGCGGGTGCGGCTGCTCCGGGAGGAGTTCGGGGTGCTCGCGTTCACCTCGATGCTCTATCCGCACAAGGCTCGCATGGCCGAGTGGCTCAATGGGTGGGCGGCCGACTTCGCGGCCAGGACGCCCGACTGCCTCCACACCGCCACCTTCTTCCCCGAGCCCGGTGCCGGCCGCTACGTGCGGCACGCCCTCGACGTCGGGGCCAGGGCCTTCAAGTCCCATGTACAGGTGGGGAGTTACGACCCCGGTGACCCCCTGCTCGAACCCGTCTGGGGGATGCTCGCCGAGGCCGGGGTGCCCGTCGTCATCCACTGCGGGTCGGGGCCCGCGCCCGGCAAGTACACCGGGCCGGGGCCGGTCGGGCGGGTGCTCGCCCGGCACCCCCGGCTGCGGCTGATCGTCGCGCACATGGGGATGCCGGAGTACGCCGACTTCCTCGACCTCGCCGAGACGTACGGCTCGGTCATGCTCGACACGACCATGGCCTTCACCGATTTCAGCGAGCGCGGCGCGCCCTTCCCCGCGGCCGAGCGGGGCAGGCTGCTCGATCTGGGCGACCGCGTCCTGCTCGGCACGGACTTCCCGAACATTCCGTACCCGTACCTCCACCAGCTGGAGGCCCTGGAGCGGCTCGGGCTCGGGGACGACTGGCTCCGGGCGGTCTGCCACGACAACGCCGCCCGCCTCTTCGGACTGCCCCGCGCGGCCCCGACCGCCTGAGTCCCCGTACACACCGAACCCCGCCACACACTTTCTCAGGGAAATCACAGGATCGGGCAAGGATGTTCTCAGGGCCCGCTCACAGGGTGGGGCCATGACCGTTACCTCCTCGCCCCAGGGGCGGACCGAAATGCTCAGGCCGGACGGGAGTCCCGTCCGAGTGCTCGTCGTGGACGACGAGGCGCCGCTCAGCGAGCTGCTCTCCATGGCGCTGCGCTACGAAGGCTGGGACGTGCGCAGTGCCGGCGACGGGGCCGGGGCGGTGCGCGACGCCCGGGGCTTCCGGCCGGACGCCGTGGTCCTCGACATCATGCTGCCCGACATGGACGGGCTCGCCGTGCTCGGCCGGCTGCGGCGCGAACTGCCGGACGTGCCGGTGCTCTTCCTCACCGCCAAGGACTCCGTGGAGGACCGGATAGCCGGGCTCACGGCGGGCGGCGACGACTACGTCACCAAGCCGTTCAGCCTGGAGGAGGTCGTGGCCCGGCTGCGCGGGCTGATCCGCCGCTCGGGCACGGCGGCCGTACGGAGCGAATCCGTGCTGGCCGTCGGCGACCTCACCCTTGACGAGGACAGCCACGACGTGGCGCGCGGCGGGGTCAACATCCACCTCACCGCGACCGAGTTCGAGCTCCTGCGCTTCCTCATGCGCAATCCCCGCCGGGTGCTCAGCAAGGCGCAGATCCTCGACCGGGTGTGGTCGTACGACTTCGGCGGGCAGGCCAATGTGGTCGAGCTCTACATCTCCTACCTGCGCCGGAAGATCGATGCCGGGCGCTCCCCGATGATCCACACCCGGCGCGGCGCGGGATATCTGATCAAGCCCGGGGAGTAAGCGCTCCGATGGCCAGGTTCCGGCGGCCCTGGTCGCTCCGTACCCGTCTGGTCGTGTCGGCGGTGACGCTGCTCGCGGTGGTCGGCGCGGTCATCGGCACGGTGACGGTGCTCGCCATGGGGGCGAACCTCCAGCGGCAGCTGGACGACCAGCTGAGGACGTCCGTGCGGATGGGGCACGAGGGGCCCGGTCTCAACCTGAGCCCCATGAGCGGCGGCGACCACCTGGAGTTCCTCGTATCCCGGCCGGGGCAGCCGCCGCACACGATCGGCGCGGGCACGCTGCCCGACGGCCGGCCCGCGGGTCTCCAGGCCGTTCAGCCGGAGCGGATGAGCCAGCCCCGCTCCACCTCGCTGTCCGACGAGCAGACCCGGGCGCTGGCCGCCGTGCCCAAGGACGGCGCCGTGCACTCCGTGTCGATTCCCGGCCTCGGCGACTACCGGGCCTCTTGGAACCAGGACAGCACGGTCGTCCTCGGCTACCCCACCGACAGTGTCGACTCCACCGTCAACACCCTCGTCATCGTGGTCATCTGCGTGACCGCCGCCGGCCTCGTCGCCGCCGGTATCGCCGGGACGGCCATCGTCGGGGTCGCACTGCGCCCGCTGCGGCGGGTCGCCTCGACCGCCACCCGGGTGTCCGAACTGCCCCTGCACAGCGGGGAAGTCGCGCTGTACGAGCGGGTGCCGGGGGCCGAGGCGGATCCCCGGACCGAGGTCGGGCAGGTGGGCGCCGCGCTCAACCGGATGCTCGACCATGTGCACGAGGCGCTCAGCGCGCGGCAGGAGAGCGAGACGCGGGTGCGGCAGTTCGTCGCCGACGCCAGCCATGAGCTGCGGACTCCGCTCACCTCCATCCGCGGGTACGCGGAGCTGACCCGGCGCGGGCGCGAGGACATCGGGCCCGACACCCGGCGCTCCCTTGGCCGGATCGAGTCGGAGGCGGCGCGGATGACCGTCCTGGTCGAGGATCTGCTGCTGCTCGCGCGCCTCGACGCCGGACGCCCGCTCTCGTACGAGAGCACTGATCTCACCTCCCTCGTCGTGGACGTGGTGGGCGACGCGCATGCCGCCGGGCAGGACCACAAGTGGCTGCTCGAACTGCCCGGGGAGCCCGTCGCCGTGCACGGGGACGGGGCCCGGCTGCACCAGGTCCTGGTCAATCTGCTCGGCAACGCCCGTACGCACACCCCGCCGGGCACCACCGTCACCGCCCGGGTCCAGGAGCGCGGGCCCTGGGCCGTCGTCGAGATCGAGGACACCGGGCCCGGCATCCCGCCGGAGCTGCTGCCGCACGTCTTCGAGCGGTTCGCCCGCGGTGACGCCTCCCGCTCCCGCAACGCCGGGTCCACCGGCCTCGGGCTCGCCATCGTGGAGGCCGTCGTCGCCGCGCACGGCGGCCGGGTGACCGTACGAAGTGCCCCCGGGCAGACCGTGTTCGGGGTGCACCTCCCGGCCGCCGAGGACGCGGGCCGCTTCTCACACCCGGCCGCCGAGGGCGCGGGCCCCTTCTCACAGGCTGGGCACAGGCTGACCACACAGGTGTGACAGCGGCCCTCGCGAGGGTCGCTGTCATGCGAACCGAACCTTCTGCCACGAGTGTCCTGCGCGCCGCAGGCGCACCGCATACGGTCGCGCTCCCCGCCCGCCGGCACCTCCCCGTCCAGCCGGCCGGCCCGCCCGTACTCGATGTGACGATCCCCGTCTACAACGAGGAGCAGGATCTGGAGCGGTGTGTGCGGCGGCTGCACGAGCACCTCGCGCGCACCTTCCCGTACGGCTTCCGGATCACGGTCGCCGACAACGCGAGCACGGACTCGACTCCCTTGATTTCGGCCCGCCTTGAGCGGGAAATACCGGAAGTCAGAGCGTTCCGGCTTGAGGAGAAGGGGCGCGGGCGTGCGCTGCGTACCGTCTGGTCGGCGTCCGACGCGCCGGTGCTCGCGTACATGGACGTGGACCTCTCCACCGATCTCAACGCGCTGCTGCCGCTGGTCGCGCCGCTGATCTCCGGGCATTCGGACCTCGCCATCGGCTCCCGGCTCGCCCGTTCCTCGCGGGTGGTGCGCGGCGCCAAGCGGGAGTTCATCTCGCGTACGTACAACCTGATCCTGCGCGGTTCGCTCGCGGCGCGGTTCTCCGACGCGCAGTGCGGGTTCAAGGCGATCCGGCGCGAGGTCGCGGAGCGGCTGCTGCCGATGGTCGAGGACACCGGGTGGTTCTTCGACACCGAGATGCTGGTGCTCGCCGAGCGCGCGGGGCTCAGGATCCACGAGGTGCCGGTGGACTGGGTGGACGATCCGGCGAGCACCGTGCACCTCGTCAGTACGGCGATGGACGACCTGAAGGGCGTGTGGCGCATCGGGCGGGCGCTCGCCGTAGGGGCGCTGCCGCTCGACCGGCTCGCCCGGCCGTTCGGCGACGACCCCAGGGACCGGCAGCTCACCGGGGTGCCGGGCGGGCTCGCCCGCCAGCTCGTCGGGTTCTGCGTGATCGGCGGGCTCTCCACCCTCTTCTACCTCGCCCTGTACGCCCTCGCGCGGGGCGCCATGGGGCCCCAACTCGCCAACGCCGTCGCCCTGTTGGTGTCGGCCGTCGCGAACACCGCCGCCAACCGGAGACTCACCTTCGGGGTACGCGGCCGGGACCGGGCGGTGCGCCACCAGGCCCAGGGCCTGGCGGTCTTCGCCATCGGACTCGCGCTGACCAGCGGCTCGCTCGCGGCGCTCGACGCGGCCAACTCCAGCGCCGCGCACTCCACCGAGGTGGCCGTGCTGCTCGCGGCGAACCTCGCGGCCACCGTCCTGCGCTTCCTGCTGTTCCGCGCCTGGGTCTTCCCCGACCGCCCCGAGCCCGCCACCCGAACCCCGCAGGACGCTGATACCGCAGCCCCGCACAACCACGCCACTGCGACCCCGCACGTCACCGGCGCCCCAGGCCCGAACGACGCTTACGCCGACACCGACTTCGGCACCGACATGGACACCCCGCACGACCCCGACCCGAAGGGCCTCGCACGATGACCACGACCTCCTATCAGGCCGATCCGCGCGAGGGGGTCGCGGCGACCGGGCTCCGGACCGCCCGGAGCCGCCTGTGGCGCGGCCGGCCCGACGACCCGGCCTGGGTGCGGCCCGCGCTCCTCGCGCTGCTCGCCGCCACCTTCGCCGGCTACCTCTGGAACCTCAGCGCCTCCGGGTACGCGAACTCCTTCTACTCGGCGGCGGTCCAGGCGGGCAGCCAGAGCTGGAAGGCCTTCTTCTTCGGCTCCCTCGACGCCGCCAACGCGATCACCGTCGACAAGCCCCCGGCGTCGCTGTGGCCGATGGCCCTGTCCGTACGCCTCTTCGGCCTTGGTTCCTGGCAGATCCTGCTGCCCGAGGTGCTGATGGGCGTGGGTACGGTCGCCGTGCTGTACGCGGCGGTCCGGCGGCGGTTCAGCCCGGCCGCGGGGCTCATCGCGGGCGCGGTGCTCGCCCTGACGCCGGTCGCCGCGCTGATGTTCCGCTTCAACAACCCGGACGCGCTGCTCGCGCTCCTGATGACGGTCACCGTGTACTGCGTGCTGCGCGCCCTGGAGGACGCCCGCACGAAGTGGCTGGTGTGGGCCGGGGTCGCGATCGGCTTCGCGTTCCTGACGAAGACCCTCCAGGCCTTCTTGATCCTGCCGCCGCTGGCGGTCCTGTACGCGGTGTGCGCGCCCACGTCGCTACGCCGTCGCCTCGGCCAACTCGCCCTGTCCACCGGGGTGTTGATCGCCTCGGGCGGCTGGTGGGTGGCCGCCGTGGAGCTGTGGCCCAAGTCGTCGCGCCCGTACATCGGCGGCTCGCAGCACAACTCCTTCCTTGAACTGACCTTCGGCTACAACGGACTCGGCCGGATCAGCGGCGACGAGACGGGCAGCGTCGGCGGCGGCGCCCTGCCCCAGGGCATGGAGCTCACCGGCGGAATGAAGCGGATGGGCGGCGGCGGTGGCGGCTGGGGAGCGACCGGCATCGGCCGGATGTTCAACTCCGAGGTGGGCAGCCAGATTTCCTGGCTGCTGCCGGCCGCCCTGCTCCTGCTGATCGCGGGGCTCGTGGTCACGTGGCGGGCCAAGCGCACCGACACCGCACGGGCCGCGTTCCTCGCCTGGGGCGGGGCCATGCTGATGACCGCCGTGATCTTCAGCTTCATGGCCGGGATCTTCCACCAGTACTACACGGTGGCCCTCACCCCCTACATCGCGGCGCTCGTCGGCATGGGTGTGACGGTGCTGTGGGAGGAGCGGTCGCGCCTCTGGGCGACCATCGCGCTCGGGGTGACCGCGGCGGTCACGGCGGTCTGGTCGTACGTGCTGCTGGGGCGCACCCCGGACTATCTGCCGTGGCTGCGCTGGGCGGTGCTCGTCGGCGGGCTCCTCGCGGCGGTCGGCCTCGCGCTCGCGGGGCGGCTGAACCGCAGGGTGGCGCTCGGTGTCGCCGGGGCCGGGCTCGTGGCGTCGCTGGCCGGGCCCGCCGCGTACACGGTCAGCACGCTCAACACCGGGCACACCGGATCGATCGTGACGGCGGGGCCCGCCGGGGCGAGCATGGGCGGGCCCGGGGGCGGCGGCCGCATGCGGTTCGGCCGCGGAGCCGGCCTGGAATCCGCGGGGCTGCCCCAGGGACGGAACGGCGCCGGGCAGCCGGGTCAGGGTCAGGGGCAGGGTCAGGGCATGCCCGGCGGGCCCATGGGCCAGGCGCCCGGCGGACCCGGCCAGGGCCAGAACGGCTGGGCGGGCGGCCGGACCGGGGGTGCGGGCGGTGAGCGAGGCGGCGGCATGGGCGGCCTGCTCGACGGCGCCAAGGTGAGCGCACAGGCCGGGGCCCTGCTGAAGCAGGACGCGGCAAAGTACACCTGGGCCGCGGCCGCCGTCGGCTCGCAGAACGCCGCGAGCTATCAACTCGCCACCCAGCAGCCGGTAATGGCGATCGGCGGCTTCAACGGCAGCGACCCCTCGCCGACACTCGCCCAGTTCAAGAAGTACGTGGCGGAAGGGAAGATCCACTACTTCATCGCGAGCGGTGGCGGGTTCGGCGGCGGCTTCGGCGGCGGCGGTAAGGGGACCAGCAGCTCGATCAGCAGCTGGATCGAGGCCGACTTCAAGAAGGTGACGGTCGGCACCGCCACCTTCTACGACCTGACCTCACCGGCGAAGTAGCAGATCGGCGACGACGGGGCGGTGGTCCGAGGCGAGCGTCTCGGCCACCGCCGCGTCGCGCACCCGCACCCCGCCCTTCTGCACGGCCACGTAGTCGATCCGCCGGACCGGCACATCCGCGGGGAAGCTGTTCGCATGCGGATCAGCGTCCGTCAACTCCCGCCACAGCGGCGCGAGTTCGGGCGCCGACGGTGCGGCGTTGAAGTCGCCGAGCAGGATCTCGCGGGCGCCCCGGTCGGCCGCCATGATGCGCCGCGTGTCGGCGACCTGCGCCACCCGGACCGAGGGGTCGCCCCGGTAGTCGAGGTGGGTGACGTACACATGGACCGGTACGCCGCGCACCTTCAGCTCCACCTCGCCGAAGCCGGGCGCGAGTGCGGGCACCGGGTGGGGGACCTGGGTGGAGAGCCGGGTGATCTCGTGGTTCTCGGCGGCCAGGATCTCGTACCGGGACAGTACCGCGACGCCGAACTCCCGCCGGGGGCCGCCCCGTTGCCGGGGATCCAGGCTGTATATCGGCGCGAACGAGACATGCATGCCGAGCCGCGCCGCCAGCTCCGCGGCCACATCGCGCCCCTGGCTGCGCGCGCCCCAGTGCACATCGACCTCCTCCAGGCCGATCACATCCGCGTGCAGCGCGCGCAGCGCGGCGGCCTGCCGGTCGAGGTCGAAGACGTCGTCCAGTCCGGCGCCCGCATGGATGTTGTACGTCGCGACCCGCAGCGGAACCTCCCGCCCGGAGCCGGCTGAAGCCTGCGCCTCAGGCGCCAGGAGCAACCCCAACAGGCTTGCTCCCAAGGTCAGTTGAGCGACAGTCGCGTGCATCCTTCGCCTCAGTGCCATGGCACTCTCCTCATCCTGCCCACGTCCCGGATCCGCGCCGGGAACGCTACCGAGGGAAATTGACTTTACGGTGTAGAAGAACTCCTTATACGGTGTACGGCGACACCACTCGTACACCGTATAAGGAGCCAGGGAGCCGGAATGACGGCAACGACAACCGAGCACCGCACGACCCCCGCCGCCCATCCGCAGCGCTGGCTGATCCTCGGCGTCATCTGCCTGGCCCAGCTCACGGTGCTGCTCGACAACACCGTCCTCAACGTCGCCATCCCTTCCCTCACCACCTCGCTCGGCGCGTCCACCGCCGACATCCAGTGGATGATCAACGCGTACTCGCTGGTCCAGTCCGGGCTGCTGCTCACCGCGGGCAGCGCGTCCGACCGCTACGGACGCAAGAAGATGCTCGCAGCGGGACTCGCGCTCTTCGGTATCGGCTCGCTGGCCGCCGGCCTCGCGCAGAACTCCGGCCAGCTGATCGCCGCCCGCGCGGGCATGGGCATCGGCGGGGCGCTCCTGATGACCACCACGCTCGCCGTCGTCGTCCAGATCTTCGACGACGAGTCCCGGGTCAGGGCGATCGGCGTCTGGGCCACCGTCAACTCGGTCGGCTTCGCCGCCGGTCCGCTGATCGGCGGGGCCATGCTCGACCACTTCTGGTGGGGCGCGATCTTCCTGGTGAACATCCCGGTCGCGGTGCTCGGCCTGGTCGCCGTCCTCGTCCTCGTACCGGAGTCGAAGAACCCCCAGGGCGACCGGCCCGACCTGCTCGGGGCGCTGCTGTCCACGATCGGCATGACGGGTGTCGTGTACGCGATCATCTCCGGTCCCGGGCACGGCTGGCTCTCCGGCCAGGTGCTCGCGTCGGCCGCGGTCGGTGCCGGGTTCCTCGCCGCCTTCGTGCGCTGGGAGCTGTCCATCGAGCACCCGATGCTGGACATGCACTTCTTCCGCAACCAGAAGTTCATCGGGGCGGTCGCCGGGTCGATCCTGGTCGCGTTCGGCATGGGCGGCTCGCTCTTCCTGCTGACCCAGCACCTCCAATTCGTGCTCGGCTACGGCCCGTTGGAGGCGGGGCTGCGCACCGCACCGCTCGCGCTGAGCGTCATCGTGCTCAACATGTCGGGGGTCGGCGCCAAGCTGGTGGCCAAGGCCGGCACCCCGCGCGCCATCGCCATCGGCATGACCGCGACCGCGGCCGGGCTCGCCTCGATCGCGCTGCTCGGCGGGCACAGCTACGGCGGCACCCTGCTCGGCCTGGTCGTGATGGGCTCGGGCATCGCCCTTTCCATGCCGGCCATGGCCAACGCCATCATGAGCGCGATCCCGCCGGAGAAGGCGGGCGTGGGCGCGGGCGTCAACGGCACGCTCGGCGAGTTCGGCAACGGGCTCGGCGTGGCGGTGCTCGGCGCGGTGCTGGGCTCGCGGTTCGCGGCGCTGGTCCCGGTCGCCGCGGCCTCGCTGCCCGCCGCGCTCGCCGCCGCGGGCAGCGACGCCGAGCGGGCGAGGGTCGCCGACGCGTTCGCCTCAGGACTGGAGACCAGCCAGTTGGTCGGCGCGATCGCGGTGCTCGCGGGCGGCCTGCTCGCGGCGGCCCTGCTGCACCGCGCCGAGCGGAACACCCCGGCGGCTCCGGCGGCGTAGCAGGTGCCGGTGGGTCGGGGCCGGCCCCGGCCATGACCCACCGGGCACCGCCTAGCATCGTCGGGGAATGAACCCACTAATTCCGGAAATGACCCCTGCGGGTCGGCGGATTCCCAGACCCGAGGAGGCGGCGCGATGGTTTCGGCGGCGGACCGCGAGAAGAACGCGGGGCGTACCAGCGTGTGGATCGCCAGCAGGACGGGCACCCGGGTGCGCCGCGCGGAACCCTCCGCCGAGCACGGCCAGCCCGCCCTCGACCGGGACCGGATCATCGCCGAGTCCGTACGGCTGCTCGACACCGAAGGCTCCGCCAAGTTCTCCATGCGCCGGCTCGCCGCCGAGCTCGGGGTCACCGCGATGTCCCTGTACTGGTACGTCGACACCAAGGACGACCTGCTCGAACTCGCCCTGGACGCGGTGTTCGCCGAGATCGCGCTGCCCGACACGACGGACGAGTCCGCCGACTGGCGCGACCAGCTCCGCGCGCTCGCCGTCGGCTACCGCGCGGTCTTCGTCCGGCACTCCTGGGCCTCGCCGCTGATCGGCCGCTACCTCAACATCGGCCCGCACTCGATGGCCTTCTCGCACGCGGCCCAGCGAGTGCTCGCCCGCACCGGGCTGCCGGCGCACGGGCAGACGGGCGGGCTCTCGGCGGTCTTCCAGTTCGTGTACGGATTCGGCACGATCGAGGGGCAGTTCGTACAGCGGTGCGCGGATGCGGGGGTCACCCAGGACGAGTACTTCACGCGGGCGATGGGCGCGCTGAACGAACAGCCCGAATACCGCGCCCAGTTCGCGGACGCGGCGGAGCTGATGGCCGCGCGGGGCGGGGACACGGTGGCGGAGATGCGGCAGCGGGACTTCGACTTCGCGCTGTCGCTGCTGATCGCTGGGATCGAGGCCAATTCAAGCCCCTTGGGGGTCCCTCCCTGGACGTAGTCCTTGGGGGAGATTGAGGAGCGGGGGTCCGGGGGCAGCGCCCCCGGCAACGGCGGCTCGGACGAGGCGGTCCGGAAAACCGCCCCCCACTCACGCGATCAGGCGACCGGCAGGGTCTCGCCCTGGACGGTCTGGATGTCCAGCTCCACCTTCAGCGTCGTGCCGATCGCCGAGATCCCCGCCTGGACCACCTGGTTGTAGTTCATCGCGAAGTCCTCGCGGCGCAGCTCCGCCGTCGCCCGGTAGGCCGCCCGCAGGCCGCCCCACGGGTCGGGGCCGGTACCGAGATAGGAGAGGTCGAGGTCGACCTCGCGGACCACGCCGTGCAGGGACAGCTCGCCCCGCACCGTCCAGCGGTCGGGCCCGGCCGGGACCAGGCCCGTACTGCGGTAGGTGATCTCGGGGAAGCGCTCCACGTCCAGGAAGTCCGGGGACTTCAGGTGACCGTCCCGCATGCCGTTGCCGGTGTCGATGGAGGCCGCCCCGATGACCGCCTCCACCCGCGACTTCTCCAGGTCCTGGGCGATCTCGATCCGCCCGCCGAACTGCCCGAACCGGCCGTGCACGCTGGAGATGCCCAGGTGCTGGGCGGTCGCGCCGACCGACGAGTGCGCCGGGTCGATCGTCCAGGGGCCCGGCGGCGGCAGCTCGACCCCGCCCTGGCGGGCCAGCACCACCGTGCCGACCTCGGCCCGGCCGCTCGCCGTGACCAGCGCGGTGGAGGCGGCGGGCGCGTAGCCGACGGCCGTCACGATCACCGTGTACGGGCCGGGCGCGAGGGCCACGTCCGCCGCCACCGCGCCGTCCTGGGCCGCCGGGGCCCGCAGCACCTGCGTACCCGTCATGTCGGTCATCGTCACCACGGCGTGCGAGACCGCCCAGCCGTCGCGCGTCCGTACCTGTGCCCGCAGTCCCATCCCGTTTTCTCTCCTCTTGAAGTGCAGAAGCCTCTTAGGTGCAAAAGGCCGGGCCCCGGGGCGGGACGGCTGGCCGTCCCCTGCCCGCCGCCCCGTACCCGGGGCCCATTTCCACGCCGGGTGCGGTGCCGCCTCCGCTCGAAGCGGCGTCCGCACCCGGGGGTCCGGGGGGTCCCCGGACGGCCAGGCCGGGCTCGCGGGGCCTGGCACGCCCATCTGCGGCGTTGTCGTCGGTCGCCGACTCCCCCAAGCTCTTGACGAGCAGGGGGGACCCCCATCGCGTCGACTCCCTCCTCCGCCTTGCAGATGCACGCACCAGGCCCCGCTCGCTTATCCGGCCTGACCGACCGGGGACCCCCAACTACTCGCCCGGGTGGGCGAGTTCGATGTCGTGGCCGTCGACGCCGCGGCCGGCCACGGTCAGCGAGCCGGCCACCGGCGGGTAGCCGGTCGCGATGAGCGTGTACTCGCCGGAGTTCAGGTCGGTGAAGGCGTACGCGCCGTCGTCGCCGGTCGTGGCATTGGCGACCACGTTGCCCGCCGCGTCGACCAGGGTGACCCGGGCGTCGGTCAGCGGACGCCGGTCGGCGCCGCCCCGTACCGTGCCCTGGACCAGCGCGCCGGACTGGAGCGCCGCCTCGATACGGGTCACGCCGTGGCCCGAGATCTCCACCGGCAGCGCCAGCGGCCGGAACCCGTCCGCGTTGACCGCCACCGTGACCTGGCCCGGAACGAGCTCGCCGAAGGTGAACTCCCCCACCGCGCCCGACTTCCCGGTGGCGAGCACATCGCCGCGCACATCGGTCACGATCACCATCGCGCCCTCGATGGGCGCCCCGGTCTCGGCCGCCTTCACCGCACCCGCGAGACCGCTGGTGCCGGACAGGAGGATGTCGTACCCGAGCGGCTCGGCGCCCACGACCACCGTCGAGGCCTGCGGCTGGAAGCCGTCGGCGGCCGCGATCAGGACGTACGAACCGGCGCCCGGCGCATCGAGCAGATACCGGCCGTCGGGCCCCGCCACCGCGCGGCCGAGCTGGCTGCCGCCGAGCGAGATGAGGGTGACGGCGGCGGAGGCGACGGGCGCCCCCTCGGCGCCGCGCACGGTGCCGTGCACCGCGATGCCGTCGATCACAGGAGTCACGGGGGCCGCAGGGGCCACCGGCGTCATCGGGGAGGTGGCCTCAACTGCCGTCGCCTGGGCGGGAACCGGGGCGGCCGCCGCCGCGGGCGCCTCGTCAGTGGCACCCACCGCACGACTCCGCAGCGGGACCTCCTTGATGAACAGCGTGACGAAGAAGGCGAGCAGCGCGCAGGGCGCCGCGTACAGGAACACATCGCCGACGCCGTGTCCGTACGCGCTCTCCATGACGGTACGGATCGGGGCGGGCAGCGTCGCCAGGTCCGGGATGGCGCCGGAGCCGCCGCCGGAGCCGTGGCCCATCGCGGCGCCCTGCGGGCCGAGCGCGGTGAGGCCGTCCTTGACGTAGTGGGTGACCCGGTGGGCCATGACCGCGCCGAGCGCCGAGACACCGACCGCACCGCCGAGCGAGCGGAAGAAGACGACGACGGAGGAGGCCGAGCCGAGGTCGGCGGGGGAGACCTGGTTCTGGGTGCACAGGACCAGGTTCTGCATCATCATGCCGACGCCGAGGCCCATCAGCGCCATGTAGATGGCGAGGTGCCAGTACGGGGTGTCGTAGCGCATCGTGCCGAGCAGACCGAGGCCGGCCGTCACCAGCACACCGCCGCTGACCAGCCAGGCCTTCCACTTGCCGGTCTTGGTGATGACCTGCCCGGAGACGGTCGAGGCGATGAACAGGCCGCCGATCATCGGGATGGTCATGACGCCGGACATCGTCGGCGTCCGGCCGCGGGCCAGCTGGAAGTACTGGGAGAAGAACACCGTGCCGGTGAACATCGCGACACCCACGAAGAGCGAGGCGATCGAGGCGAGGGTGATGGTGGGGTTGCGGAAGAGGCGCAGCGGGATGATCGGCTCGCTGGCCTTCGACTCGGCGAACACGAACAGCGCGCCGAGCAGGACCGAGCCGCCGACCATGGCGTACGTCTGCCACGAGATCCAGTCGTACTTGTCGCCCGCGAAGGTCACCCAGACCAGGAGCAGCGAGACCGCCGCGCTGATCAGGAAGGCGCCGGTCCAGTCGACCTTGACGTCCCGCTTCACGACGGGGAGCTTCAGGGTCTTCTGCAGCACGATCAGCGCGATGATCGCGAACGGCACACCGACGTAGAAGCACCAGCGCCAGCCGAGCCAGGAGGTGTCGGTGATCACACCGCCGAGCAGCGGGCCGCCGACCGTCGCAACCGCGAACGTGGCACCCAGGTAGCCGCTGTAACGGCCGCGCTCACGCGGGGAGATCATGGCGGCCATGACGATCTGGGCGAGTGCGGAGAGACCGCCGACGCCTACGCCCTGGACCACGCGGCAGGCGATCAGCATGCCGGAGTTCTGGGACAGACCGGCCACGATCGAGCCGGAGACGTAGATGACCAGGGCTATCTGGACCAGCAGCTTCTTGCTGAAGAGGTCCGAGAGCTTGCCCCACAGCGGGGTGGTCGCGGTCATCGCGAGCAGCGAGGCCGTGACGACCCAGGTGTACGCGGACTGGCCGCCGCCCAGGTCGCTGATGATGTGCGGCAGGGCGTTGGTGACGATCGTCGAGGACAGGATGGCGACGAACATGCCGAGCAGCAGCCCGGACAGCGCCTCCATGATCTGCCGGTGAGTCATCGGCGCGCCGTCACCGGCGGGCGCGTGCCCGCCGTGCTTGGCGTGGCCGCCCCGCACACCGGCTGGTGTGGTCGTAGCCATGAAGTTCCTTGTCTTGTGCGTCTGTTGGGCAGGTGTACGGGTGGGTTTGCTATGCGGGTGTACGGGCCTCGGCGGCCGGGGTCCGGAGGGCCCGGGGCTCGGGGGTCCGGACGGGGCCCCGGCAGTCCCCGAAGGAGTCGCGCAGGCGGGCCAGCATCGTGTTGAGCTGCCCGACCTCGTCGTCGGACCAGTCCTTGAGGGTGTACGCGAACATCTCCGTGGTGCGCAGCCCGAGATCGTCGATCATGGACTGGCCGGCGGGGGTGAGCCGCACGATGCGCGAGCGCTTGTCCGCGGGGTCGGCGGACCGCTCGATCCAGCCCCGTTCCGCGACGTGCGCGACGTGACGGCTCGTCACCGACAGGTCCACCGCGAGGAGTTCGGCGAGCCGGCTGATGCGCATCTCGCCGTACCGCTCCAGGAGGGTGAGCACGGCGGCCGAACCACCCGGGCACTCGGGCGGCAGGATCCGCGCGAGTCCCCGTTTGACGGCACCGATGGCGCTGAGCTGCCGAGCCAGCTCCTCGTAGAGGCTCTGCGCGGCCATGGACACCTCCCGACATCTTGTTGCTTAGGGCAACCATAAGATTGTTGGTTGCCGAAGGCAAACTAAATGATGGGATTGGCGGCAAAGGAAGCGCAAAGGCTTCGCATATGGAAACCCAAGTTGCAGGTCGGGGGGCTCCGGGGCGTCTTCGCGCGGGGGCGGGGGTTGGGCCCGACCCCCAACTTCGCTAGGGTCCTGCCCCATGGCACACAACCCCCACGCGCCCCAGGGTCCCGAGGGCAACTACGACCCGGCGGGCTCGACTCAGATGTTCCGCGCCTTCGTCGACGAGGGCGGCCCGCAGAGCCGCCAGCCCGCGACCCCGGCCGCGGCCCCGGCCGGCCCGCGCGTCGGCCTGATCGTCGGAGTGATCGCAGTCCTGGCCGTCCTGGCGGGCGTGGCCTGGCTGGCGCTGGGCTGATCCTTTCCCCTACCCCCAGCCGGCCGTCACCGAGCGCGTCTCCACGTGCATGCCCAGCGGCACCCGCCACGCATCCACACACACCCCGTACGTCTGCGAGCGCACCGCCCCCGCAGCGATCGGCACCGGCACCGGCCCGCTGGACGTGATCGTCGCCCAGTCCACGCCCAGCAGCCCGATGATGTGCGTCGCGAAGGTGACGGTGCCCGACTTCACCGCCGTACCCCCGGTATTGCGGAACTGGACCGTCACGTTCTCGCACCAGCGCTGATCCCCCGCCGAACGGCTCGGCGTCCCGAGGCTCAGCACCGCGGGCCCGGCGGGCGGCGCGGGAGCGGAGGGGGTGGGCGCCGGGGTGCCGGGGCCGGTGGACCCTGAACCCCCTGGCAGCGCAGGGGATTTGGCGCCGCCCGGCGCGGCTTGCGTAGCTGATGCGACCGGTGCGACCGGTGTGGCGGAAGTCCGGCCCCGGGGGCCGGGAGATCCAGCAGGGCTGCCGCCGGGGCCCGGCGGCGTACCGGATGGGCCGGGCGCGTCAGGCGTACCCGAAGGCGCCCCGTCCAGCGGCGCCAGCTCCACCCCGCCGAGCGGCGGCACCGCGCGGTCCGGGGCCGAGGGGCCGGTGCCCGCGGCGCCGACCGCCACATAGCCCGCCCCGTCCCCGCCGCCCGCGCGGGCGGCGAGCGTGCCGCCCAGGCCGAGCACCAGCACCGCCGAGACGCCGATCACCACAGCACGTCGTCGCATCGCGCCAGTGTGTCTGACGATGCGTCAATTAACCAGAGCGACGGCCTCGTTCGGGCATCCCGGCCGGAAGTCGGGGATGCCCGGTCGGAGGCCGGGGGTCCCGGATCCCGGGATCCTCAGTCGGAGATCAGGCCCTCGCGGAGCTGGGCCAGCGTGCGGGTCAGCAGGCGCGAGACGTGCATCTGGGAGATGCCGACCTCCTCGCCGATCTGCGACTGCGTCATGTTCGCGAAGAACCGGAGCATGATGATCTGCCGTTCCCTGGGCGGGAGTTTGGCGAGCAGCGGCTTGAGGGACTCGCGGTACTCGACGCCTTCGAGCGCGGTGTCCTCGTAGCCGAGCCGGTCCGCGAGCGAGCCCTCGCCGCCGTCGTCCTCGGTGGCCGGCGAGTCGAGCGAGGAGGCGGTGTACGCGTTGCCGACCGCGAGCCCGTCGACCACGTCCTCCTCGGACACCCCGAGAACCGCCGCGAGTTCGGGGACCGTCGGCGAGCGGTCGAGCTTCTGGGCGAGCTCGTCGCTGGCCTTGGTGAGGGCGAGCCGCAGCTCCTGGAGGCGGCGCGGCACCCGCACCGACCACGAGGTGTCGCGGAAGAACCGCTTGATCTCGCCGACCACCGTGGGCATCGCGAACGTGGGGAATTCCACGCCCCGTTCGCAGTCGAAGCGGTCGATCGCCTTGATCAGGCCGATCGTGCCGACCTGGACGATGTCCTCCATGGGCTCGTTGCGGCTGCGGAACCTGGCGGCCGCGTACCGCACGAGCGGCAGGTTGAGCTCGATGAGCGTGTCGCGTACGTACGTACGCTCCGGGCTGTCGGTGTCCAGGGTGGCCAGCCGCAGGAACAAGGAGCGGGACAGCGTGCGGGTGTCGATGGCTGCGGTGTTTGCGGCGTGTCGGCGCACGATGGGCGCTGGTGCGCTCTTGGTGAGCGTGAGCACCTTCGAGCTGCCCTGTTCTGCGGACATGCCACCCCCTTGAGGTCGCGGACGGTCGTGTCGGGCCACGACCATTCGGAGGAAGCAGCCTCCACCTGAATACCGGACGCGGGGCTGCGGCAAACGCGGTTCCAGCAGAATGTCACATGTCGGCAACACGCTGTAGTGACTTGTCGACAAGTCGGGCCGGAGTACGTGCAGGAAGCAGGGGGTGCGGGGTATTTCCGGGCAGAATTTTCCGCCGGGGCGTGCCAGGAGCGCGGACCACTCGATCCGGTTACGCCTCGATTCGATTTGCGGATCGAAGCCGGGCGAAACTCCTGGCCAGAAGCCTTGACACATGCATCTGCGACACTCCCAATTCCTGACTGATCTGGGACTGCGTCAGATTGCTGTAATAGCGGAGCATCAGGATCCGCTGTTCCCGTTCGGGCAGTTGTACGAGCAGATGGCGGACCAGGTCCCGGTGTTCGACCCCGGCGAGCGCGGGGTCCTCGTAGCCGAGCCGGTCGAGCAGACCGGGCAGCCCGTCGCCCTCCTGGGCGGCTTCAAGTGAGGTCGCGTGGTACGAGCGGCCCGCCTCGATGCAGGCGAGCACCTCGTCCTCGCCGATCCGGAGCCGGTCGGCGATCTCGGCGGTGGTGGGGGAGCGGCCGTGCAGGGTCGTCAGGTCCTCGGTGGCGCCGTTCACCTGCACCCAGAGCTCGTGCAGGCGCCGGGGGACATGGACGGTGCGTACGTTGTCGCGGAAGTACCGCTTGATCTCGCCGACGACGGTGGGCATCGCGAAGGTGGGGAACTGCACGCCCCGGTCCGGGTCGAAGCGGTCGATCGCGTTGATCAGGCCGATCGTGCCGACCTGGACGACGTCCTCCATGGGCTCGTTGCGGGAGCGGAACCTGGCGGCCGCGTACCGCACCAGCGGCAGGTTCGCCTCGATGAGCGCCCCGCGCACCCGGTCGTGCTCCGGCGTGCCCGGTTCGAGCCCCTTGAGGCGACCGAACAGCACCTGGGTGAGGGCGCGGGTGTCCGCCCCCCGGGTGGAGGTTCTGACGGGGCCTCTGGGGCCCTCCGGGGAGTCCTGGGCGGGCACTTCGGGGGCGTCCTGGGGCTCGTTCTGGGGTGGGACTTGAGGCGTAGTACTGGCCGGCACTGTCACGCCACCCCTTTAGCTTCGGTCAACTCATCCGTCAAAAGCGGTCATAGCATCACAAGACATGTCCACTGTGTGCAAGCACCGTATAACTACGTGTTGAGGGCAAGTTGGGGCAGATGGGCCGGTCAGCGGCCCGCCGGGGAACGAAAAAGCCCCGCACCTCTCGGATGCGGGGCTTTGGCTGCGGACCGGGCCGCGGACCGGATCAGAACGGGTAGTCGGCGATCACCCAGGTGGCGAACTCGCGCCACTGCGCGGCCGCCGCCTGGTGGGCCGGGTGCTCCAGGTACCGCTTCAGCGCGTCCGCGTCGGCCACGGCGGCGTTGATGGCGAAGTCGTACGCGATCGGCCGCTCGGTGATGTTCCAGGCGCACTCCCAGAACTCGATCTCGGGAACGAGCCCGTCGAGCTCCTGGAACGCCTTCACACCGGCGGCCACCCGGGCCTCGTCGCGCCCCACGCCCTCATTGAGCTTGAACAGGACCAGGTGGCGGATCATGAACGTCTCCTACGGCTTGCGACTACGGCTTATGGCGGCGGTGACTCGGCTGAGTCTGCCGGGGCGGCTCAGCGGACCAGGTTGGTCATGAACTTCCCGACGCCCTTGGCCGCGCTCGATATGCCCTCGAACCCAGTCTGGACCATCCCGGCGGCCTGCACCGGCGACGTGATGATCGTGTACAGCACGAAGACCACGACGACGTAGAGCAGGACCTTCTTGACGTCCACTTGCCTTGCCCCTCCCCGGCGGTCCGCTGTGTGATCGGGCGAGTCTAACCGCCATGTGGCCGGTTCTCACCCAGCCTTTATGGACCAAGGACCCGGTGATCGGGGCCCTTCGCCCGACGGTACGGACGTGACGAGGGAGCAGGATGGTTCCTGAGCCCTCCGGATCTGGCAGGAATGCGGAGGGCCAGGAACAGGGCCTCACTGCGGGGCCCGCGCCGCGCGCTTCCCCTGACTGCGGCGCAGGGCTTGCAGGTTCTGTTCTCATCGGGGGAAGCGGCTTGTCCCCCCGATGCCGCTTCCCCCGTCCCCACGTCGAAGCCCCGGTCACTTCCCCGACCGGGGCTTCTGCGCGTCCTCGTACGTAAACCACAAAGCTGCGCCTCCCTAGCGCGGTGCCCGTCGGTGGTTCGTCCGAGGTTGTCCAGGGCGTGAGACGGCCCGGCCCCCGGCGTCTCCGTGCCGAGGTGGAGGGTTAGCGTCGGCGACCGCAATTGACGTAATCAAAGGGGGAGTTGAGCCGTGTCCGCGTCCACGAGTCTGCGTGCCGTCTTCATGGCGGGGCCCGCCCTGCCGCTCATCTCGTTCCTGGCCAGGCTGCCGGCCGCGATCTGTCCCATCGGCACGCTCCTGATGCTCACGGAGCTCAACGGGATCGGCCGGGCCGGGATCGTCGCCGGCCTGCTGTGGGCGGGGCAGGCCGTGGGCGGGCCGTTCCTCGGCCGGTTCGCCGACCGGCACGGGCACCGCCCGGTGATCCTGGGCGCCTCCCTCGCCAACGCTGCGGCGATCGCGGCCCTCGTCGGCGCGGTCCTCGCCGACCTGCCCGTACCGGCCGAAGCGGCCCTGGCGGCCGTGGTGGGACTGACCGTGCCGCAGGTCGGCCCGCTGTCCCGCACCCGCTGGATCGCCATTGTCGAAGCGCGCGGCACGCAGGATCAGCCGGCCGCCGCCCGGGAGCGGAACCGGGAACTGACCGGCCGGGTGCTGTCGTTCGACACCACGATCGACGAGATCGGCTTCATGGCGGGACCGGCGCTCGCGGGCCTGGCTGTCCTCCTGATCCATCCGGTGGCGGCGATGGTGCTGGCGGGTGCGCTCATCGCGGTCTTCGGCGCCCTGTTCGCCGTCCACCCCACCGCGCCACGCGGTACGGGCGCGAAAGCCGCGTCCGGGGTGCGGGTGCTGACCCCGGCGCTGGGCGTGCTCTTCGCGATGGCGCTGCTCCAGGGAACGATCTGGGGCAGCGCCAACGCGGGTGTCAGCGCGCTGGCCGAGCACCTCGGCGATGCCGGAATGGCGGGGTTCATCTGGGGCGCCATGGCGGTGACGAGCTCCCTCGCCGGTCTCGCCACCACGATGAGGACCGCGAAACGGGACCTGACGGTACGCCTCAGGCTGGCCATCGTGGGCCAGCTGATCCTGCTGGTGCCGCTGCTCGCCGTGGACAGCTTCCTCGGCGCGGCCGCGGCCGTCGCGGGCATCGGCCTCGCCGTGGCCCCCCACCTGATCGCGGTCTTCGGCCTCGCCGAGCGGGTCGCGCCGAGCGAGCGGATGGGCGAGGCGATGGCCCTGCTCGGCAGCGGCCTGATCGCCGGCCAGGGAATCGCGGCCCTGGCCGCCGGCCAACTGGCCCAGCACTCCGGCTACCCCGCCGCCTTCATCCTGACCTGCGCATCGGGCACGGCAGCGGCCCTGACCGCCCTGACGCTGGTCCGCCCCACCACGTTCGCGTCCGCCCCTGCGGCGAGCGCGACGGCGGTGGAAGTGACGGGGCCGGCGACCGACTCCCGGACAGGTAGCAGTTCGGGACAGGCGGGCCGTCGCCGCGCAGCCGGCTGAAGCCGACGTCCAGGTGCACCCGAACTCTGGTCCTTCTCAGGCGAGTTGGCAGATTTCCCCACCCGCCCGTGTGGACTCGCCCACACGCAAAACACCCCGCCGCCCTGAGTTTCCTCAGGTCAGCGGGGTGTTGAAAGCGGTAGCGGAGGGATTTGAACCCTCGGTGAGTTTCCCCACACTCGCTTTCGAGGCGAGCTCCTTCGGCCGCTCGGACACGCTACCGAGAGAGAGCTTAGCCCAAGGTGGGCCGTGGTTTGAAATCGGTTCGGCGAGACGTCGGTCACCGCTGCCGGAAGAACGCCGTCAGCTGCGCCGAGCACTCCGCTTCGAGGACGCCCGCGATCACCTCGGGGCGGTGGTTGAGCCTCCGGTCGCGTACGAGGTCCCACAGCGAGCCGGCCGCGCCCGCCTTCTCGTCGCGGGCGCCGTACACGAGCCGGTCGATCCGGGACTGCACGATGGCGCCCGCGCACATCACGCACGGCTCCAGGGTGACGACGAGCGTGCAGCCGGTCAGCCGCCACTCGCCGGTCCGCTCCGCCGCGCGGCGGAGCGCGAGGATCTCCGCGTGCGCGGTCGGATCGCCCGTCTCCTCGCGCTCGTTGTGCCCGGACGCGAGGAACGAGCCGTCCGCGGCCAGTACGACCGCGCCGACCGGCACATCGCCGGCCGACTCGGCCTCGGCGGCCCCGGCCAGGGCAGAGCGCATCGGCTCCGTCCATCGTTCTCGTACGGGGTCGTGCGGGTGCGGCACTAGCGGACGGCCTCCAGGACCTCGGCCGCGCCGAGCGCATCCGCGATCGTCACGAGGGCGTCGCCCTCGAGCGCGAGGAGCTCCCGCTCGGCGACCCCGAGGTCGGCGAGGATCGCGCTCTCGCCGAGCGGCCCGGCCGGCACGGCGGCGAGGTCCTCGTCGCCGTCCGGGTCGTCCGCGACCGCTTGCGCCGCGTCCTCGTCGTAACCGTCCTCCGTGCCGTCGAGGTCAAGGGCCTCCAGCTCGTCCTCCTCGTCGTCCTGGTCGTGGCCGAGCAGTTCGTCGGTGAGCATGGCCCCGTACGAGGAGCGGGCTGCAACGGCGGCGTTGGAGACGAAGACGCGCGGGTCCTCCTCGCCGTCGACGCGGACGACGCCGAACCAGGCATCCTCCTGCTCGATGAAGACGAGCACCGTGTCGTCGGCCCCGTCGGCCGCTGCTTCCCGGGCCAGGTCGGCCAGATCGGCCAGCGTCTCCACATTGTCGAGCTCTGTGTCGCTCGCTTCCCACCCGTCTTCGGTGCGCGCGAGCAGTGCGGCGAAGTACACCGTGACTCTCCCACTGGTCATAGGCGTGCCGGTTGGGGGTCCCCCCGGCTGTGGCTTCCTTCGGAATCGTGGCAGAAAACCACGCGGATGCGAGAGTTCTTCCACGGTTGCGTTTTTCCGGTCGCCGCGATCACGGGCTCGGGGGCACCGGAATCGCGGGTCACCAGCGGAAGGTTCGCATGCGCATGGCCTGCCGCATACGGGCCGCGCGGGCGCGCCGCGGCTGGACCCGCTCGCGCAGCGCCTTCGCCTCGTGGAGTTCGCGCAGGAACTGGGCGCGCCGCCGACGGCGGTCGGCATCGTTCTCCGGCTGCTGGTCTCGGTCGCGCTCGTCCGGCATTGGCCCACACCGCCCCGGGGTCGGTTCGTGCCTCCCACCTTCCCCCCGTTCGGCCGCTTGACGCCAGCGCGAACCATCAGCAGGTGGGGCGCGGTGCCCCTACGCCCCGGTTACTGTGGACGTCATGCGGATCCATGTCGTCGACCACCCTCTCGTGGCGCACAAGCTCACCACGCTGCGCGACAAGCGCACCGACTCCCCGACCTTCCGGCGGCTCGCCGACGAGCTGGTCACCCTGCTCGCCTACGAGGCCACCCGGGACGTGCGCACCGAGCAGGTCGACATCGAGACCCCGGTGACGCCGACCACCGGCGTGAAGCTCTCGCACCCGCGTCCGCTGGTGGTCCCGATCCTTCGGGCGGGCCTGGGCATGCTCGACGGCATGGTGCGGCTGCTGCCGACCGCCGAGGTGGGCTTCCTCGGCATGATCCGCAACGAGGAGACCCTGGAGGCCTCCACGTACGCGTCCCGGATGCCCGAGGACCTCTCCGGCCGCCAGGTGTACGTCCTGGACCCGATGCTGGCGACCGGCGGCACGCTCGTCGCGGCGATCCGGGAGCTGATCAAGCGCGGCGCCGACGACGTGACCGCCGTGGTGCTGCTCGCGGCCCCCGAGGGCGTCGAGGTCATGGAGCGCGAACTCGCGGGCACTCCGGTGACCGTGGTGACCGCCTCGGTCGACGAGCGCCTGAACGAGCACGGCTACATCGTGCCGGGCCTCGGCGACGCGGGCGACCGGATGTACGGGACCGCGAGCTAGGCGATCTTGTGGAAGTCCGGTGCGGTACCGCGCCCTGAAGGGGCGCGGGGAACTGCGCGACCAGCCAGGGCTGGCCCGCAGCCGACGAACACCACTTCCCGCGGAGCGCTCAGCACTTCCCGGAGGGCGCGGGCGCGGGCTTGGCCAGGGCGGCCAGGGCCGTGGTCGCGTCCTGCGGCGTGTTCAAGGCCCCGAACGTCGTGCCGATGATGAGGTCGACGTCCGGCGTGTCGCGCGTGTCGATCTTCTGCTGCGCGCCCTTGAGCTGCGTACCGAGCACGGAGAGCGGGCCCCGGGTGGCCGCCGGGTTGCCGAGCAGTATTCCGTTGCCCGGGACCTTCTTGTCGTACTCCTCGGGCGCGTTGCCGACCTTGCCGATCGCGAAGCCGCGCTTCTTCAGCTCGTCGGCCACCGACTTGGCGAGGCCGCCGCGCGGGGTCGCGTTGTAGACGTTGACGGTGATCTGGGCGGGCTTCGGCAGCGCCTGCGCCTGTGCCTGGGGCGCGGCGGACGCGGGGGGCGTCTTGCAGTTCCCCTTGGCAGTGGCCGCCTTCGCGCCACTGTGGCCGCCGAACACGTCGATGAGCTGGATCGTCCCCCAGCCGATCACGCCGAGGGCCAGGACCGCGCCGACCAGCGCGAGGACGAGCCGGCCGCGATTTCGGGGACGCCGCATCCGCGGGTACGCGTCGCCCTTGATGCGGTACTTTCCGCCCATGCCGGGGGGAGTGAGCATGCTCATAGCGGCAGGGTAATGCCGTTATGTGACGATGCCTACTAAATGATCAATGCCCGGCGCGCGTGTGCGCCCGTATGCGCCTCAAAAGGTCCGAAAGGCTCATCCGGCTGTCGGAGTCAGTCCATTTCGAGTACGCGCGCGTGCAGGACCTGGCGCTGCTGGAGCGCCGCCCGTACCGCCCGGTGCAGCCCGTCCTCCAGGTAGAGGTCACCCTGCCACTTCACGACGTGCGCGAAGAGGTCGCCGTAGAACGTGGAGTCCTCGGCGAGCAGGGTCTCCAGGTCGAGCTGGCCCTTGGTGGTCACGAGCTGATCGAGCCGGACCGGGCGCGGCGCGACGTCCGCCCACTGACGGGTGCTTTCCCGGCCGTGGTCGGGGTACGGCCGTCCGCTTCCGATGCGCTTGAAGATCACACGGAAAGCCTACCGGGCGAGCGGCTCCGGGCGCAGCCATGGAACGCGAGTGCAATCCCGCGCAAAATGCAAGAAACCCGACGTAGTGGGCGTGTCATGACGGACAGCGACCTGACAGCGGCCGGACGGTGGCCGCGCCCGAGCCCATCAGCGCCGCCCGCGCGGGCGAAACCGGAGCGCGGGATCGCGCTGCGGCGCTCTCCGCCCCGCCCGCGCCCCCGGCAGCGCTCACTTCGCCGCCTTGGCCGCTCTCGCCGCCGCCTTCGCCTCCTGCTTGTACGCTCTGACCTTGGTCAGGGACTCGGGGCCGGTGATGTCGGCGACCGAGCGGAAGCAGTTCTCCTCGCCGTAGGCGCCCGCGGCCTCGCGCCAGCCCTTGGGGCGGACGCCGAGCTGCTTGCCGAGCAGCGCGAGGAAGATCTTCGCCTTCTGCTCGCCGAAGCCGGGCAGCGCCTCAAGCCGGGCCAGGAGCTCGGCGCCGGTCCGCGCCCCCGTCCACACCCCGGCCGCGTCACCCTCGTACTCCTCGACGAGGAACTGGCACAGCTGCTGGATCCGCTTCGCCATCGAGCCCGGGTAGCGGTGCACGGCCGGCTTCTCCTTGAGGAGTTCGGCGAAGGCCTCCGGGTCGTACGCGGCGATCGCCCCGGCGTCGAGATCGTCCACCCGCATCCGCTGAGCGATCGTGTACGGGCCGGAGAACGCCCACTCCATGGGGACCTGCTGGTCGAGCAGCATGCCGACCAGGGCGGCCAGCGGGCTGCGGCCGAGCAGCTCGTCGGCCTCGGGCTGCTGGGCGAGCCGAAGGGTTGTGTCCATGCCTCGATGATCGGCGGGCGGCGGCCCGGCCGCATGCGGACACCGACGGGCGGGTACTGCGTGCCGCGATCCGCAAGGGGTGTTTCCGAGCGGACTCACGCTTTCGCATGACAGGCGTACGGGGCCCGAATGGGCGCGGGGCGGCGGGGTAGTTCGGGGCCGACCGTCAACGCGCGTACCAGGAGGGGCGACCGCAGTGACCCAGCCTTTTGTCCTGCCGGATTTCTACATGCCGTATCCGGCCCGGCTCAATCCGCATCTCGAAGCGGCCCGGGTGCACACCCGGAAGTGGGCGGCCGAGATGGGCATGCTGGAGGGCTCCGGGATCTGGGAGCTCAAGGACCTCGAAGCGCACGACTACGCGCTGCTCTGCTCGTACACCCACCCCGACTGCGACGCCGAGCAGCTGGCCCTGGTGACCGACTGGTACGTGTGGGTGTTCTTCTTCGACGACCACTTCCTGGAGACGTTCAAACGGACCCTGGACCGCAAGGGCGGCAAGGAGTACCTCGACCGGCTGCCCGCCTTCATGCCGATGGACCTGGCCGACGGATTCCCGGAGCCGGCCAACCCCGTCGAGGCGGGCCTCGCCGATCTGTGGGCGCGGACCGTGCCGTCGATGACGAACGAGTGGCGCGAGCGCTTCGCCGTCAGCACCCGCAATCTGCTCAACGAGTCGCTGTGGGAGCTCGCCAACATCAACGCGGGGCGGATCTCCAACCCCGTCGAGTACATCGAGATGCGCCGCAAGGTGGGCGGGGCGCCCTGGTCGGCCGGGCTCATCGAGTACGCGGCGAACGCCGAACTCCCCGCGGCCGTCGCCCGGTCGAGGCCGCTGCGCGTCCTGACGGACGCCTTCGCCGACGGCGTGCACCTGCGCAACGACCTGTTCTCCTACCAGCGCGAGGTGGAGGACGAGGGCGAACTCAGCAACGGCGTCCTGGTACTTGAGACCTTCCTCGGCTGTACGACGCAGGAGGCCGCCGAGGCCGTCAACGACCTGCTGACCTCGCGGCTCCAGCAGTTCGAGAACACCGCGCTGACCGAAGTCCCCGCGCTGTGCCTGGAGAAGGGCCTCACACCGGTCGAGTGCGCGGCGGTCGGGGCGTACGTCAAGGGGCTCCAGGACTGGCAGTCCGGCGGCCAGGAGTGGCACCTGCGCTCCAGCCGCTACATGAACGAGGGCGCCGCCGGGCCCTCCCTCTTCGACGGGGTGCTCGGCACCTCGGCGCTCTACATCACGACCCTGTTCGGCCGCCCGGCCGCGGCCCGGCAGCGCAGCTTCACGCACGTACCGATGCAGAAGGTCGGGCAGTCGCTGCTGCCCGACTTCGACGTGCCGTACCCGCTCACGGTCAGCCCGCACGCGGCCGAGGCCCGCGAGCTGTCCATCGCCTGGGCGGACCGGACGGGGCTGCTCGGCGACATCTGGGACGCGGAGAAACTCGCGGGCTACGACTTCGCGCTCTGCTCGGCCGGAATCGACCCCGACGCGACCCTGGAGGAGCTGGAACTCAGCGCCGAGTGGCTGACCTGGGGAACGTACGGCGACGACTACTACCCACTGGTGTACGGGCGTTCGCGCGATCTGGCCGGGGCGCGGGCCTGCACCGAGCGGTTCTCCGCGTGCATGCCGGTGGACGAGCCGGAGGCCGGGCTCCTGGCAGCCGAGACCCCCATGGAGCGCGGCCTCGCCGACCTGTGGGCGCGCACGGCCGGGCCGATGAGTCCCGAGGCCCGCGCGGACTTCCGCCGGTCGGTCGACGTCATGCTGGAGAGCTGGCTCTGGGAGCTGCACAACCAGTCCCAGCACCGCATCCCCGACCCCGTCGACTACATCGAGATGCGCCGGTACACCTTCGGCTCCGACCTCACGATGAGCCTGTCCCGGCTGCGCCACGCGGGCCGGCTGCCGCCCGGGATCTACCAGAGCGGCCCGGTCCGCGACCTGGAGAACTCGGCGGCGGACTACTGCTGCCTCCTCAACGACGTGTTCTCGTACCAGAAGGAGATCGAGTACGAGGGCGAGCTGCACAACGGCGTCCTCGTCATCCAGAACTTCTTCAACTGCGACTACCCGACGGCGCTGCGCATCGTGGACGACCTGATGCGGTCGCGGCTGCGGCAGTTCCAGCACGTGGTGGACAGCGAACTCCCCGTGCTGTACGAGGACTTCGAGCTCGACGAGGAGGGGCGGGCGGTCCTCGACGCCCATGTGGCCGAACTCCAGGACTGGATCGCGGGCATCCTGAACTGGCACCGCTCGGCCCGCCGCTACATGGCCGATGACCTGCCGGGGTCCCTGCCGCACGGGGGCGGCCTCCATGCGGAGCCGGAGGCGGGGGCGGCACCGTGGTGGATGCGGCCCACGGGGGTGGGGACGTCCGCGGACCGGGTGCGGCTGCCGGAGGCGATCGCTTCGGCGCTGCCGGGGGCGGGGGCTCCGTCGGTGGGGAGGGGGGCCACGCCGGACGTGGCTGCTGGGGCTCCCGTGGCTGCTGTGCCCTCGCTGCCCGGGGTGCTGCCCACGCCCTCCGGCTCCGCCGTCCCCGCGCTGCCCCTGCCGGCGGACTGGGTGCCCAGCCTGCCCGTGCCCACGGTGGCGGGAGGCCACGCCTCGTGATCCTCTGAGGTGTGCGGGGGCCCCACCCGGCACGAGGAGGCGCGTATGGGACACGACCACGGCGCGCCCTCCGCCGCAACCGGCACGCTCAGCGGTACGTACCGCAAGCGGCTCCTGTGGACCATCGGCATCAGTGCGTCGATCACCCTCATCCAGGTGGTCGGCGCGCTGCTGTCCGGCAGCCTCGCGCTGCTCGCCGACGCCGCGCACAGCCTCACCGACGCGATCGGGGTGTCCCTCGCGCTCGGCGCGATCACGCTCGCCCAGCGCGCCCCGACCCCGCGCCGCACCTTCGGCTTCTACCGGGTGGAGATCTTCTCGGCGGTCCTGAACGCGCTGCTGCTCGCGGCGATCTTCGTCTGGGTGCTGTGGTCGGCGATCGGCCGCTTCAGCGAGCCCGTCGAGGTCAAGGGCGGGCTGATGTTCGCGGTCGCGCTGGGCGGGCTCGCCGCGAACCTGGTGGGCCTGTGGCTGCTGAAGGACGCCAAGGACAAGAGCCTCAACCTGCGCGGCGCCTACCTGGAGGTGCTAGGTGACGCGCTGGGTTCGGTCGCGGTGATCGTGGGCGGCCTGGTCATCCTGCTCACCGGCTGGCAGGCCGCGGACCCGATCGCCTCGATCGTCATCGGGCTGCTGATCGTGCCGAGGACGTACGGGCTGCTCCGCGACGCCCTGCACGTGCTGATGGAGGCGGCACCGCAGGACGTGGATCTGGCCCAGGTGCGCCGACACATGCTGGACGAGCCGGGTGTGGTCGACGTACACGATCTGCACGGCTGGACCGTGACCTCCGGGATGCCTGTGCTCACCGCACATGTGGTGGTGTCGGCGGCGGCCCTGGACGGCGGGTACGGGGCGCTGCTCGCCCGGCTCCAGAGCTGTGTGGGAGAGCACTTCGACGTGGCGCACTCCACGATCCAGCTGGAACCGGAGGGCCACAGCGAGGCCGCGGAATCCTTCCACACCTGACTGTCACAGACGGCGGGCCCCTCTCGTCCCTCCGGTATGGACACCATGAACACGAAGAGCACGAACACGCTGGACATCGCGGTCGCCGGAGGCACCGGCACGCTGGGCCGCCATGTCGTGGCGGAACTGCGGGCGCGCGGTCACAACGTGCGGGTGCTGAGCCGGAGTTCGGCCGAGTACCGGGTCGACCTGACCACGGGCGAGGGTCTGGCGGCCGCGCTCGCGGGCTGCGACGTGGTGGTCGACGCGGCGAACTCCACCTCCCCGCGCGCCATGCGCGCCACCCTCGTGGACGGCACGAGGCGGCTGCTCGCCGCGGAGCGGGCGGCGGGGGTGGGCCACCACGTGTGCGTCTCGATCGTGGGGTGCGACCGGGTGCCGATGCCCTACTACAAGATCAAGACGGCGCAGGAGGACGCGGTGGCGGCGGGCCCGGTGCCGTGGACGATCGTGCGGGCCACGCAGTTCCACGAGCTGATCGCGAGCATGTTCACCGCGATGGCCCGCGCCCGTGTGCTGCTGGTCCCGAGGGACGTCCGCCTCCAGACGATCGCCGCGGTCGAGGCGGCCGGTGCCGTGGCGGACGTGGCCGAGTCGGCACCGCGCCGGGCCCGTGTGGAGGCGGCGGGCCCGCAGGTGACGGACCTGCGAACCCTGACCGAGGAATGGCGGTCCGCCACCGCCCGCAGGGCCGTTTTGCTTCCCGTCCCCCTCCCGGGCCCGCTAGGCCGGGCCCTGCGCTCGGGCGGCCTCACCTCGGACGATCCGCAGGCCCGGGGGGCCGTGGCCTTCGCGGAGTGGCTGCGGGACGCGGAGCGGCGCAAGTGAGGTCGGTGCGGAGGCCTGCGCAGCACTGGCGTGCGCGGAAGTGACCCGGCGCGGAAGTCGGCGCCGCACCGGCCCGCGCGAAAGGTAGACCGGCAGGCTCGGGGACGCTGACCGGCGCGGTTACTGAGGGTGAGCCGGGTTCGGCGCGCGGGATGGGGTGGGGGTGCCTAGCCTGGTCGGGGGGCTTGGCTTCCTGGAAGGGTGAGTCGATGCTCGCTCGACGCGTGATCGCGGCCGGAGCCGGGGCGGCTCTGGCGCTGATCGGCCCCGCGGCCGTCACCGAGGCCGCCGGGCCGGGTCCCGATCTGGGGCGGTTCTACCAGCAGAAGATCGGCTGGGAGGCCTGCAAGCCCAAGGAGAGCCAGACCGGCGAACTCCTGGATTCCGTACGGGAAATGGAGTGCGGCACCCTCAGCGTGCCGATCGACTACGCGGATCCCGGCAGCGGCGCCATCTCGCTCGCGGTGTCCCGCTTCAAGACGTCGGCGCGCGGCAGCGACCGCAAGGGCTCCGTCGTCTTCAACTTCGGCGGGCCCGGCGCCTCCGGAGTCGACGGCCTGGCCGGGTTCCGGGCCGAGGCGGCCGGCCTCGGCAAGCACTACGACCTGGTCAGCTTCGACCCGCGCGGGGTCGCGCGCAGCTCCCCCGTGCACTGCGGCGGCGAGGGTGAACTGAGCCGGCTGGAAGGCGAGAGCCCGAACGCGCCGGGCACGGCCGCCGCCGCTGTGGACGAGGCGAAGCGCATCGCCCGGGCCTGCCGCGACAAGACCGGTCCGCTGCTCGACCACGTCGGCACCATCAACGCCGCCCGGGACATGGACGTACTGCGCCAGGCGCTCGGCGACGACAAGCTCAACTACCTCGGCATCTCGTACGGGACGCGGCTCGGCGCGGTCTACGCGAGCCAGTTCCCGAAGAAGACCGGGCGGATGGTCCTCGACGCCGTCGACACCTTGCGGGGCTCCGCCAAGCAGGACGCGCTGACCCAGACCAGGGGGTTCCAGCGGGCGCTCGACGCCTTCTTCGCGGGCTGCGCCCAGCAGAACTGCGAGCTCGGCAGCAGCCCGCAGGAGGTCAAGGCGTCCTTCGACAAGGCGGTCGCCGAGCTCGCCGACGGGCGGGTGGTGACGTCCGCCGGAAACCAGGACTTCACCGGCGCCGACCTCCAGAACGCCGTGCGGTCCGCCCTGTACAGCCAGGCCTCCTGGCCGGTCCTGTCCTCCGGCATCGCGGCCCTGCTCCAGGACCGCGACCCCTCGGTCCTCGTCTCGATCAACGACGCGATGCAGAACACGTTCGCCGACAACGCGGGCGAGGCGCTGCTCGCGATCAATTGCGCGGACGATCCGGAACGGCCGGCCGACCCCGCGAAGGAATTCAACGACGTACGCGGGCAACTGGCGGCGGAATCCCCGTACTTCGGCCCGGACGCGGCCGGGCAGGCCGTCGCCTGCACGGGGTGGCCCGCGGGCACGGACTACATCCGCCGGATAGACCACCCCGGTGCGCCCAAGATCCTGGTCGTGGGCGGCAGGGGCGACCCGGCGACGCCGTACCAGTGGGCCCAGGACACCGCCAAGCGGCTCGGCTCGGGCGTACTCCTCACCTACGAGGGCGAGGGCCACGGGGCGTACGCGGCCTCCCGGTGCATCCGGGCGAAGGTGGACGCGTTCTTCGCGGCGGGGACGGTACCGAAGGAGGGGACGAGCTGCCCGGCGGAGGTTCCGCAGGAGTAGGGCGGGGTCACATGTGGCGGTAGCGCGTGGTGGGGCCGGGACCCTGCGCACGGCCACATGTGGCCCCGCCTCACCGGGCTTCGGCCCGCCGTCCGCCCCACCGGGCCACCCCCTCCTCGCCACTCCGCTCCCCCTGCCGTACACCTCCGCCACCGGGGGACCGCGTCAGCGCGCCCAACACCCAGGCCGTGTACCGCTGTTCGGTCACCACGTACACCGGCGTCGCCCCATCCCGGCACTCCACCACCTGGGAGCCGGGGGCGGGGCGGGGGCCCGGGTCGGTCCAGTAGGGCGGGCGGACGCGGACGGGGGTCAGGGTGCGGGGGACGGGATGGCGGGCGAGGTGGCCGGTCGGGTCGGGGGTGGAGGCGAGCAGGCCCGGGGCGGCCACCAGGTATCCGAACCCCTCGTGGCTGTACGGGACTTCACCGAGTACCCGGCCCGGAAAGCACTCCCGTCCGGCGGGTAGCAGCGGGGTCACCCTGATGGTGTCCGTGGTGCGGCGGCGGTGCCGGCGCGTGAGCCAGGCCGCCCCGGCCAGCACCGGCACCGCCCCGGCGGCCGTGAGCAGCAGGGCCGTCGGCACCCCGCCGGCCACCCATGGCGTACCGAAGGCGCAGCAGGCGAGCAGCAGCGCGGAGGCCAGCGGCACGGTGAGGCGCCAGGGCTCGGCCGCGGGCGGCTCGGTGGCGCGCTGGGCCCACCAGTGGGCGCCGCGCAGCGCCGCGCCGCCCACGAAGAGCAGGACGAGCGCCGCGGCGAACGGCAGCCGGTAGCCGCCGCGCGGATCCGCCGAGGTGTACTGGCGCAGGTCCCGGTACTCGACGTATCTGATCTCCCCGTGCCAGTACGTGAGTTGGGCCATGGCGCCGGGCTGGACGGCCGCGAACACCGGGGTGCTGCCGTCCATCTTGACCCGGAGCGGCGCGGGGGCCTGCGGCCCGTTCGGTACGGGGTCGAAGCCCAGCCAGTAGTAGGTCGAGCGGTGTTTGTGATCGGCCACCACGGAGGTCACCGTCGCCGCGACGGAGTGCCGGCACTCCGCCGAGACCCGCACGACCGGGCAGCCGGCCGCCGACGCGAACTCCCGCTCCTCGTCGAGCGCGCGGGGCACGGTGACCAGGAACAGCCAGCCGGCGCCGAGCATGAGCGCGGCGCCGAGCGCCGCGGCGACGAGGGCGGCCGGGCGGTTGCGGCGCTGGGGGGCGGGTCCGCTCATCGCTCGCCGCGCCTGGCCGCGTACCGTACGAAAGGGGATGACGAGATCATCATCCGGTCATTCTGGAGGTTCCCGACGATCAAGTTCCGCACGGTGGGCGGTGGTTCAGACCATTTTGCGGGGCACGCGCGCGACCTGCGGAACCGTCCCGGATGGGCCCTTTCGGCCAGTCCTGCACACCCCGGAACGGGGCCCCATATGTGTATTCATCGAATCACCCGTAGGTGTGATCAAGTACCGCGAATGAGCCCGTGGCACTTGCGTGTCGGCGCCGGGCGGTGCCAAGGGGGCGGACAACCGGGGCCGTCGACACCCTGCTGTTCCGCACCGCCCGGTGCGAGAATTCCCTCCACGCGAAACCGGCCGACGGGCATGTGCGGACGTTCCGGACACATGCCCGCACCCTGTGCATTCCCCACGTGCACACGACAGTTGTGCTCTCCGACTGCGTACGAGCCGCCGTGAGCGGGCATATGCCCAACCGGCGCTCCCGAATGAAGGTGATGGGGCCATGTCCGCGGACATGAAGGTGCTACTGGTCGACGACCACGAGGACAACCTGTTCGCCATGGAGAGCATCCTCGCGCCGCTCGGCTACCCGCTGGAGCTCGCGACCAACGGGGACGCGGCGCTCAAGGCCGCCCTCCACGGGGGCATAGCCGTCGCGGTCCTCGATGTGGTGATGCCGGGCGTGAGCGGCCTCGACGTGGTCCGCTACCTGCGCCGCCTGGCCCAGACCCAGCTGATCCCCGTCATCCTGGTGACCGGGATGGACCAGAACAACAAACTGGCCGCCGAGGCCCTGCGTCTGGGTATCGCCGACTTCCTGCTCAAGCCGCTGGACCCGTGGGCCCTGCGCATCAAGGTCCAGTACCTGTACCGCACGAGCGTCCTCCTGAGCGCCCCCCTCCGTCAGCAGACCCTCCGCAACCACCCCACGGACCCGCCCCAAGCCCCCTCCGGCCACCGCCGGTTGCGCCCCACCGAAACCATCCGCATTCCCTGGCAGCCGGAGGAACCGCCGTTGTGATGGCGGCGGCCCGCCTTCCCGCGATCGGCGGACCGGGCCTCAGGACCGGCGCGGCAGCCGCAGCGCGGCGATCGCTCCCCCCGCCCCCGGAGCGTTCGACAGGGTCAACTCGGCGTCCAGCAGCTCCGCTTGGGCCTGGGCGATGGTGAGGCCCAGGCCGTGGCCGTGGCCGCGTTCGGGGGCGGCGGTGCGGAAGCGCTGGGGGCCGTGGGCCAGGAGGTCGGCGGGGAAGCCGGGGCCGTGGTCGCGGACCGTGATCGTCGTGCCCTCGACCGTCACCTCCACCGGCGCCGCACCGTGCCGGTGGGCGTTGAGGACGAGGTTGGTGACGATGCGGTCCAGGCGGCGCGGGTCGGTCTCGGCGACCGGGTGGCCGGTCACCGAGATGTCCGACTCCAGGCCCGCACGCCGTACGGATTCCGTCACCAGGTCGCCCAGCGGCACCAGTTGGGCATCGGCCTCCTCGGCGCCCGAGTCCAGGCGGGAGATCTCCAGGAGGTCGTCCACGAGGGCGCGCAGCACCTGGACGCGGTCGCGGACCAGGTCGGTGGGCTCGCTCTCGGGGAGGAGGGAGGCGGAGGTGACGAGACCGGCGAGCGGGGTGCGCAGTTCGTGGGCCACGTCGGCGGTGAAGCGCTGTTCGCTGCGCAGCCGGTCCCGCAGGGCGTCCGCCATGAGGTCGACGGCGGAGGAGATGTCGCTGATCTCGTCGTGGCCGCGCCCGCCGGTCCTTGCCTCCAGGTCGCCGCCCTTGATGCGGCGGGCGGTCGCGGCGACGCGGCGCAGCCGCCGGAGCACCAACTCGGCGGCGAGCAGGGCGAGCGGGACGACGACGGCCAGCGTGGCGATCGCCGCGTACCTCATGTGCCGGTCCAGGGCCTGGAGGCTGAGCGTCTCGGTCGTCGTGCTCACCCTGACCGCCAGCGCCCGGCCGTCGACGCGGCTCGCCGCCCACATCCAGCCCTGGGTCGGCTTCCGGGTGTCGTACCAGTTCACGGGCGGATGGCCGGAGGCGAGCCGGGACAGCAGCGGATCCGGCAGCTCGTCGTCGACGAGGTAGCCGCGAGGGCCCGGCGGAGGCGGTTTCTCACCCCGGAACTCGGCCTCGGCCGAGACCAGTTCGGTCAGCGCCTGCCCGCGGAGGATGCTCATCGAGCGGTCCTCGGTGGTCCGGTGGACCAGGATCCCGATGCCCAGCGCCATCGCGCAGGCCGCCGCCGCGACCCCCGCGGCGATCTTCCAGCGCAGGGACAGCGGGTTGGCGAGCCGCCGCAGCGCACCGCCCTGGTGCGCGTCCGCGTCCGCGTCGGCTCCGTATCCGTATCCGTATCCGTATCCGTATCCGCGTCTGCGTCGCAGGTCGGCGTGTCCGCGTCGCATCTCAGCGCCGGAACCGGTAGCCGAAACCGCGGACGGTCTCGATGTGGTCGGCGCCGATCTTCTTGCGCAGCCGCTGCACCGCCAGATCGACCACCCGGATGTCGCCGTCCCAGCCGTAGTCCCACACCTCGCGCAGCAGCGTCCGCCGTTGCAGGGCGATGCCCGGGGCGGCCGCGAACTCCAGGAGCAGCCGTAGTTCGGTCGGGGCGAGCGCGAGCGGCCGGTCGTCGAGGCGGACCTCCAGGCCGCGGGTGTCGATGCTGAGGTCGCGGAAGGTGAGCACGCTGTCGGCATCGGCCGGTGGCGGGTCGGCCGCGGTGAAGGTGGCCCGCCTCAGCAGCGTACGGATCCGGGCCACCAGGACGTTGGTGTCGACGGGTTTGACGACGTAGTCGTCGGCGCCCGCCTCCAGGCCGGCCACCACGTCCAGCGCGTCGCCGCGGGCGGACATCATCAGGATGGGTGCCTGGCTGGTCTCACGGATCCTGCGGCACAGCCCGATGCCGTCGAGGTGCGGCAGCATGATGTCGAGCAGCAGCAGATCGTGCCCGCCGTCCCGGAACATCTCCAGGCCGGTCAGACCGTCGGGCGCCGCCGACACCTGGTAGCCGTAACGGTCCAACGCCATCCCGACGGACCGGCGGATCGTCTCGTCGTCCTCGACCAGCAGTACGTGGACCGGGGGGACTGGGCCGGGGCCGCCGTGGTGCCGGCCCGCCGCTTCACTGTCGCGCTGTCGCATGCCGTCTCATCCCGTCATCACCTGATTGGGTACGGAACTGCTCACGCGCATCCCGCCGTACGAAGAGGTAACCACTGCCCGCGCCTCACAGACGCAGCGCCGCCGCGACCGGCAGATGGTCGCTCCCGGTGCGCGGCAGGGTCCACGACGAGGCCGGGGCGATGCCCTTCAGCAGGATCTGGTCGATCCGGGCGACCGGGAAGGCGGCCGGCCAGCTGAAGCCGAAGCCGTCGCCCGCCTCGTCCTGGGCCGACCGCAGCTGAGAGGTCACCGGCCCGAGCGCCCGGTCCCCGGTGCTGCCGTTGAAGTCGCCCACCACCACGACCCGGGGCAGCGGTTCAGCCCGTACGGCATCCGCGAGCCTGCCCGCCGCCTCGTCGCGCCGCGCCGTGGTGAAGCCGACGGCGGGCAGCACCCGGACCGAGGCGAGGTGGGCGACGTACACGGCGACCGGCCCCTTCGGGGTGTCGGCGGTGGCCCGCAGGGCGCGGGTCCACGGCATGATCGCGACCGGCCGCACGTCGTGCAGCGGGTACGTGCTCCACAGCCCGACCGTGCCCTGCACCGAGTGGTACGGATAGGCGGCGTCCAGGGCGCGCTCGTACGCGGGCGCCGTGTGCGGGGTCAGTTCTTCGAGGGCGAGCAACTGGGGTTTGGCGGCGGCCAGTTGGCGCGCGGTGCCGGCCGGGTCGGGGTTCGCGTCGTTGACGTTGTGGCTCACCACGGTGAGGTCCCCGCCGCCGGACCGCTTGTCCATGAGCGTGCCGCCGAACAGAGCGCACCACACGACGGCCGGAAGCAGCACGGCGACACCGGCGGTCGCGGACCGCCGCACCGCCGCGAGGGCGAGCAGCACGGGCACGCTCAGTCCCAGCCAGGGCAGGAACGTCTCAAGGAGGCTGCCGGGGTTGCCGAAGACGTTCGGCACCGCGGAGTGCGCCGCCATGGCCAGCGCGCACAGCACGGCGCCGACGGCGATCAGCCGCCCCCGCCGCCAACCGACCTTGTGCGTCCGCGTAGTTGAGCCCGGCGCTTCGGGGCGCGGGCGATGGGCGAGTGTCGTCATGACGGCACGCTCTCCTTGCTGCCGGGGCAGCCGGACAGCACCCCGGCGACGCCCTCGACCTCGATGCTCGCCCGCCCCCGGACCCGCCCTCCCCGGCCCGCCCCAGCAGCACGCATCCGACCAGCACCCACCGCCAACCACCTCTCCCAGCCCGCCCGGCGCACCCGGGAACCGGGTACGTCCCGAAGCCTGGGAGAAGACCGCGTCCGGCAGATCAGGACGGTGCGTCCGGCAGCGCGCGGATTTGTGTCAGCCAGGTATCAGGCCGGGTGTCGGGCCGGGTATCAGGCGAGGTACCAGGTCGGGTGTCGGGGCGGGTGTCGGGCCGCTGGAGACGGGGGCCGAGTACGGGAGCGCGGACGGGAACCAGGGCCGCCCACCCCGCGTCCCACCCGCATGAATCGACGCCCCGGCCAGGCACTGGCCACCGCGTTCGTCCTGCTCGGCGGCGGTCTCGCGGTCGCCGCCTGCGGGCATGCGGGGGCCTCCGCGTCCGCTCGGCCCATCACGGGACCCATCGTCCTCGGCGCGGACGGGCGGACTCTCAGCGCGCGGATCACGGTGGGGGGATGCGAGGAGGGCCAACTCGCGGGAGCCGAGGGCGACTCCACCGTCAAGCTGACCCTCTCGCTGATCAGGCACCAGAAATCCGGCGAAGTCTGCCCGGCCTACGTCAAGGTGGGCGACGTGAGCTTGACGCTCCGGTCTCCCCTGGGCAGCCGCACGGTAGTTGACGGTACGTCAGGGAACGAGCCGGCCGTCGTCAGGCAGTAGTTCGCCCGCCGGCCGCGGCCCGCGGGGAGTGCGCCGGAACGGGGTGAGGACGCGTTCGGCGTGCTGCTCCTCGTGCAGGTCGACGCGGCGCGCCTCCAGCAGGTGGCGCAGGCCGAGGATGCCCTCGACGCGGCCCGGTTCGTCGCGCGGGACGACCACGACGCGGGTGACGTCGTGGGCGGCCATCCGGTTGGCGATGACGCGCAGCGTCTCGTCGGGGTGGGCGGTGATCGCGGGGCGGGCGAGCGCGCTCAGCGGGCGGGGGTCGTCCGGGGGGGGCCTGGGGGCAGGGGGCTCACGGGCTCATGGGCTCGGGGATTCGGGAGCCGAGGCCCGGGGTGCTGGGTGGGGCTGCGGTTTGCGGAGCTCAGGGGTGCTGGGCGGCTGCGGGTTGCGGAGCTCAGGTGCTGGGTGGCGGCGGGCCCATGGGGCCCTGGGGCTGGGCGGCCGCTCAGGCCGGAGCGGCACCCACCTCTTCCCCGCACCACGCGCAGAAGCGCGCTCCCGCTTCCGCCCGCATCCGGCCGCACGCCGGGCAGACCCGTTCCATGGCGCACGGCGCCTCGCCGCCTTCCTCGGTGGTGGCGGTTCGGCCGCCGATGGTCAGGCCGGGGCGGCGCCGGTGGACGGTCAGGTAGGCCAGTCCGCGCGGACCCGCGAGCAGCCCGCGCCGCGCCGACTTCGGCAGCCACGCCACGACGCCGGGCTCCAGCGCCTGGAGGCTCACACCGTTGTCGAGTTGCCCGGTGCCGTCGACGACGACAAGCAGCACGTCCAGTTCGGCCTCGACGTGCCCGGGGACGGAGCCGCCCGCGGGCAGCCGCACCAGGTTGGCGTCGAGCTGCCGGTCCTCCTGCGCCAGCCGCCACAGCGCACCACGCTGCCCCTCGTCGGCCTCGGCGAGGCGCGTGGCGAGAGCCACCAGCACCTGGGACGTCTCCTGCCCGGACAAGCTGCCTCCTCTGAAACCCACCCCGGAGGCTGCGCCCCGGCCCGAATATTGCACCATGCCGGCGAACGGGCGCTGTCCCCCCGGGAGTTGATGTTCCGTCCGCCCTCGGGCTGACGATCCGGTCCGCATCTGAGGGGACGTCAGGTGGGGTGCTCCGGACCTGGCGTCCTGGGCATGACCAGAATCCGTCGCACCGCCGCAGCCGCGGTGCCCGCGCTCGTCCTGCCGGTGCCGATCGCCGGGGTGGCAGCCGTGGCACCCAGCCCCACCGCCGCCACTTCTTCCGCTTCTTCCGCGGCCTCGCCCGCGTTCGGCGTCCCGGAACTGCCCCGCCCGACGGGCCCGCATGCGGTCGGGCGCAGCACGCTGCACCTTGTCGACCAGCACCGCCAGGACGCGTACGCCCGGCGGCGGAGGACCCGAAGGGGGCGAGTGTCTGGAGTGACTGTGGTGTTGCCGCTCCGGACGCGTGGACCTGCGATATGAAGCTGCCGTTCCGGTATTTCGCTGTCTGTTTCCGAGCGGGGAGTGTTCGTGCGGGTCGGTGAAGTCGGCGGTGTGCTGGTCGGTCTGCACGGTGCGCGGTGCTGAGCAGGTCGGCGCTGCTCCGGACGGCAGCCGGAGCTCTGATGGCGGGAGGTTCGTTGGTGGGCACGTCGCCTGGCGCGCGGGCCGCGGGCGGGGTCGGATCCGGCGGCCGCCGCAGCGGGACGGACGCCCTCGTGGTGGCCAAGGTCGGTGATCTGACCGGTCCGGGGATCACGACCCGGTTCCGGATGGAGGCGGCCGATCTCGGCATCCCCGTCCGGACTCCGGACGGGCGGCTGCTGTTCGTGTTCGGCGACACCTTCGAGGAGCCGCGGGTGGGCGGCGGCTGGTGGCGCTCGCCCGTCGCGCTGTACGCGTCCATGCCGGACGGCGGGGAGGTCGTCTGGACCGGCGCGGTGGGCGGGAGGTATGCCCAACAGCTGCGCCCGTACGACGACGACAGAGCGGGCATGTTCACCGTGCTGCCCACCGACGTGATCACCATCGGCGCCGACATGTTCCTCCATGTCGCGATGCATCGGGGCTTCGGGAACGTGGCGGGGAGCGAGATCTGGCGCTCGCACGACTCGGGCGCGAGCTGGCACCGTACCGCCGCCCGGTTCCCGGGAGGCCTGCACAGCGGACTGTTCCAGCTGCTGACCTGGGGGCTCGGTAGCGACGGCTACGTGTACGTGTACTCGACCGGCTTCCAGCGCGACAAGCCGGTCATCCTCCACCGGGTCCCCGCCGGCGACATCACGGACCCGTCCGCCTACCAGCCGTGGGGCCGACGCGACGGCATCTGGGGCTGGGGCAACCCTCCCACGCCGGTCCTGGAGGGGAAGTTCGGCGAAATGTGCCTGCGCCCGCTCGCGGGCCGATGGGCTCTGACGTGGTTCAACGCGGGTGACTACCGGATCGACGCAGCCGTCATGGACACCCCCATGGCGGACCTCTCCACCGCGTACCGCAGGACGCTGATCCGAGGAGGAGCCTGGGGGCACGAGGACGATACGCATGTGGCCCAGCTGTACGGCGGCTACATCATCCCGGGCTCGACTCTCAACGACCTCCGCCTGTCGGTCAGCCAGTGGAACACCGCTGCCGGATGGCCGTATCGCGTCATGCAGTTCCGCGTCCAAGGGCTCACGGGCTGACCAGCGAGGGCGACACCCCGGGCCCGGGGTCTTCGGCTTACACCGGACGCCGGGCGGTGAAACTCTCTAGAGTGCATGATCGTCAGGTGGTGCGTGCAGGGCGCCGCAGATGGTTGAGGGGCTGTTGTGAGGGTCGAACTTCCGCCGGGGCCGGTGTACTTCGTCAACCGTGACGAGGAGCGGGAACGCGCTTTGCGCGCCGTGACGGAATGGCGGGGCCGCTCCCGTCCGCTGGTCCTGTCGTTCAGCGGGCCCGGAGGTTTAGGAAAGACGGAGCTGGCCGTCCTGATTGCCCGCGCGCTGCTCGACCGCCAATCCTTTCCCGATGGTGTGCTGTCCGTCGACCTCGACGACTTCCGGGTGGACGGCGTTCTGGACCCCGGTGATGTGCTCTCCCAGCTGCTGACTTCCCTCGATGCGGAGCCGGACCAGGTCCAGGCCTCATACGCGGCTCGGTGCAAGCAGTACTGGACCAAGACCTCCGAGGCGAAGCTGATCCTGCTGCTGGACAACGCGCGCTACGCCTCGGAGGTCCTCCCGCTGCTTCCGGCGTCGGGCGACAGCGTGGTGATCGTCACGAGCCACGGTCCGCTCCACGACCTCGAAGCCGGAGCCGCGGTGGATCTGGCGCTGCCGCCGCTGGAAGAGCAGGCGGCGGCGGAGCTGCTTGAGCTGATCGCCCGCGATCACCGGCTGGCCGCCGACCCGGAGGCGGCGCGGGCGGTGGTCCGGTTGTGCGACGGCCTCCCCGCGGCGCTGCACGTGGCGGGCCGGTGGGTGCGCGCGCACCGGCTGCGCCCGCTCTCCCGTATCCTCGCCGATCTCCAGGCCGAGTTGGACGAGAAGGGCGTGTCCGGCGTCGAGCACTTCTCGGACATGGTCTACGCCGATCTGTCCCGCCCGGCGGCCCTGCTCTACCGGCTGCTTCCGCATCATCCTGGTGAGACGTTCACGCTCCACTCCGCCACCGCGCTGTCGGGACTCGGCCCGGACGCCTGCGAGGACGCCCTGGAGGAGCTGTACCGGGCCGGATTACTGGACCTGCGTCGGCTGTCGCTGACGGAGGCCGGCCAGCTGAGGCTGCCGGGATCGCAGCGCGGGCACGCCTTGCGCCGGTCCCGCCGCGAGGCGGCCGAGGGGGAGGTGGCCGAGGCACAGGTGCGGCTGCTGCGCTGGTTCGTACGGCAGGCTCAGCTGGCCGACCGGTTCGCCGCCGGCCGCCGGCTGACCGTCGTGGATCTCTTCGACCCCGTTCCCGGCGCGCCGGACGTTCCACTGGAGGATCCAGCGGCGGTCGCGGACGACGAAGCACGGGCCGAACGCGCCGAACGAGCGGCGCGCTGGCTGGACGAGGAACGCCATGTGCTGTTCGGCTGCTCGCGCCTGGCCCACGGCCGTGGGATGGACACCGAGGTCGTGGCCCTGTCCGAGCCGGTGTGGACGCATGCGCTGGACCACCCCCACCAGTCCGAGGTGATCGAGCTCTTCCGGCGCACCGTCGACTCGGCGGTCCGGCACGGGGGGTACGCGGGGTTGCTGGTGCGCACGCGCTGCCAGCTGGCCAGGTCGCTGTGGGAGGCCGGAGAGATGGGCGAGGCCGGGGTCCAGCTCGACCGCGCGATGTCCGCCCGTGGTCTGTTGGAGGACTCCGACCGGGACCGCAAGCTCGCCGCCTCGGTCGTCGAGCACTGCGGCATGCTCAAGGGCGCACGCGGTGAGTGGAGTGCGGCGCTGGCGGACTTCACCGTCTCCCGCGACATGCACCGGGCGATCCCCAACCCCTACGGCGTCCTGCTCCTGACCTATCGGATGGGCGAGGCGAACGCGAAGGTGGGAGACCTTGAGACGGCGCATCGTCTGCTGAGTGAGGCGCACACCGGGTTCGTGGCCCAGCATCGCGAGAGGCTGATCGGGCGTTCGGCGTTCGCCCTCGCGGGCGTCCTCCACAGGCTCGGGCGTACGAGCGAGGCCCGTGAGCTGTACCAGCAGGCGCTAGGGCGGGCCGGCCGGCGGCGCTCGGGCTTCGACCGGGCACGCGTCCACGACGCCCTCGCCGACCTGGACACGGCCGAGGGGAACGTGGCGGATGCCGAGGAGCACCGTACGGCGGCGCAGGCCCTCCGACGGCGCAACGGCCTGGTCTAGACCCGGATTTCGCACGAGATCCGGGTCTAGATCACTTGCGCCTCTTCGGCTTCCGTGGCCGGACGGAGGGTGATGTGGAAGGCCCGGTCACCGATGAGGCAGGTCATTCGGGTCGGGCCGGCCGAGAGGGGCGCAGCGGAGACCAGCCGGGCGTGCGCGGCCGACAGCGCGACGGCCGGGTCGATCCGTACGATCCGGCCTTCCTCGGGCCGCGGCTCGACCTGGACGGCGTACGTCTGCTCATGACCGCGGACTCTGAGCAGGCATCGACCGGACGCCGGCAGCACAGCGGCCGCACGGCAGCCCGGGTAGGCGGACAGGGCGTGCCGAGTCCACCCGTCGGCGGTCCAGGCCAGGTCCACGGGGGCCGCGGAGGCCGGGAGCGGGCGACGGTACAACAGGCCTGCGGAACGGACGAGTCGCTCATCGGCGGCGCCGTGTTCCACCGCCAGATGATGGCCGGGCGGCCCGGTGCCGGCCGGGTGCCGGGTGATCCGGACACCGGCCGCCGTGGCCTCCACCCGGACGTCGAACGCCGCGGGGACACGCGCGGCGGGCGCGGGCGAGGGCAGCAGCCGGGGTGCGACACGGTGGACGGGAGGCGCGAGACCGAGCAGGGCGTAGACCTCGGTGCGCAAGAGGCCCGCGGCTTCACCGTGGCGCGCGAACGCCATCCGAGCGGCGGTCTGCCCGGGACCCGGCCGATACGCCCGCAGGGCGTCGACGATGTCCTCGGCGCGGCCCAACCGCGGTACTCGCCGCAGGAGTACGTCCATGGGGCTGCCGGGGATCAGCTCGCCACCGGCTCGGTGGACGCTCACGACGGGGCGGTCCTGGGCGGCACAGTAGTACAGCGCCGCTGATCCGTGGTCGGTGACCAGGGCATCGGCGGCGATCAGTACGGAGGCCCACTCCTCGTGCGGATCCGGGAGGATCATCCCCGCATCGAGGGCCGGCGCCAGGCGTTCGGCCAACTCGTACGTCCCGAGCAGGCTGCGTTCATTGGGATGGATCACGAGCGCCAACTGGTATTCGTCGTACGGGAGTTGGGCGGCAAGTCGAGCAGGCAGGCCGGGGTGTTGCCGGATGAGGGACTCGGGCCCCCACGTGGAGACCAGGACCAGCAGCTCGCGGGCCCCGGTGCCCAACGCGGCTCGGTAGCCCTCGCGCAGGGACGACGAGGCGAGGACGCGCTCCAGAGTGGGGTCGCCGATCACCTTCGCGCGCCGGGCGGCCTGCGGGTTCGTGGCGGCCAGCCTGGCGATCTGCTCGGGATGGGCCAGGGCGTGCAGCGCTATCGGGGCGTGGCGGTGGTTCCGGCGCAGATACGCCGGGTCCAGTCCGGACGCCGAGTCGGCCGAACCGTCGCCGGGGATCGACTTGTTGAAGCCCGCGCCGTGCGGCAGGAGGACCTGCGGACCGCGCAGCAGACTCAGGTCGCCTTTCGGGCTCGCGGCGATGACCAGGTCGTACGTGTGACCGCCGGCTTCGCTCCATGGGACCGTGCGGCCTCCGAGGGCGTCGATCGTGGAGAGGGCGTCGGCTCCGAAGTCCGAACCGGGGATGAGGGTGAACAGGCGGGTGATCCGGTCGTCACCGGAGAATATGGGGAGAACGTCGAGCAGGCGATACAGGGCTACCGCCGATCGAGCCGCGAACAGAACCGTTCGCCCGTCGCCCGTCGCCCGTCGCCCGTCGCCCGTCGCCCGTCGCCCGTCGCGCGAAGTTTCCAGTTTACCGGCAACCGGCGGGCGGAGACAGCTGTTTCCGCAGGTCAGGGCAGGTTCATCCGCGTCGTCGGGCGACATGATCCGATCCTATCGGACGCTGTTCGCAGGTCGCTGAGAGTGATCCACGCCGCACATTCGGCAAGGGGGTGTGGGATGCCTTGGCCGATCGCGAAGATGGCGGCATGAGTGACTGGGGAATCGCGCTGATCGCCGCGGGGGCGGCGGTCGCGGGCAGCGTCGTCACCGGCTGGTACACCCGCAGCGCCGGCATCCGGCAGGCCACCGCGGCACGGCACGCCGGCGACCGCCAGGCGGACGCCCTGCTCGAATCTGTTCGCATGACGCTCCGCGCCGAGTCCGGGCACCGCGAGCTCGCCCTCCGCCGCCAGAGCTACGCGGAGTTCCTCGGAGCCGCGGAGGCCAGGATCCTCACCGAGCGGAACGGGCGGGGGCAGGCCGACGACGACGTCCTGCTGCAACGCGCCCTGGGCGGCGTGCTCCTGGAAGGCCCGCCGGATGCCGCCGCGGCGGCACAGCATCTCGTCGACTGCCTGCGACGCCATGAGCGGCCGGACGAACTGAAACGGGCGAAGCTGGCCTTCGTCTCGGTGGCGCAGGAGCACTGCCGACCCCGGTGACCTCCGTATCGCTGCGGCGAGCAGTCCCGGACGTAGGGGAATGAGACCAGAACTGAGACCGCGCGATCGAGATCAGGCGGGCCTGCGAGGTGATCCCACGATCGCCGCGCCAGATTCCTACTTCTTTGATAATCTTGATGCATGAGTGAGACGCCGTACAGCATCGGTGAGGGGCCGGCGACCAGGGTCAGCCTCTCGCTTCCGGAAGGAACGGCCGAGGCCATCCGGCAGCGGGTGGGCAAGCGCGAGTTCTCCGCGTTCATCGCGGCGGCGGTCGAGCGCGAGCTGCGAGGCCAGATCCTGGATGAGTATCTGGCCGACTACGAGCGCCGTCAGGGGCCCATCTCGGAGCGGGAACAGGTGCGGGCGCGTCAGGTCTTCGACGAGGTGTTCGCCGAGGAGGGCGAGTGGCCCGCCGCAAGTTGAGCCACGAAGGCACCCTCGTTCTCGACTGTGAGGGACTGTCGAAGTTCGTCAACGATCACGAGTCGGCGGTCGCGCTGGTTGCCGAGGCACGCAAGCGTGGCATGGAAGTGGTGATCAGCGCGCTCACCATCATCGAAGCCACCCACCGCCGGACGGACAAGGCGAGACTCGCGTGGGTGCTGTCCGGGGTGCGTATCGTCCACATCGGGGATGAGGAAGCCAAAGCTGCCTCCGCGCTACTGCTGAACACCGGCCTGCACGGCCACACATGCGCCATCGACGCGGTCGTCGCCGAGATGGCGCTGCGGCAGCAGCGGCCGGTCGTGATGCTCACCTGCGACATCGACGACATGGCGAAGCTGTGCGGAGACCGGGTGCGTCTCGTCGCGGTCTGACTCCGCCGCTGACGGGCTGGTTTCCCAGGGACGGAAGCGCGACTTCTCGAAGGGGAGGTGCTGATTTCGTGGGCGGTGGGGCTGGATGAAGTCTTGGCGCTGACGAACGGGCTGGTGAACGCCGTCATCGACCTGAAGAGCGGCGGCGGCAGCAGGTGCTGGCCTGCCGGAAGCCGCCGTGGGTGCTCGGTGACCTGTCCGCGGTCGAGGGTGGGGTCACCAGTGCGCGGGTGGTGGCCGTGACGCGCCACTGGAGGAGAGCCGGCAGTGCCGGACGCTCTGATGACGGCAGCGTGCCGTCGGCTGTGGCGGCTCGGCACCCGTACGGCCCGGGAGGCGCCCGCCGTCGACATCGCGGCGGTCGCCGCAGCACGTACCGCCGGGCGCCCGGCTGAAGACGAACTGCCGCCCGAGGGCGGCTGGGAACTAGAGGACGGCTGGGAACTAGGGGACGTCCGGTGGATCATGGCCGGGGTCGCGGCGGCTGGCACGGCACCTCGCCGCGTTGCCGAAACGACCCGATAGCTCCGCCCTCAAGGCCTTAAGGGCCAGAGGGACCCCTATTCAGGCCGCTCCGGCGCCTTGCGATGCACCGCACCAGCCTGCAGGGCCGTCGCGTACCCGATCCGCGTTGCCGATCTCTTCTTGCGACGACGAAGCCATGGCGGCCAGTATCCGCATCTCAACGGTGGTACGGAATGCCACCCCCGTCCGCGCTGTGGCACTCAGAGCCAGCCCTTGCGGCGCGCGATGCGCACGGCGTCCAGGCGGTTCCTGGCGCCGGCCTTCTGGACGGCGGACAGCAGATGGTTGCGTACGGTGCCGGCGGAGAGATGGAGATGCCGCGCGGTCTCCTCGGGGCTCTCCCCCTCGGCCGCGAGCCCCAGGATCTCGTTCTCGCGAGGGGTCAGCGGATTCGGGCAGTGCGCGCTGCCGAGGACGGCGACGTCCGGCCCGACGACCCGCTCCCCGGCCTGCAGCCGTCTGATGGAATCGATCAGTACGTCCGCCGAGGACGCGTCGGAGATCACCCCGGCCGCGTCGGCCGCCAGCGCCCGCTGCGCTCCGCCTGCCGCGAGGCCGCCGACGACGAGCAGGACGGGACAGTCGTAGAAGAGCCGACGGATTTCACGCAGGGATTCCATACCCGCCCGGTCGCCGGCAGGCAGCAGGAGCACCAGCACGTCCGGGCATTCGGTACGGCCCGGAGCTATGGCCGCCGCATTCTCCGCCTCGCCGAGGACCCGCATTCCCGGCCGGGACGAAATCATCGCGACAATTCCGCTGCGGGGGAGCGCGCCCCGCGCCAGGACGAATACCCCGATGGTTTCCGCGTCGCGGCCGAGTCTGGTTTCTCCTTCTGTGATGCTCACAGTTTTTCGCCCCCTAGCCAGAGAAGTTCGCATACCTGCCGTGCCGACGGGTCGTCGACCAGTGGTTTGAGCAACTGACCTTTCCAGCAACATGAGTTGATGGCTCACCCTCGGGACGCTAGGTCGCCCGCCCGCGCCCTGTCAACTGATATGGATAGGCCGCGCCATCGACTACTACGCGGGTGGAGCGCTAGATTGACGCGGAACGGAGGTGCGCCTTGACCGATTCCGAGGACGCGGGCGGGCGTACGCTCGCCGCCAAGCTGAACCACCTGTTTGAGACAGTCCTGCCGGCCGGCCGCGGTCCTTACGGCACCGAAGAGGTCGCCCGCGCGATCACCTCGGCCGACGTGTCCATTTCCGGCAGCTACATCTGGCTGCTGCGCAAGGGGCAGCGCGACAACCCCACCCTCAAACACCTGGAAGCGCTCGCCCGCTTCTTCGGCGTGCCCCCGGCCTACTTCTTCGACGACGAGGTGACGAAGGCCGTCGACGGCGAGCTGGAGCTGATGGTCGCCCTGCGGTCCGCCGGGGTGCAGCACGTGGCGCTGCGCGCAGCCGGCCTGTCACCCAGGAGTCTTCGGACCATCAAGGAGATCATCGAGCGCGCCCGCGAGCTCGAAGGGCTGCCCGGCGGGACCGACCCCGAGCCCGCCGACGAGTAACCGGCTGAAGGCCGAAGGCAGTTGCCTTTCGGCCAGCGCGTCGGGCAGTCGGCGGGCCGCGGCGGTTAGCATCGCCGAGGGCTCCTGACCGCGGAAGCCCAGCCAATTTCCGCATTGGCTCCGAGGCGTTTGTGGAGGGTGCATGCCGCAGAAACTGCAAGCTCCGGAGCAGCCTCTCAGCAGAGAATTGCTCCGGGGGTGTCCGGAGAGCAATTCCAGCCGGCCGTCGTGAAGCTCCCCAATTTATTCCGGGCCGCGCGCAGCCGATCCGTACGCAAGGAATTCCAGCTTCTCCGGCGGACTTCCGAAGAACTACTGGCACGCCTGGACCTGCCCGACGGCAGCGACATCGCCACGCTCATCGACCGGCTCAGCGTCGAGCGCGGACGTCCGATCAAGATGGTCTCCCTGGCCCTCGGCGCGGGCCGCCCCTGCGGGCTCTGGCTGGCGACGGAGGCCCTCGACCTCATCGTCGTCGAGGCGCGGACCGGTCCGCTGCACCGGGACCACATCGTCGCCCACGAACTGGCACACATGCTGTGCTGCCACTCCCGCTCCCCGGGGCTCGACCCGGACAGCATCGGGCTGCTCCTGCCCAGCCTCGATCCCCGGCGCGTCCTCGACGTGCTCGGGCGGACCAGCTATCCGACCCAGGAGGAGCAGGCCGCGGAGATCGTCGCCTCGCTGATCCTCGAACGCGTCACCCGCCCGCCGAAGGAGCCCCGCTGGCCGGTGCCCTCCGGCGACGCGGCAGCCGTCGCCCGCATCGACCAGTCCCTGAAACCACCGCACTGAGCCCGACGCCCCGCTGCGGACCCCTCATCCGCCACCAGGACCTGGAGGAGCTGTGCCCGGCGTCAAGAGCGTGGTCTTTCCGGTGTGCGCCGCGATCTGCGTGCTCGCCCTGCTCTACAAGCTGCGCGACGTGCGCAGGCACCCGCGCGATCCGGCGCTGATCGCGCTGCTCGTCGCGTTCTCCTGCAAGGCCGCCTCCTTCGCCCTGTCCACCCCACGCGTATCGGCGGCCGTGGACGCCCGCACCGGCGTTCCCGACCTGGGTGCGCTCGGCATCCATCTCCTGGGCGGCGTGGCATCGAGCGCCGCCATCCTCATCGCCATCGCGTACTGGGTCCATCCGCCGCAGCAGGCCCGTCGCCGAGCGGTGAGGCTGTTGGCGAGCAGTGCGCTGTGTGCCGCGGCGATGCTCACGATGTGGGTGGTGGCCGACTCGGGGACGGGCCCCCGCTCCCCGCACTACCTGCTGCAGAACGCACACCGCCCGGCCGTCACGGTCTACCTCCTCGTGTACGTCGCCGCCTTCGGCACCGGCATGGTGGAGATCATCCGGCTGTGCCGGCGCTACGGGCGGGTGGCCGGACGCCAGTGGCTGTGCCGGGGCCTGTACACCACGGGGATCGGCGCGAGCGCGTACCTCGTCTACTGCGTCCACCGCGCCTCGGCCGTCATCGCCGTGCAGCTCGGGCTCGACCCGCTGCGCTGGGAGCTGACGACGCCGCTGGCCAACAGCATCGGCATCTCGTTCCTGGCCGCGGGGCTCACCATGCCGTCCTGGGGGCCGAAGGCCTCCGACCTGAACCAGAAGCTGCGCAACTTCGCCAACTACCAGCGGCTGCACTCCCTGTGGCGCGCGCTGTACCGGGCGAACCCGCACATCGTCCTGGAGCCGCGGCCTTCCACTCTGCTCGCTCGCATCCGGCCCGGGGACATCAACTACCGGCTGTACCGCGAGATCATCGAGATCCAGGACGGTCTCCTTGCCCTTCGGCCCTACATGGATCCGGCCGTGAGCGAACGGGCCGAGCGGGATGCCCGCCGGGCCGGGCTGAGCGGGGAGGGACTGAACGCCGCGGTGCAGGCGACCGCCCTCACGCACGCCCTGACGGCCAAGAGCGCCGACCGGCCCGCCGAGGAGCCGGCAGAGGCGGCCGGGGCCGTCGAGCCGTACCCCGCCGGGCGCGGGGACTACGGGGCGGAGGTGGCCCGGCTGCTGAGCCTGGCGCGCGCGTACGCCACCCTCTCGTCGCCGCAGGACTCATCCCGCAAACGGAGCACTGCGTGAGGTATCGCAGGAGTTCCGGCCGCCGGCTGCGGCGGCACCCGGCCGAGCGCGAACGGCTGGTCGTTGCAACGAAGTTCCGAGCAGGCGCTGAAGAGGCTGGGGCACTGATCCGGCCGAAGGCCGCGTACAGACTCGTGGATATTCCACGATTCGGGCGCCGGGCCGCGCTCTCGGCCCCTCGCCGTTCGATCATTGCGGTAGCAAGGGGCCCTGAGCGGGCGCTGGTTGGGGCCGAGGAGGCGGGAGCGGGGATGAGGCGGATGCGGAAGTCCGGGCGGTTCGTGGGCCGGCGGCGTGCCATCGTGCTGCCGGCCGCCCTGGGAGCGCTGCTCGCCCCCTGCGTCCAGCCCGGGTTCGCGGCCGCGCGGCCCCCCGCCAAGGAGCCGTCGATCGCGGTGCCCTACCGGGCCGCGGAGCTGTGGCGCCAGGGCGTCACCGGCAGGGGCACCACCGTCGCCGTGCTGGTCTCCTTCGGCGATCCGGGCATCGAGAAGTTCATGGCCGAGTACGACAAGACCTACGACCTGCCGCCCGCGGACATCCGCCGTATCGAACCCGTCGGGAAGGTGCCGTCCTGTACTGACCCCGGGGTGAACACGGAGAACTGCCGGGCCTGGGAGTCGGAGACCCGTATCGACGTGGCGATGATCCACTCGCTGGCGCCCGGGGCCCGCATCGTCGTCGCCGCGACTCCGGTCGACGAGACGCAGGGCGAGACGGGCATGCCCGAGATGATGCGGGCCCTCGACCACATCACCGAACACGGGCTCGCCGACGTCGTGTCCATGAGCTTCGGCTCGCCCGAGGAGAACTTCCGCGACCCGAGGTCGATCCCGCGCTACGGGAAGAGTTTCGACCGGGCCGCACGGGCCGGGATAACCCTGGTGGCGGCGTCGGGGGACCACGGCCCCACCGGACCGCTGCGCGACGCGCCCGACCGCACCCACTCCCACCGGGTGGTGGCCTGGCCCGCCTCCGACCCGCGGGTCACCGCCGTCGGCGGAGCGCAGCTGCACGTCGACCCCGAGGGGCACCGGACGGCCCCCGACACGCTGTGGCCGAGGACCGGGGCGGGCCATTCGGTACGGTTCGCCCGCCCGGCGTGGCAACACCGCCTGGGCTGCCCCGACGTGGCGCCGGGGCGCTCGGTTCCGGACATCACCATGCAGGGGGCCAGCGGCACCTCGCAGTCGGCGCCGCTGTTCGCGGGCGTGCTCGCCCTCGCGGCGCAGCTGCACGGCGGCCGGCTCGGCAACGTCAACCCCGCGCTGTACCGGCTCGGCCCGCTGGGCGCGGCGGCCGGGATCACCGACGTCACCCGGGGCAGCAACGACTACGGCGGGGTGCGGGGGTTCACCGCCCGCGCCGGCTTCGACACCGCGAGCGGCTGGGGCACTGTCGACCTGCCTGCCTTCACCCGCGCCCTGGCCGCGGCCGTGCGGTGAGCGGATCCGGCCGCGAGGCGAGAAGAGTGGCCACGCCCACTAACTATGCTCGGAACAACGACAGTTGAGGGACATCGTGCCCCCTGCGGCACACCGGTAGGAGCCTCGCGCAAGAGAGGGCAGGCGTGGAACAGCACGGCAGCACGGAGACCGGACGTACCGGGGACTTATCCGGGGCGCACCCCCGCACCGCGGGCGGGGACGAGAAGTGGGCGGTGCGGCTGAGCGGGGTGACCAAGACGCACGGGCGCGGCCGCACCGCCGTGACGGCGCTGCGGGACGTCTCCACGCAGCTCCCGTACGGAACGTTCACCGCGGTCATGGGCCCCTCCGGATCCGGCAAGAGCACCTTCCTGCACTGCGCCTCGGGCCTTGAGGCGCCGGACCGGGGCGCGGTCGAGATCGGCGGCCGGGACCTGGCAGGGCTCAGTGAGACGGCACTGACCGAACTGCGGCGCGAGCGGATCGGCTTCGTCTTCCAGGGCTTCAACCTGCTGCCCGCGCTCACCGCCGAGCAGAACATCACGCTGCCGGTGCGCCTGGGCGGCCGGCGGCTGCGGCTCGATGGGGTCTGGCTCGACCAGCTCATCGAGTACACCGGCCTCACCGACCGGCGCGGACACCGGCCGAGCGAGCTGTCCGGCGGCCAGCAGCAGCGCGTCGCCATCGCCCGCGCGCTGGTCACCCGGCCCGACGTCGTCTTCGCCGACGAACCCACCGGTGCCCTGGACACCTCCACCGGCCGCATGGTGCTGCAACTGCTCCGCGACCTCGTGGACCGGACCGGCCAGACGGTCCTGATGGTCACCCACGACCCGGTGGCCGCCTCCTACGCGGACTGCGTACTGCTCCTGGAGGACGGGCGGATCACCGAGGCGCTGCGCTCCGCGTCGGCCGAGGCGATCGCCGAACGCATGGCCCGGCTGGGAGCGTGAGCACCGTGCTGTTCCAGCTCGCCTGGCAGACCGTGCGGACCCGCAGGACCGCGTTCGCCGGTTGCTTCGTCGCCATGATCTGCGCCCAGACGCTGGTCGCTGCCTGCGCGGTGCTGCTCCAGTCCGGCGCACGGGCGCCGTCCGCCCAGGGCGGCCAGGACGTGGTCTCCTTCGCGGTCCCGTTCGGGTTCATCTGCCTCTTCGTCGCCTCGTTCGCGGTCGCCGGCGCCTTCTCCCTCGCCGTACAGCAACGGACCCGGGAAATCGCCCTGTTGCGGGCCATCGCGGCGACGCCCCGGCAGATCCGCCGCCTGATCGCGATCGAGGCGCTGGTGGTGACCGCGGCTTCCGCGGTGCCCGGCTGCGGACTCGGCGTGCTGCTCGCCGCGGCCATCCGGGCCAGGCTCGCCGCCCAGTCGATGATCCCGGACGCCTTCGCCCTGGACTTCGGTGCCGTCGCCCTGATCTGCGCCGTCGCGGTGTGCTGCGTGACCGCCGAGGCCGCCGTGTGGAGCAGCGGCCGGCGGGCCGCTCGGGTCCGCGCCGTTCAGGCGCTCGGCGAAGCGGCCGTGCCGAGCCGCCGGGTCGGAGTGCTGCGCACGGGTACGGGACTTGCGGTGCTGGTGGGCGGCGGCTGGGGCCTCTTCGCGATCGCGGGCTCCCAGGGGTCCGACGCGGCCAACTCGGCGGCGGGCATGGTCATGGTCCTGATGGTGGCCGTGGCCCTGCTCGCCCCCTGGATCGGCCGATTGGCGGGCGCGGCGCTCGGGCTGCTGTGCCGCGTGCTGTTCCCCGGCGTCGGCTTCCTCGTCCGGGCGAACCTGAACCTCGGCCACCGCAGGCTGGCGGCGGCGGTCGTGCCGCTCGCCCTCACGGTCGCCTTCGCCGCGGTCGCCCTGTTCGTCCCGCAGATGAAATGGCACGAGGTGCAGCGCCTCGACGACCGCCGGATCGTGGCCGACCACATGGTGCGGGCCTCCGGCGGCCTGCCCGCCGCCGCGCCCGCCACTGTCGGCCAAGTCCCCGGCGTGGCCGCGGCGATCGGGGTGTCCAGCACCTTTGTGCGGGTGCTGCTCGGCGACGGTCCTGCGCCGACCGGGCCGGGTGCGGTGGCCACGGCCGTCACGCCCGGCCCGCTCGGGCAGGTGCTCGACCTGGGTACGAGCGCCGGATCCCTGGACCGGCTCGGCCGCGACGACATCGCGCTCAGCGAGCGCATGGCCGGGCGGGCCCACGCGAAGGTCGGCGACGAGGTACGCCTCGAAATGGAGAGCGGCCGCACCGAGCGGGTGCGTCTGGCCGCCGTCTACACCCGCAGCCAGGGCTTCGGCGACGCGGTCCTGAGCGGGCAGCTCGCCGCCGCCCACAGTCAGGACGGCCCGCCCGCCGAGGACTTGGTGTACGTGCGGTCCCGGCCGGGCCAGGACCGGGCCGTGGCCGACGGCCTCGACACGCTGCAACGCGCCCACCCGGCCTGGCGGATGCTGGACCGGGCCGGCTATCGCGCCGAGGCCCAGCGGCAGCAGGACGCGTCCATGACGGTCACGTACCTCCTGCTCGGCGTGATCACGGTCTTCACCTCGATCTCGGTGGTCAACACCCTGGTCATGACCACGATGGAGCGGTCCCGGGAGTTCGCGCTGCTGCGCCTCGTCGGCGCGACGCGCAGACAGGTGGTGCGCATGATGCGGCTGGAGACGGCGGTCACGGTCCTGGCGGCGCTGCTGGTCGGCGCCGCCGTGGCGGGCGCGGTCCTGACTGCCTTCAGCCGGGCCCTGACCGGCTCGGGCACCCCCGATCTGCCGGGCTCCACCTCGGCCCTGATCGTGGCGGGCGCGGGTGTCCTCGCGCTCGCGACCGGCGTGGCGGTGACGCGCATCGCGTTGCGCGAGCGCCCCTCGGCGGCGTTGCGCGGCGCGTAGCCGGCCGAAGTGCGGCGGTCCGGGCGGAGCCAGTCCGCCCGGACCGCCGCATTCCTGTTTTCCGGCACTTGCCAAAGGCGCTCGCCCATGGGTAATCCACGGGGAGAACCATGGATTATGCGCTGGTGAACCATTGCCTCGGTATTCGAAAATGGATGCGCACCGGAAACGGATGGGCAACCGCAGGGGGAATGGTGGACAAGCGTTACGACGTCTATTGTCTGGCGGACCGCTACTTCTATGACCTGCCCGACCGGGCAGCCAGTACGGAGGAAATGCAGAAGCAGGCCTTCCGGGTTGACTCCGAGGAACTGCCCGCCGGTTGGCGGAAGACCGCCAAGGAGGACTGGACCGTCTGCAGTCCGCCAGAGCAGGTCCTTCCCTTGCAGGGCTGGAAGATCCACGTATCCGCGCACCGGGGAAATGCGGACACGGTCCTCGAAACCGTCCACCGTTACTGCGTGGCGCGCGGCATTTCCTTCAAATACTTGAGCGGACGCCACGTCCTGCAGAACCGGAACCTGAAGTATTCCGACCGCGGCGCCAGCGGAAAGTTCATCACCATCTATCCGCTGGACGACCAGGTGTGCCACACCGTCCTGCGGGAGCTGGGCGAGGAGCTCGACGGCGAGCAGGGGCCGTACATCCTGAGCGATCTGCGCTGGGGCGAGGGCCCGCTGTACGTCCGCTACGGCGGCTTCGTCGAGCGGCACTGCCTCTCCGCCACCGGCTCCCTGGTCGGTGCCATCGAGGACGACCGGGGCGTGCTGGTCCCGGACCGCCGCGACCCCGTCTTCCACGTGCCGTCCTGGATCGAACTGCCGGAATTCCTCGGGCCCCACCTCGAAGCGCGGAAGAAGGGCACGACGGAAGAGATCGGCTACGTCGTCGAACGCGCGGTGCACTTCTCCAACGCGGGCGGCCTGTACGAGGCCAAGGAACGTGCCACCGGCCGCAAGGTCATCCTCAAAGAAGCGCGCCCCTATGCCGGTCTCACGCTGGATTCGGCCGACGCCGTCACCAGGCTCCGCCAGGAACGGGACATCCTGGAACGGCTGCGCGGAATCGAGGCGGTCCCCGAACTCATCGACTACTTCGAATGGGGCGGCCACCACTTCCTGGTCCAGGAATTCATCGAGGGCGAGACCCTCAGCAAGACCTTCGCGATCCGCTATCCCCTCAACGAACGCGAGACGAGTCCCGAGGGCGCGGCCGCGTACACACAATGGGCGGTCGGTATTTCACGCCAGGTCGAAGCGGCTGTCGCGCAGATCCACGAACGCGGCATCGTGTTCGGCGACCTGCACCCGTTCAACGTCCTGATCACCGCCGACGACCAGGTCCGGCTGATCGACTACGAGGTCTCGGCGGACGCCGAGGACGGAGTCAAACCCACTCTGGTGAACCCGGCCTTCGCCGCCCCCGCCGACCGCGTGGGATTCGAGCACGACCACTACGCCGTCGGTTGTCTGCGGCTCTCCCTGTTCATGCCCCTCACCACCCTGTTCCGGCACGACTTCGCCAAGGCGCGGCACTTCGCGGACGAGATCCGCCGAGTCTTCCCGGTGCCGCCGGGGTACCTCGAAGAGGCCGTGGAAAAGGTCATGGGACCGGTCCGGCCATCGCAGTCAACTCCCTTGCCTGCCATAGGACTTGAACCGGATACCTGGCCGGACGTTCGCGATTTGCTGGCGCGGGCCATCGTGCGCAGTGCCACCCCCGAGAGGGACGACCGGCTCTTCCCCGGCGACATCGAGCAGTTCCACACCGGGGCGCTGAATCTCATGCACGGGGCGTCCGGGGTACTGCTGGCACTGAACGAGGCGGGCTGCGACTATCCGCCGGAGTTCGAGGACTGGCTCACCCGGCGCGCCCTGGTCCCGCGCCCCCAGGACCGGCTCGGGCTCTACGACGGCATGCACGGCGTCGCCCATGCGCTCCTCAGGCTCGGGCACGAGGACATCGCCCGGGAGCTGGTCGGCATCTGCCTCAAGGAAAAGTGGGAGCAGCTGGGCACCGACCTGCGCGGCGGACTGTCCGGCATCGGCCTCAACCTGCTGTCCTTCGCCGATGCGACCGGAGATCCGCAGTACCTGGAGGCCGCCCTGCGCGCGGCCGGGCTCATCGGCGACCGCCTGGGCGGCGTGACATCCGTACCCACCGTCAGTGGCGGCGACCGCCCCTACGCGGGACTGCTGCGCGGCTCGTCCGGGCCGGCCCTCTTCCACCTGCGGCTCTTCGAGCGGACCGGCGACAGTGCCTTCCTGGACCTGGCCGAACTGGCGCTCCGTCAGGATCTGCGCCGCTGCGTCACGTTGGACAACGGCATGATGCAGGTCAACGAGGGCTGGCGCACCATGCCGTACCTCGCCACTGGAAGCGCCGGGATCGGCATGGTCCTCGACCACTACCTGCGACACCGGCCGGACGAGGACCTGGCCCGCGCGTCCGACGCGCTAGCCGCATCCGCGACCTCCCAGTTCTATGTGCAGCCGAACCTGTTCAACGGCCGGGCCGGCCTCATCCTGCACCTCGCCGAGCGGGCCCGGGTGCGGCCGACCGCCGAGGTCGCCGACGACCTCGCCCGCCAGGCCCGGCTGCTCCGGCTGCACGCCCTGTCGTACGAGGGCGGACTTGCCTTCCCCGGCGAAATGCTGATGCGCCTGTCGATGGACCTGGCCACCGGCTCCGCGGGAGTGCTGCTCGCCCTGTCGGCGGCGGCCCACCCCGACCGCCCGGGCCTGCCGCTCCTGACGGCGGCCCGGACCCCTTGAACTCCCTCGCACGTCCGCGGACGGGCGAGGGCCCCCACACCTGCGATCCGATGCGAGAGGAGGGACACCACCATGGCACTGCTTGACCTTCAGGGGCTTGAGCTGCCCGAGGGCGACGAGATGGCGCCCATGAGCAGCGCGAGCAGCAACTGCAGCAACTCCAGCTGGGTCTTCTGCAACTGACCCGGCCGCACCGAAGCACACCACCCCGACCGGCACCCGCCGGTCCCGCATGAGAAGGAGTACGTCATGGCACTGCTTGACCTCCAGGGACTGGAACTGCCCGAGGGCGACGAGATGGCGCCCATGAGCAGCGCGAGCAACAACTGCAGCAACTCCAGCTACATCTTCTGCAACTGAGCTGCTGACGGGCCGGGCCGCGCGGACCGGATGCCCAACCGGGCTCATGGACAGACCGGTTGATCCATCGCCGCGCGGACCTGACCCGGTCCCGCACCGCCCTTTGGGCGGAGCGGACCGAGATCCGGCAGCGTCCCGGGGTTTCCTCTGCCCCGGGACGCTTGCCGCGTACACAGCAGGGACGACCGGCTGAGGGGGAGTGACACGATGTTCGGTTCCGGTGCCCGGCTGCTTCGTACCGCGGCCCGCGCCCAGGCGGGCCGGACCGTTTTGCTCACCGTCGCCAACGCGGCGAGCACCGGCGCCCAGCTCGCCCTGCCCGCGGCCCTGGGCGCCACGGTCGACGCGCTCATCGAGGGACGGGACTTCACCGGCTGCCTGCTGCTCTGCGCCTCTCTCGTGGCCCTGTACGTGGTCACCGAAGCTCTGAGCGACTACACGGCGGGCCTGATCCAGGCCCGTTCGGCACTCTTCTTCCGGCGGCTCGCCACGCGCCGCGTCCTGGCCGCGGGGCCGTACGCACCGGCCGGCCCGAAGTCGGGAGAGTTCGCGACGCTGCTCCTGGAGAGCGCGGCCGCGGCCTCCATGGGCACCAACGCCGCGGTCTGGCTGGGCTTTTCGCTCGCCCCCGCGCTGGTCGCGCTCGCCGCGCTGTGGTGGACCGACGCATCGGTGGGGCTCGTCTTCACGTGCGGGCTGCCGTTGGCCGCCTGGTGCTTGAAGGCCTTCGCCGCCGACAGCTCCCGGCTGGTCGCGGGGTACCTGGACGTGCAGGGTGAGATCTCGGCGCGCCTTACCGAGGCGCTGGACGGGGCCCGCACTATTGCGGTGTCGCACACCAGCGAGCGTGAAGTCGCCCGGATCCTGGCGCCGTTGCCCCGGCTGCGATGCAGCGGCCAGGCGCTCTGGCAACTCCAGGGCAAGGTGACGGCCCGTACCGGCCTGCTCTTCCCCCTCTTGAACGCCGCGGTGGTCGCCACCGCCGGCCTCGCCCTCGGCGCGGGCCGCATCACCCCGGGGCAGTTGCTGGCCGCGGCGGAGTACGCGGCCATGGGCACGGGCCTCGGGATGTCGATGCTGTTCATCAGCCAGCTCTCCCGGGCGAGGGCGGGCGCCGAGCGGTTGGCGACGCTCACCGCGTCGCGGCCGATGCGGTACGGGGAGGACGGACGTTCCGTGGCGCGGTGGTTGCATGGCGCGACACAGCCGGAACACGAGACCCGGGGGCGCGCCGGACCGGGGCTTCCCGGAGCCCGTGCGGAGATCCGGGGGGCGGTGGTCCGACGGGGCGGGCGGACCCTGCTCGACCACGTCGACCTCACCGTGGCACCCGGCCGGGTGACGGCCCTGGTCGGCCGGTCGGGCTCGGGCAAGTCCATGGCGGCCGCGCTGCTCGGTCGGCTCCTGGACCCGGACGAGGGAGCGGTGCTGCTCGACGGGATTCCCGTACCACAGGTCCCCAAGTCCGTACTGCGACGGCAGATCGCCGTGGCCTTCGAGAAGCCCGCCCTGCTGGGGGGCGACGTGGCGGCCGCGATCACGGCTGGGCTGCCCGGGGCCACCGGGCAGGACGTGCTGCGGGCGGCGCGGCTTGCCCGCGCGGAGTCGTTCATCGGCAAGATGCCCGAGGGCTTCGCGACGGAACTCGCGACCGTGGCCATGTCGGGCGGCGAGGCCCAACGCGTGGGTCTGGCAAGGGCGTTCATCCGCCCGGCCCGGCTGCTGATCCTCGACGACGCGACGTCGAGCCTCGACATGGCGACCGAACACGAGGTCAACCAGGCGCTGCTGGCCGCCATGCCGGGCACGACCAGGGTGGTCGTCGCACATCGCGTGTCGAGCGCGGCCCGGGCGGACACGGTGGTCTGGCTCGACGGGGGCAGGGTACGAGCGGTCGGCGCGCACGCGGGGCTGTGGCTGGACCCGGAGTACCGGGCGGTGTTCGAGCCGACGGCGAGCGGGGCGCGGACGGAGGCGGCGAGGTGACCGCTGCGCTGCCCGGACCGTCCGGCGCGTCCCCCGGACGCTTCCTTCGGGAGTGGCTGCGACGCGACCCGCCCCTGCTGCTCCGGCTCCTCCTGTGGACCGCCGTCGAATCGGTTCCGGCCCTCCTCGCGGGCCGCCTGGTCGCGACGGCTGTCGACCGGGGCTTCCTCGACGGCGCGCCGCTGGTGGGCCTGGCCTGGCTGGCCGGGCTGGCGTTCAGCTCGGCGGTGGGGGCGTACGGAGCGAGGAACGCCCTGGCGCGGAGCGGCGAGTTCGTCGAACCCATGCGGGATGCGCTGGTCGCGTACACGGTGGAACGCTCGCTGGAGCGAGCGGTGACGGAGACCCGCACGCGACACGACCTGTCCGGTGTCGCACGGCTGACCCGGCAGGTGGAAATCGTCCGGGAGGCGGCGGGCAGCCTGATCGCAGTGGTGTGCAGATTCGCCTTCGCGTTCGTGGGCGTATGTCTGGGCACCCTCACCCTGGCCCCCATGGCAGCCGTCCTGATCTTCGCCCCGGTCCTGCTCACGGTGGTGGGCTATGTGCTCGCCCTTCGCGGCCTCGCCAGAATTCAACTGCGCAGCATCGTGGCCGCGGAGACCCTGGCGCAGGAGGCCTGGGAATTGTCGGCGGGACTGCGTGACATCACGGCCTGCGGGATGGAGGAATCGGAATTCGAGCGAGTGGACCGGGCAGCACGGGAAAACGTGCGCGCGGACGAAATGCTGGCCCGGATGAACGCCGTCCGGACGATAGTGCTCGGCCTGGGGGGCTGGCTCCCCCTTCTCCTCATCCTGTTGTGGGCCCGCTGGGGAGGTGCGGGGGCGAGCGCGGGCACGACACTCGGCATCCTGACGTACGTGATGCAGAGCCTACGTCCAGCGGTGCAGTCCCTGGTCCAGGGTCTGGGAACCACGGGCATCCGGCTGCTGGTCACCCTGGGCCGCCTGCTGGAGCCGAGGGGCGCGGGTCAGCAGCCGACGGCCGATCACGCGGAACGACCGGTCACGACGGCCCCGGAACTCGGCGTAACCGCGAAAGAAATCTCCTTCTCGTATTCGGCCACGGGAAATGAAGTCCTGAGCGCGGTCGACATGCACGTGAGCCCGGGTGAGCACGTGGCGGTGGTCGGTCCGAGCGGAGTGGGCAAATCGACGCTGGCGGCCATCATGGCGGGAACGCTGGCTCCCGTATCGGGAACCATGAAATGGGGCGAGGTGAACGTCGGGGACATTCCACCAGAAGCCCGGGCGAGACTTCGCACCTACCTCCCCCAGGAGGCATACGTATTCAGCGGAAGCCTGCGGGAGAACCTGGTCTACCTCTGTGAGCGCGAGGTCCCGGACGCCGAACTGGACCGGGCAGCACAGGAGATGGGCCTGGGAGACCTGGTGCGGGACCTGGGCGGATACGAATCCGGCCTGAAGCCGGAATCGCTCTCGGCGGGCGAGCGGCAGCTGATCGCCCTGACCCGCGCCTATCTGTCCCCGGCCCGCCTGACGATCCTGGACGAGGCGACGTGCCACCTGGACCAGCCGGCCGAAGCCCGCGCCGAACAGGCCATGCGCCGCCGCCCGGGCACCCTGGTGGTGATAGCCCACCGCATGAGCTCCGCCGAGGCGGCGGACCGGGTCCTGGTCCTGGACGGCACGAACACCCGGCAGGACACCCACCAGAACCTCCAGGCCCGGCCGGGCCTGTACCGGGATCTGGCGGGGCTGTGGCAGCCGCCGGGGCCCTGAGAGCTGTCCCGGCCGCCTGCGGTGCAGCTGGGGTGGGCCGGGATCCCGAACGGTGTTGTACGCCGGTGAACGCAACCAGAACTGCAACCGGGGATCTCTACTTGCCGAGCTCGGGTCCGTACCACTGGAGTGCCTGCCCGGTGACAGCCGCGATGCATTCGAAGTCCCGGTCGCGGTGCAGCAGAGTCAGCCCCTGCAGCTCTGCCGTCGCAGCCACGACGAGGTCGACGGCGCCCGCGCTCCGATGCTGCCCTCGCTTGGTGAGGACTTCCTGGACCTGCCAGGCACGGTCGTACGCGCGATCGTCGACCGGAACCCAGCCGAACAGCAGCCGCATGTCCTCGATGCCCTTTGTGCGGTCTTCGGCGGACCGGGCACTGTAGAAAAGCTCCAGCTCGGTGATGGGGGAGGTCGCGATGAGCCCTGCCGCAGCGGCCTGGTCCCAGCCGTACTGTTCCGCGTCGGGGCGCATGAAGCGTGCGAGCGCGCTGGTGTCGATGAGGAACTGGGCCGCGCTCACCGGCGGTAGTTCCGCTTGTCTTCGAGCAGATCCAGGTCGAAAGCGCCTTCGTCGGCTGCCGCGCGGAGGCGAGTGAGGGCCAGTGCCGACCGATCGGTGTGCCTGCGCCTGGGGAGGCGGGTGTGTCACCGGCCGGTACCAGAAGTTCAACCACGAACGTCGATGGGCCCCACCGCAAGCGGTGGGGCCCATCGACATCGTGCCCGGTGAGGCACTGGCGGAGGATACGAGATTCGAACTCGTGAGGGGTTGCCCCCAACACGCTTTCCAAGCGTGCGCCCTAGGCCACTAGGCGAATCCTCCGCGGCAAACAATACAAGACGTTGAGGGGTGCTCGCGAACTCGTTCCCACGTCAGGGATCGGGTACCCTGTGCGGAGCCCCTCACGTGGCGCTATCTGACTGAACTCCCCCAGGGCCGGAAGGCAGCAAGGGTAGGTCGGCTCTGGCGGGTGCGTGGGGGGCGCCTTATTTTCCGTGCGGTGCGAGTCATTTTTCCGTCCGGGTGCGGGTCGATTCCACCTGCGTACGCGCTGATTCGGCTGGTCGTACGCCGTCCGGAGGCGGCGGGGGTCCGGTTGGCGGGGCCGGTTGTCAGTGGGCCCCGATAACCTCGTATGCGTGTCGTCCCTTGCGCTGTACCGCCGCTACCGCCCCGAGTCGTTCGCCGAGGTCATCGGGCAGGAGCATGTCACTGACCCGCTGCAGCAGGCGCTGCGGAACAACCGGGTCAATCACGCGTACCTGTTCAGCGGGCCGCGTGGTTGTGGCAAGACGACCAGTGCCCGGATTCTCGCCAGATGTCTGAACTGCGAGCAGGGGCCGACGCCGACGCCGTGCGGGGAGTGCCAGTCCTGCCAGGACCTCGCGCGCAACGGGCCCGGGTCCATCGACGTGATCGAGATCGACGCGGCTTCGCACGGTGGCGTGGACGACGCCCGTGAGCTGCGCGAGAAGGCCTTCTTCGGGCCCGCCTCCAGCCGGTACAAGATCTACATCATCGACGAGGCCCACATGGTGACCTCGGCGGGCTTCAACGCCCTGCTGAAGGTTGTCGAGGAGCCGCCGGAGCACCTCAAGTTCATCTTCGCCACCACCGAGCCCGAGAAGGTCATCGGGACCATCCGGTCGCGGACCCATCACTACCCGTTCCGCCTCGTGCCGCCGGGCACCCTGCGGGAGTACCTCGGTGAGGTCTGCGGGCGGGAGGGGATTCCCGTCGAGGACGGGGTGCTGCCGCTCGTGGTGCGGGCCGGCGCCGGGTCCGTGCGTGACTCCATGTCCGTCATGGACCAGTTGCTCGCCGGTGCCGCCGCTGACGGTGTGACGTACGCCATGGCCACCGCGCTGCTCGGATACACCGACGGGTCGCTGCTCGATTCGGTGGTGGATGCCTTTGCCGCCGGGGACGGGGCGGCCGCCTTCGAGGTGGTCGACCGCGTCATCGAGGGCGGCAACGATCCCCGTCGCTTCGTCGCCGATCTTCTGGAGCGGCTGCGGGATCTTGTCATCCTCGCCGCCGTTCCCGATGCCGGGGAGAAGGGGCTCATCGACGCCCCCGTCGACGTGGTCGAGCGGATGCGGGCGCAGGCCTCGGTGTTCGGGGCCGCCGAGCTCAGCCGGGCCGCCGATCTCGTCAACGCCGGCCTCACCGAGATGCGCGGGGCCACCTCGCCCCGGCTCCAGCTCGAATTGATCTGCGCCCGGGTGCTGCTGCCCGCCGCGTACGACGACGAGCGCTCGCTCCAGGCCCGGATCGACCGACTTGAGCGCGGGGCCAACTTCCAGGCGGCGCCCGCCGGTGGGCCCGCCATGGGGTACGTTCCCGGGCCCGAGGCGCATGCGCCGATGCGGGGTGGCCCCGGCGGGTCCGAGGCGGCTCGGGCCGCGGTGCGGGGTGTGGGGCCGGGGGTGGCTCAGGGACCGGCGGGCGGGCCCGCCCCCTCGGTGCCGGTCGAGCCGTCCACCCCGTCCGCCCCACCCGCTCCTTCGGTGCCGGTCGCGCCGCCGACGCCGACCGTGCACCAGCAGCCCCCCGCCGAGCCTCAGCCCGTTCAGCCGCAGCCCGACCAGCGGCAAGCTGTACAGGCTCCGGCCGGCGGGCAGTCCGGGGCCGGGGCCTGGCCGTCTGCTGCCGCGCCCGGGCAGGGTGGCGGTCAGCGGCCCGGAGCCTGGCCCGGTGCCACCGCTCCCGCCACGGGCGCCTGGCCCTCCGCCTCGGCCGCGCCGGCACCCGCGCCCGAACCCGCCCCGCCCCGCCCCGCCCCCGCCGAGCCCACCCCGGCCCCCGCCGGCCAGGGCAACGCCGTGCAGGTGCGGAACATGTGGCCGGACATCCTGGAGGCCGTGAAGAACAAGCGGCGCTTCACCTGGATCCTGCTCAGTCAGAACGCGCAGGTGGCCGGGTTCGACGGCACCACCGTCCAGCTCGGCTTCATCAACGCGGGCGCCCGCGACAACTTCGCCAGCAGCGGCAGCGAGGACGTGCTGCGCAGCGTGCTCTCCGAGCGGTTCGGGGTGCAGTGGAAGGTCGAGGCGATCATCGACCCGTCGGGCGGCGCCCAGCCCCCGGCCGCCGCGGGAAACTTCGGCGGCAGCGCGCCCAGGCCCCCGGCGCCGCCCGTGCAGCAGCACCAGCCGGTGCAGCCGCCTCCGCAGCCCCCCCGGCCCTCAACTCAGGCCGCCCCCGCGCCCGTTCAGCAGCAGTCGCAGGCCCCCGCTCCCGTACGGCAGGAGGAGCCGCCGCCCCCGGTCCGGCCGGAGGACGACGTTCCGGAGGACGACGACCCGGATCTGGTGGACAACGCGCTGTCCGGGCACGACCTGATCGTGCGCGAGCTCGGGGCGACCGTGGTGGAGGAATATACGAACGAGGGGTGAGGGTCCGCTCGGTGGCCCGCACAAAGATCACGCCACCGCGGCGGCTAGGCTGGCTACCGTGAAGGTCCTTGTCATCGGCGGCGGTGCCCGCGAGCACGCCCTGTGCCGTTCCCTGTCCCTCGACCCCGACGTGACGGCGCTGCACTGCGCCCCCGGCAACGCCGGGATCGCGGAGGTCGCCGAGCTCCACCCCGTGGACCAGCTGGACGGCGGCGCGGTCGCGCGGCTCGCCGCCGGGCTGGGCAGCGATCTGGTCGTCGTCGGGCCCGAGGCGCCGCTGGTCGCCGGGGTCGCCGACGCCGTACGGGCCGCGGGCATCCCCTGTTTCGGCCCCTCCGGGGAAGCCGCGCAGCTGGAAGGCTCCAAGGCCTTCGCCAAGGACGTGATGGCGGCGGCGAACGTGCCCACCGCCCGCTCCTACGTGTGCACCACCCCCGAGGAGATCGACGAGGCGCTGGACGCCTTCGGAGCTCCGTACGTGGTGAAGGACGACGGTCTCGCGGCCGGCAAGGGCGTCGTCGTGACGGACGACCTCGCCGCGGCCCGCGAGCACGCGCTCGCCTGCGACCGCGTCGTCATCGAGGAGTTCCTCGACGGCCCCGAGGTCTCGCTCTTCGCGATCACCGACGGCGTGACCGTGCTTCCGCTCCAGCCCGCGCAGGACTTCAAGCGCGCGCTCGACGGTGACCAGGGCCCCAACACCGGTGGTATGGGCGCCTATTCGCCGCTTCCGTGGGCCGACCCCAAGCTGGTGGACGAGGTCATGGCGAGCGTGCTCCAGCCGACCGTGGACGAGCTGCGCCGCCGGGGTACGCCGTTTTCCGGACTTCTGTACGCGGGCCTCGCGATCACCTCGCGCGGGGTGCGGGTCATCGAGTTCAACGCGCGGTTCGGCGACCCCGAGACCCAGGTCGTCCTCGCCCGCCTCAAGACGCCGCTCGCCAGCGTCCTGCTCAACTCGGCCAACGGCACGCTCGACGTCGAACCGCCGCTGAACTGGCGCGACGACGCGGCCGTGACCGTGGTCATCGCCTCGCACAACTACCCCGCCACGCCCCGCACCGGCGACCCGATCGAGGGCCTGGACGAGGTCGCGGCCCAGGACGCCCCCACGGCGTACGTCCTGCACGCAGGGACGAAGCGGGACGGCGACGCGGTGGTCAGCGCGGGCGGCCGGGTCCTCTCGGTCACCGCGACCGGCCAGGACCTGGCACAGGCCCGCGACCGGGCGTACACGGCGGTGGCCCGCATCCGCCTCGACGGCTCGCAGCACCGTACGGACATCGCGCGCGAGGCGGCGCAGGCGCGGGGCTGACGGTTTACGGCGGCCCCGCCGCCCGCGCCGCCTCGCCCGCGCCAGGCTCCCGCGCGCGCCCGGACCGCCCCGCCCGGCCGCTGCCCCCGACGCAATCGCACCTTTACCCAAAGCCATTCCATCGAGTGACGAACGGCCCATCCTGATGACTCCCGCCGGGGCCCCAACTAGGGTGCGGCGAGGGCGTTGCGGCACTTGGCCCACCGGCATTGCGATGTCAGTGGCGGGTGCCACAGTGGGGGAGTGAGCAACGCCGCCGCAGGGCAGAGGGGGTGAAGTCCGGCCGTGTCCGATACCGGAATGGGTGGAGAGGCGGGTGCGCTGCATGCGCGCTCGCGGGCTCTCGCCGTGCTGCGCATCCGTAGCAGGGCGCTGGCCGCGGCCCTGCTGCCGGCCGCCGTCGCCGTCGTGCTGGGCGTCGCCGCCGTACAGGGCCGCATCGACGGCAGCGGCTGGGACACCGCGCGCTGGGCGGTCACCGCCACCGCGCTGCTCGTGCTGCTGTTCGCGGGCGCGGTCGCCGCGGTGATCGTGCGGGCCAGACCCGCCCTGTCCCCGACGGTGCACCTCGCCGAATCGGCCGCTCCCGACCTGTACCGCCTGGTCAGGGACCTGGCCGACCGGCTCGATGTGCCCGCGCCCTCGGCGATAGCCCTCACCCCCGACTGCGACAGCTGGCTGGAGGACCGTACGCATCGCGCGCACGGTGCCACCGAGGCCGTGCTGTCCGCCCGCTCCATACCGGGCGCCGCCGATGTGCGCTCCGGCCGCACCCGCCGGGTTCCGGCCGCGCCGGTCCTGGTCATCGGCTCGCCCTTCCTGTGGTGGATGCGGGTCGGCGAGCTGCGCGCGATCCTCGCCCCCGTCGTCGCCGGTACGGGCCCCTCCGCGCACCCGGACATAGCCGCCGCCCGCCGGTTCGTACGGGGTCTGGACGCGGCCGTCGCCGTGACCACCCGCCCCGGGCTCGACCCGGTGCGGCGGCTGGCACTCGGCTTCGTCGGCTCGATGGCCCGGCTGCTTCTGAGGGGCTGCCGCGTGCACGTCGCAGAAATGGAGCGCGGGGTCGCCGCCGCCGCGTCCGAGCGTGCACAGGGTGTGGACTACGGAGTGCGGATCGTCGCCCAGGAGCAGGTCGGGCTCGCATACGCGGGCTGGGACCGGCTGCTCACCCGGGTCGCGCTGCCCGCCTGGCGGATGGGGCGCTGGCCGTCCCGGCTGGACGCGGGCGTGGTGTCCGCGCTCACCGAGCTGTCCCGGCGCGACCGGCTGGCCGAGGGCTTCACCTCCCGGCTCGGCGAGCGGCCGGCCTGCGACCTCCTGGAGGAGCCCGGGGCCGCCGACGAGGCGACCTCGCTGCTCGCGGCCCGGCTCTTCCACGGCGGCCCCGCCGAGCCCGGCCCCGACTGGGCGCCGGTCGACTGGGCCGCGTACCCGGAAGAAGTCGTCGACCGCAAATGGCGCATCGAGGCCGCCCGGCTGCACCGTGTCCTGGACGGGCTCGGCGAGCGCCGCGGCGCGGAACCGGCCGCGCCCACGCTCGCCCGTGTCATCGACCACCTCACCGCGGGCGACGGCGAGGCAGCGGAGCGGCTGGCCGCCGGGATCGCGGCGGAAGTGGCCGGCGAGGAAGCCGCGTCCGCGCCGCCCGCGCCGGGCCCGGAGTCCTGGGGCGCCGACGCGATACCGCTCTTCCCGCTCCAGCCGCCGAGGACGGGCCGCGAGCTGCTCGCCGACCACGTGACGGCGATGGTGTGCTGCGCCGCCGTCGACTCGGCGGGCGCGACGCCCGGGCTGGACTGGCTGGACGGCCCGTCGCTCCTGGTCGACGGCGTGCGGCGGTCCGACCTGGTCTCGCCCGTGCTGACGCTGGTCGAGGACGGGAACGCGGAGGAACTGCGCGGCTGGCTCTCGTCCATAGGCATCCGCCCGGAGAAGCCGGTACGGCTGGTCTGACGGGTCTGACGGGTCTAAGGGGCTTGAGGGATCGGAGGGGCCCGGCCGCTGCGCCCCGCCCGGCCGCCGCCCTCGCGCCCGACCGCCGCTCCCCCTCGCCCGACCTCCGCCCCCGCCCCGGCGCCCCCGCCCCCGGCGCCCCCGCACCAGTCCCACCACCCCCTCCACAGTCCAGATCCGGAACGCCAAGCTCCCCTTCACGTCAATTCGCGACGAACGGTGACGGAGTGCGTGCGTTATGTGATGTGCTGGGGACCGGTAGCTGACAGGCGGCGCGACGCAGTCGTATTGCAGTCGTACCGCAGCCGCATCACACGTCGCATCACGGATGTCCCGGGGGATCGAGGGAGGGAGTGACATGGGGGTGGAACGGTCGGACCACATCCGGCGCTGGGAGTCCGGGGCCCTCGCGCACGCCGTCTCGGACCCCTTCGGCCAGGGACCGCTGCCCTGGCTGCGCGGCAGCGAGCACTACTTCGACGACACCGGCCACGTGGTGCCCTGGTACGTCGACCACCTCCCGCTCCAGCGCGGCACCCCGCGCAGCACCGCCCGGGTCACCGGACCGCGCACCGCCGACGACGTACGCCAGCAGATCAAGGGGTTCGCCTCCAGCGGTGCCGTCGAGCCCGGCGAGGCCATCGACTTCCACATCACCGTGGACCCGCCGCAGCAGTTCACCGTCGACATCTACCGGATCGGGCACTACGGCGGCGACGGGGCCGCGAAGATCGCCACCAGCCCCCGGCTCTCCGGGATCGTCCAGCCGCTCCCGCTCGCCGCCGACCGGACCGTCTCCTGCCACCACTGGTGGCAGTCCTGGCGCTACCAGGTCCCTTCGCACGCCTCGATCGGCGCCCATGTCGCCGTGCTGACCACCGCCGACGGCTACCGCTCGCACATCCCGTTCACCGTCCGCGACAGCCATCCCGCCGATCTGCTCCTGCTGCTGCCCGACATCACCTGGCAGGCCTACAACCTGTATCCGGAAGACGGCCGCACCGGCGCCAGCCTCTACCACGCCTGGGACGAGGAGGGCCGGCTGCTCGGCGAGGAGGACGCGGCCATCACCGTCTCCTTCGACCGGCCGTACGCGGGCGCCGGCCTGCCCCTGCACGTCGGGCACGCCTACGACTTCATCCGCTGGGCCGAGCGCTACGGCTACGACCTCGCCTACGCCGACGCCCGCGATCTGCACGCGGGCCGCGTGGACCCCAGCCGCTATCGGGGCCTGGTCTTCCCCGGCCACGACGAGTACTGGTCGGCCCCGATGCGCCGCACCGTCGAGCTGGCCCGCGAGGGCGGCACCTCGCTCGTCTTCCTGTCCGCCAACACCCTTTACTGGCAAGTGGAGTTGGGGCCCTCCCCGTCCGGGGTGCCGGACCGCCTGCTGACCTGCCGCAAGCGGCGGGGCCCCGGCCGGCCCGCCCTGTGGCGCGAGGTCGCGCGCCCCGAGCAGCAGCTCCTCGGCATCCAGTACGCGGGCCGGGTCCCCGAGCCGTATCCCATGGTCGTACGCAACGCCGACCACTGGCTGTGGGAGGCGACCGGCGCCGGCGAGGGCGACGAGATCGAGGGCCTGGTCGCGGGCGAGGCCGACCGCTACTACCCGCGCACCGCGCTCCCCGAGCACCAGGACCGCATCCTGCTCGCCCACTCCCCGTACCGGGACAGCGAGCAGAACGCCCGGCACCAGGAGACCTCCCTGTACCGGGCCCCCTCCGGAGCGCTCGTCTTCGCCTCGGGCACCTTCGCCTGGTCACCCGCGCTCGACCGCCCCGGCCATGTGGACCCCCGCATCCAGCGCGCGACCGCCAACCTCCTCGACCGCATCTGCAAGCGGGACTGACACCGGCCGGGACCTCCGGGCAAGACCCGCGACCGGGGTACCCGTCAGCGTGCCGGAGAACGTGCGAGAGAATCGGATTCGTTCCTGGATCAACCTACGCGGAGGAACCGTGTCCGGATTCGTAGAAAAGCCCGAACCGCTTCAGGTCCCGGGCCTGACCCACCTGCACACGGGCAAGGTGCGTGACCTCTATCAGAACGAGGCCGGCGACCTGGTCATGGTCGCCAGCGACCGGATGTCCGCGTACGACTGGGTGCTGCCCAGCGAGATCCCGGACAAGGGCCGGGTGCTCACCCAGCTCTCGCTGTGGTGGTTCGACCTGCTCGCCGACCTCGTCCCCAACCACGTCATCTCCAGCGAGCTCCCCGACGGCGCCCCCGCCGACTGGGCGGGCCGCACGCTGGTGTGCCGGTCGCTCGCGATGGTCCCGGTGGAGTGCGTCGCCCGCGGCTACCTCGCCGGCTCGGGTCTGGTCGAGTACAACGAGTCCCGTACGGTGTGCGGCCTCGCGCTCCCCGAGGGCCTGGCCAACGGCTCCGAGCTGCCCGCGCCGATCTTCACGCCCGCCACCAAGGCCGCGGTCGGCGAGCACGACGAGAACGTGTCGTACGAGGAGGTCGCCCGCCAGATCGGCGCGGAGACCGCCGCCCAGCTGCGCCAGACCACCCTCGCGGTGTACGGCCGGGCCCGCGACATCGCGCGCGAGCGGGGCATCATCCTCGCCGACACCAAGTTCGAGTTCGGCTTCGCGGGCGAGGAGCTCGTCATCGCCGACGAGGTGCTCACCCCGGACTCCTCGCGCTTCTGGCCGGCCGCCACCTGGCAGCCGGGCCGCGCCCAGCCGTCCTACGACAAGCAGTACGTGCGCGACTGGCTGACCTCGCCGGCCTCCGGCTGGGACCGCGCCTCCGAGCAGCCGCCGCCCCCGCTGCCCCAGCAGGTCGTCGACGCGACCCGGGCCAAGTACGTGGAGGCGTACGAGGTCCTCACAGGCAACAGCTGGTCGTAGACGGCAAGCAAGAAGCCCCCCGGCCGATGGCCGGGGGGCTTCCTCTTCTGAGCGAACGACGAGGTTCGAACTCGCGACATCCACCTTGGCAAGGTGGTGCTCTACCAGCTGAGCTACGTTCGCATGCGCCGTGGCGCGGAGACCACTATACCCAACCCCGGTCGCGGGCGAGCCGCACGGCCGTGTGACGGTTCTCCGCACCCAGCTTGGCGGCGGCCGACGAGAGGTAGTTGCGCACCGTCCCCTGCGACAGCGCGGCCCGCTCGGCGATCTCCGCGACGGGCGCCCCGTCGGCCGCGAACCCCAGCACCTCGGCCTCCCGCACGGTCAGCGGGGAGTCCCCGGCGGAGATCGCGTCGGCCGCCAACTCCGGGTCCACATAACGGTTTCCGGCGTGTACGGATCTGATGATCTCGGCCAGCCGCTGGGCGCTCACCGTCTTCGGCACGAAGCCGCGCACCCCCGCCGACAGGGCACGCTTGAGATGTCCGGGCCGGCCGTGACTGGTCACGATCATGGTCCGGCAGGACGGCAGCTCGGCCCGCAGGGTTGTGGCCACTGTCACACCGTCCGCGCCCGGCATCTCCAGATCGAGGACCGCCACATCGGGCCGGTGCGCCCGCGCCATGGCGAGCGCCTCGGGCCCGGTCGCGGCCTCCGCGACCACCGTCAGATCGTCCTCCAGAGCGAGCAGCGCGGCGAGCGCGCCCCGGATCAGATGCTCGTCGTCGGCGAGCAGAATGCGTACCGCCCCACTCACGCCCTCAGCCCCGCTCACGCCCGCACCCCCCGTCTCCGGCCGGCCGCGGCCGGCGCCTGTTCTTCCGTGCCGGGGTCACCGGCCAACGGCACCCGTGCTGTCAGGCGGAACCGGCCCCCCGTGACCGGTCCCGCCGTCAGCGTCCCCTCCAGTACGGAGAGGCGTTCGCGCAGCCCGGCCAGGCCCGATCCGGGGGCGCCGGCGGGGCGCTCCGGGGCGCCGTCGTTCTCGACGACGAGGCCGGCCGCCCCGTCCGTGGCGGTCACCGTGACCGAGCAGCTCCGGGCGTCCCCGTGCCGCAGCACATTGGTGGTGGCCTCGCGCACCACCCACCCCAGCGCCGACTGCACATCGGCGGGCAGCGCGCCCGTCGTCCCGCGCACCGTGCAGGCGATCCCGGCGGCCTCCAACACGCCCCGGGCGCCGTCGAGTTCGACGTCGAGGTCGGCCTCGCGGTAGCCGCGCACCACTTCGCGCACCTCCCGCTGCGACTCCTGGGCGATCCGCTGGACCTCCACCATCTGCGCCACCGCCTCCGGGCGGCCGCGCTGGGCCAACTGCACGGCGAGCTCACTCTTGAGCGCGATGACCGAGAGGTTCCGGCCGAGCACGTCGTGCAGATCGCGGCCGAACCGCAGCCGCTCCTCGGCGACCGCGAGCCGGGCCTCGGACTCACGGGCCCGGTCCGCCTCCCCGAGCACGGAGAGCGTCCAGGCCCCGCAGCGCGAGACCAGCAGGACGTACAGGCCGGAGAGGGCCGTCACGACCGCAAGCCCCGCCAGCTGCGGACCGCCCATCCCGGCCAGCGCGAACAGCACCACCAGGGGCACACCGAACGCGGTGAACCGCAGCAGGAAGGCCCGGGTCGGCAGCAGCAGGCAGTACGTCATCCCGAACGGCAGCAGCGCGAAGAGCAGGACGAACATCACGAGAGGGTCCTTGATGCCGTGCGCCGCCCGGAGCCCCGCGAGCAGCGCCACCGAGACCGCGCAGAGCACCCCCGCCGTGACCAGGCCGCGGCGCGGCGCGCTGCCGCGCCCCAGGTAGTGGTCGAGCGCGAGCCGGTGCACCCGGTTGCCCTGGACGCACTGCGCCACGCCCGCCGCGAGCAGCGTCGCGGCGAGGGCCAGCGGCAGCGGCCCGCGACCGAGGCCCTCCAGGACGAACATCAGGTCCCAGGTGACGAACAGGAACCAGGTCGAGGCGGTCCAGATCAGCCGGCTCTGCACCTCGACCTTCTCGACCCTGCTGCGGTCCCGCCACTTCCGCCGGTGCCAGCTGCGTATCCGGTCGCGCACTGTGCCGTCCCCCTGTGTGTCTTCGCCCTGTTCAGCGCCGCGGCTCCCACCGGAACCGCTTCCGTACAGCAAACACCGACAGCACGGTCCAGGCCACCACGGTCGTCAGCATGCGCAGCACCTCGCCGGCGTCCGCGCTCCCGGTCCAGCCGGCCCTGATGAGCCCGATCACCGGGGTCAGCGGCAGCAGTTCGCACGCGCCGGCCAGCCGGTCGGGCAGCACGTCGAGCGGGACGATCATTCCGGAGCCGGCCATCGACAGCAGCAGCATCGGCATGATGGCGATCTGGGCGCCCTCGGCGGATTTGGTGTACGCGGCGGTCGCCGCCGCGAGCGCGCAGGTCATCACCAGGCCGAGCGCGAGCCCGAGGAGCGCGAACCACACGGCCCGGGGCGCGCCGACATGCATGACGACGGTGCTGCCGACGGCGAGCAGCACGCACTGCGCGAGCCCGATCAGGACCGACGGCAGCGCGGCCCCGGTCAGGATCTCCACGTCCCGCAACTCCCCGGTGCGCAGCCGCTTGAGGACGAGTTCCTCACGCCGTACGACGTAGACGCCGACCAGTGCCGAGTAGACGGCGAACAGCAGGACGAAGCCGAGCGAACCGGGCAGCAGTACGGTGCCGACGGTCAGACCGGTGTCCCTGAGGTCGATGCCGCGCACCCCCGAGTACATCGACATCGTCATCATGGCGGGCAGCACCAGGACGGTGAACAGGCTCGCCTTGTTCCGGCCGAGCAGCGTCAGCTCGGCCCTGGCGAGCGCCTTCATCCGCCCGCCGCGGGACACCACGTCCGGCGCCGCTGCCTCAACTGCCTTGATCCGTACGTCGGTTGCGGTCATCGGACCGGCTCCCCTTCCCGCTGCTGCTCCCGAGCGATGTGCAGAAATGCCTCTTCGAGCGATGCCGACCGCACATCGAGCCCCCGCAGCTCGACCCGGCTGTCCTGCGCCCACAACAGCAGTCCGGTGGCGGCCCGTTGCAGCTCGGACGTCTTCAGCCGTACCGAACGACCCGTCACCTCGCGTCCGGTGACGCCGAGTTCGCCCAGCGGGGGCAGATCGCCCAGGTGGTAGCCGTCGGGCAGCTCGAAGGCGATGTGCGAGGGCTGGGCGGCGACCACGTCCTCGACGCGTCCGCTCGCCGCGATCCGCCCTTCGTGGAGGATCGCGAGCCGCTCGGCGAGCGCCTCGGCCTCCTCCAGGTAGTGGGTGGTCAGGAGCACGGTGGTGCCGCCGTCACGCAGCGCCCGCACCAACTCCCAGGTGTCGGCCCGCCCTTCGGCGTCCAGACCGGTCGTCGGCTCGTCCAGGAAGAGCACCTCGGGCCGCGAGAGCAGCGCGAGCGCCAGGTCGAGCCGCCGCTTCTCGCCCCCGGAGAGCTGTTTCACCCGTACGTGGGCCCGCCGGGCCAGATCGACCAGCTCCAGCGCCTCGTCCACCGGCCGGGCCCCACTGGTGCAGCCCGCCCACATCTGTACGGTCTCGGTGACGGTCAGCCCGGCGGGGAAGCCGCCTTCCTGGAGCATCACGCCGGTGCGCGGTCGCACGGCGGCCCGCTCGGTGTACGGGTCGTGCCCGAGCACCCGGACGCTGCCGCCGCTCGGCGGGGCCAGCCCTTCGAGGAGTTCGACGGTGGAGGTCTTTCCCGCGCCGTTGGTGCCGAGCAGCGCGAAGAGCTCGCCCCGCGCCACGGAGAAGGAGATTCCGGAAACGGCCTCGAAGCCCCCGGCGTAGGTCCGCCGCAGCCCCTCGACCTCGATCACATCTGCCATGCCTTCAGCGTTCCGCGGGAAGGGGAGCCGGGGCAGTGCGCGGTGTCATCACTGCTCATGACAAATGTCAGAAGGAGGAGAGGCGGGGACATGACTAAGGCCCCGGTTCGATGAACCGGGGCCTTCAGTGCTTCCTGAGCGGACGACGAGATTCGAACTCGCGACCCTCACCTTGGCAAGGTGATGCTCTACCAACTGAGCCACGTCCGCATGCTGCCACTCAGCTTTCACTGGGTGGTGCGAGCACTACTCTACCTGATCCACAAGAGTGGTCGGTAGGCAATGCAGAGCGGGTGACAGGAATTGCACACTGCGCCTTCCCCCTGGAAGGGGGATGTTCTGCTACTGAACTACACCCGCACGCTGCGTGAGGTTTGGGGCCTTGCGGCCTCGCCCCTCGGCGTGTTCCAGACTCTAGCCGATCAGCAGGGGGGGTTTGCAACTCCGTTGGCCGGGGCGGCCGCAGAGCAGCCCCGGCCGGGGGGATCAGCCGGCCTGGGCGAAGGCCTCGTAGACCTTCTTCGGGATGCGGCCGCGGGCGGGCACGTCCATCTTGTTGGAGCGGGCCCAGGCGCGGACGGCCGCCGGGTCGGGTGCGACGGCGGTGTGCCTGAAGGTCTTCCCGGACTTCGACCGCTTGCGGCCCGCCGACACGTAAGGCGCGAGCGCCTTGCGCAGTTTCTTTGCATTGGCGGGATTGAGGTCGATCTCGTAGACCTTTCCGTCCAGGCCGAACGTGACCGTTTCCGCCGCTTCTCCGCCGTCGATGTCGTCGAAGAGTGTGACCACTACGCGCTGAGCCACGGATATCGGTTCCTTCCTACGGTGTCACCAGTCGCATGTCGCCAGTGGCGCATGCCTGACGTGCGGTGATACCGGCCTTCCGGCTGTTTTGGAGCAATGTTGCTTTCGCTGGGATTCCTTTGTACAGCGGCACCCATTGCAATGTGAAGCCCAGCCAATTGCATCAGCGTGTCTCAACGCAATGACTTCGGCGACTTTTTCTTGGGATTTTTCCCACGTGTTGTCGCTGCCGAAACCGGAACGTGATCAGGCCTTACCGATATCTACCCGCGTAGATTTTCTGGGCGGGTACTCTGAGGGAACCGCCTTCGCACCACACCACACCGGGAGTGCCAGTGGCACGCGTCGTAGTCGACGTCATGCTCAAGCCGGAAATCCTCGACCCGCAGGGACAGGCGGTGCAGCGTGCACTGCCCCGTCTCGGCTTCCAGGGGATCGGCGACGTACGTCAGGGAAAGCGTTTCGAGCTGGAGGTGGACGGGCCGGTTGACGAGGCCGCCCTCGCCCGCATCCACGAGATGGCCGAGACCTTCCTCGCCAACACCGTCATCGAAGACTTCACCGTCAAGGTCGAGGAGCAGTCCAAGTGACTGCTCGCATCGGCGTTGTCACCTTCCCCGGCACTCTGGACGACCGGGACAGCCTGCGGGCCGTCCGCATCGCGGGCGCCGAGCCGGTCTCGCTCTGGCACCGCGACAAGGACCTCAAGCAGGTCGACGCGGTCGTCCTCGCCGGTGGCTTCTCCTACGGCGACTACCTGCGGGCCGGGGCCATCTCCCGCTTCTCGCCGGTGATGGAGACGATCATCGAGCAGGCGAAGGCCGGTCTGCCGGTCCTCGGCATCTGCAACGGCTTCCAGATCCTCACCGAGTCGCACCTGCTGCCGGGCGCCATGCTCCGCAACAACCACCTGCACTTCATCTGCCGCGAGCAGAAGCTGCGGGTGGAGAACGCGGACACCGCCTGGACCGCCGACTACTCGGCCGGCCAGGAGATCCAGGTCCCGCTCAAGAACATGGACGGCCGGTACGTCGCCGACGAGCGCACGCTGGACGAGCTGGAGGCCGAGGGTCGCGTCGCCTTCCGGTACCTGGCCCGCGGCGAAGCCGCTGACGGATACGGCAACCCGAACGGCTCGCTCCGTGACATCGCCGGCATCACCAACGCCGCCGGCAACGTCGTCGGCCTGATGCCGCACCCCGAGCACGCCGTGGAGCCGCTGATCGGTACGGGACGTACCGACGGCCTCGGATTCTTCACCTCGATCCTGAAGAAGTTGGTCAACGCATGACGCTGGACACCGTCAAGCACGCCGCCGAGACGCCCGACGTCGAGCAGCCCTGGAAGGAGCTCGGCCTCAAGGAGGACGAGTACGCGCGCATCCGGGAGATCCTCGGCCGCCGCCCCACCGGTGCCGAGCTCGCCATGTACTCGGTCATGTGGTCCGAGCACTGCTCGTACAAGAGCAGCAAGGTCCACCTGAAGCAGTTCGGCGACAAGGTCCCGGCCAACGACGCGATGCTCGTCGGCATCGGCGAGAACGCGGGCGTCGTGGACGTCGGCCAGGGGTACGCGGTCACCTTCAAGGTCGAGTCGCACAACCACCCCAGCTACATCGAGCCCTACCAGGGCGCGGCCACCGGCGTCGGCGGCATCGTCCGCGACATCCTCGCGATGGGCGCCCGCCCGGTCGCGGTGGTCGACCCGCTGCGCTTCGGCGCGGCCGACCACCCCGACACCAAGCGCGTCCTGCCGGGTGTCGTCGCGGGCATCGGCGGCTACGGCAACTGCCTGGGCCTGCCGAACATCGGCGGCGAGGTCGTCTTCGACGCCTGCTACCAGGGCAACCCGCTCGTCAACGCCGGCTGCATCGGCGTGATGAAGCACGAGGACATCCACCTCGCCAAGGCGAGCGGTCCCGGCAACAAGGTCATCCTGTACGGCGCCCGTACCGGCGGCGACGGCATCGGCGGCGTCTCGGTGCTTGCGAGTGAGACCTTCGAGTCGACCGGTCCGGCCAAGCGGCCCGCCGTCCAGGTCGGCGACCCGTTCCAGGAGAAGCTCCTCATCGAGTGCACCCTGGAGATCTTCCAGGAGAAGCTCGTCGCGGGCATCCAGGACCTCGGTGGTGCCGGGCTGTCCTGCGCGACCTCCGAGCTGGCCTCGGCCGGTTCCGGCGGCATGCGCGTCGAACTGGACACCGTGCCGCTGCGCGACGCGACGCTCTCGCCCGAGGAAATCCTCATGAGCGAGTCGCAGGAGCGCATGTGCGCGATCGTCGAGCCCGGCAAGGTCGAGCGGTTCCTGGAGATCTGCGAGAAGTGGGACGTCATCGCCACCGTCATCGGTGAGGTGACCGAGGGCTCCCAGCTGGAGATCTTCTGGCACGGCGAGCAGATCGTGGACGTACCGCCGCGCACGGTGGCGCACGAGGGCCCGGTCTACCACCGGCCGTTCGCGCGCCCCTCCTGGCAGGACGCGCTCCAGGCCGACGACGCGGGCAAGCTGCCGCGCCCGACGACCGGCGACGAGCTGAAGGACCAGGTCCTCAAGCTGGTCTCGTCTCCCAACCAGGCCTCCAAGTCCTGGATCACCGACCAGTACGACCGTTTCGTGCAGGGCAACACGGTGCTCGCAATGCCCGAGGACGCGGGCATGGTCCGGATCGACGAGGAGTCGAACCTGGGCGTGGCCATGGCGACCGACGGCAACGGCCGGTACGCCAAGCTCGACCCGTACACGGGCGCCCAGCTCGCGCTGGCCGAGGCGTACCGCAATGTCGCCGCCTCCGGCGCCAAGCCGCTCGCGATCTCGGACTGCCTCAACTTCGGCTCCCCCGAGGACCCGGACGTGATGTGGCAGTTCGCGGAGGCCACCCGCGGCCTCGCGGACGGCTGCTTCCAGCTCGGCACCCCGGTCACCGGCGGCAACGTCTCGCTCTACAACCAGACCGGCGAGACCGCCATCCACCCGACGCCCGTCGTCGCGGTGCTCGGCGTGATCGACGACGTGAACCGGCGCACCCCGATCGCGTTCGCGGAGGAGGGGCAGCTGCTCTACCTCCTGGGTGACACGAACGAGGAGTTCGGCGGCTCGGCCTGGTCCCAGGTCATCCACGACCACCTCGGCGGTCTGCCGCCCAAGGTCGACCTGGACCGCGAGAAGCTGCTCGGCGAGATCCTGATCTCGGGCTCCCGCGACGGCATGATCGACGCCGCGCACGACCTGTCCGACGGTGGTCTGGTGCAGGCCGTGGCGGAGTCCTGCCTCAAGGGCGGTAAGGGCGCACGGCTGGTCGTTCCCGACGGGCTCGACGCCTTCACCTTCCTCTTCTCCGAGTCGGCGGGCCGCGCGATCGTCTCCGTCCCGCGCTCCGAGGAGCTGCGCTTCACCGACATGTGCGGTGCGCGCGGGCTTCCGGCGACCCGGATCGGTGTCGTGGACGGCGAATCCATCGACGTCCAGGGCGAGTTCACCCTCGAACTCAGCGAACTGCGCACGGCCCACGAGGCGACCATCCCGGGCCTGTTGGCCTAGGTACGTATCAACTCCTCGGCCCCGTACGTCTGTTGAAGACGTACGGGGCAGCGGGGTGTCCAGCCGGAGACGAGCGCGCTCCCGGCCCGGCTGAGCGGTCTTGTGGAACTCCGGTGCAGCACCGCGCCCTGAAGGGGCGCGGGGAACTGCGCGACCAGCCACGGTCGCCCCGCAGCCGACGAAGATCGTCTCTATCGCCACTTCCCGCGGAGCGCTTACGCTCGGGTTCATGCCTCCGGCCAAGAAGCGCACCCGCAGCTACGACCCGGTGAAGATCCGGGCCGCCGTTCTCGCCCAGTTCGGCCACGTACGCGACGCCGTGCGTGCGCTCACGCCCGAGCAGCTCGCCCGGCCCACCCGGCTCGGCGACTGGACGGTGCGCGAGCTCGCCGTGCACCACACCATGGCGCTCGGCATGCTGGAGCGCCATCTCGCCGAGGACGAGCCGCTCAAGCAGGAGGTCGCCCTGCTCGATTGGCCGTTCGCGACGGCTGCCGCAGCTGGCCAAGTCGCCGACGGTACAAGGGAGTTGGCGGCAGAAGTCGCCGACCTCGACGCGCTGTACGAGGAGCGGGCGGTCCGCACCGCGGAGCTCTTCGCCGGCACTGCGGACAGCCGGCTGATGCCGACCCGGTTCGGCGCGATGACCTTCGCCGACGTCCTGGTCACCCGGACCGTCGAGCTCTGCGTCCACACCGACGACCTGAACGACGCGGTGCCCGGTCTTGAGGTCCCCTACGACCGGCAGGCGCTCGCCGCGTGCACCCGGCTGCTCGCCGACGCGCTCGCCGTGAAGGCGCCCGGCGGCTCGGTCGAGGTGCGGATCCCGCCGTACGCGGTGGTGCAGTGCGTGGCCGGCCCCCGGCACACCCGAGGCACCCCGCCGAACGTCGTCGAGACCGACCCGCTCACCTGGCTCCGCCTCGCCACCGGGCGTACGGGCTGGGCCGAGGCGCTGGACGCGGCGAAGGTCGCGGCGAGCGGGGAGCGGGCCGACCTGTCGGCGCTGCTGCCCGTGATGTCGTAACAGCCGGTGCTGTCGTAACAGGAGCCTCACGCAGCGCACGCGCCCCGCGTCAACGACCGTCCCCAACCCCAGACGCGAAGCGAACTCGGTCACACTCGGCCCGGTCGCGATCCGTCACCGCAAGCAGTCGCAAACACTGCGAACGGCCCTGGCGCAGCCGGGCCCACCTGCGGTGACGCCGTGTCGGGGGCGGCGCAGGTCCGCCGCCGGAGCCCGAGGCGCGAAAGCTACAAAGGCGGCTGTCGCGGCCACCTGTCGGTATCCCCAATTCGGACCAGTGGTCGATCTCGCCTACACTCGGTGGCGTGCCACGTGGTGACGGACGACTCAACCACGACCTGCTCCCCGGTGAGAAGGGCCCCCAGGACGCTTGCGGCGTCTTCGGTGTCTGGGCTCCGGGTGAAGAGGTCGCGAAGCTCACTTACTTCGGGCTCTACGCCCTCCAACATCGGGGCCAGGAATCCGCGGGCATCGCGGTCAGCAACGGCTCCCAGATCCTCGTCTTCAAGGACATGGGACTTGTCTCCCAGGTCTTCGACGAGACCTCGCTCGGTTCCCTCCAAGGTCATATCGCGGTCGGTCACGCCCGCTACTCGACCACCGGTGCCTCCGTGTGGGAGAACGCTCAGCCGACCTTCCGGGCGACCGCCCACGGCTCGATCGCTCTCGGTCACAACGGCAACCTGGTGAACACGGCGCAGCTGGCGGAGATGGTCGCCGAGCTGCCCAAGGAGAACGGCCGCGCCACCCAGGTCGCTGCCACCAACGACACCGACCTGATCACCGCGCTGCTCGCGGGCCAGACGGACGACGACGGCAAGCCGCTGACCGTCGAGGAGGCGGCCGCCCAGGTCCTTCCGCAGGTCCAAGGCGCCTTCTCGCTCGTCTTCATGGACGAGCAGACCCTCTACTGCGCCCGTGACCCGCAGGGCATCCGCCCGCTGGTGCTCGGCCGCCTGGAGCGCGGCTGGGTCGTCGCCTCGGAGACCGCCGCCCTCGACATCTGCGGCGCCAGCTTCGTCCGCGAGATCGAGCCGGGCGAGCTCGTCGCCATCGACGAGAACGGACTCCGTACGTCCCGATTCGCAGACGCGAAGCCCAAGGGCTGTGTCTTCGAGTACGTCTATCTGGCGCGCCCCGACACCGACATCGCCGGCCGGAACGTCTACCTCTCCCGGGTGGAAATGGGCCGCCGTCTCGCCAAGGAAGCACCGGTCGAGGCCGACCTGGTGATAGCGACTCCGGAGTCCGGCACCCCCGCCGCGGTCGGATACGCGGAGGCCAGCGGCATCCCGTACGGCTCGGGACTGGTGAAGAACGCCTATGTCGGCCGTACCTTCATCCAGCCCTCGCAGACCATCCGCCAGCTCGGCATCCGGCTCAAGCTGAACCCGCTGAAGGAAGTCATCCGGGGCAAGCGCCTGGTGGTCGTCGACGACTCGATCGTCCGCGGCAACACCCAGCGCGCGCTGGTGAAGATGCTCCGCGAGGCGGGCGCCGCCGAGGTCCACATCCGGATCTCGTCGCCGCCGGTGAAGTGGCCCTGCTTCTTCGGCATCGACTTCGCGACCCGCGCGGAGCTGATCGCCAACGGCATGACCATCGAGGAGATCGGCACGTCCCTGGGCGCCGACTCGCTCTCGTACATCTCGACCGACGCGATGATCGAAGCGACCACGATCCCCAAGGACAACCTCTGCCGCGCCTGCTTCGACGGCGTGTACCCGATGGAGCTCCCCGACCCCGAGCTGCTCGGCAAGCAGCTCCTGGAGTCCGAGCTGGCCTCCGGCCCCGCCGCGACCGCGGCCGCCGACGCCCTGCGCCGTCCGTAAGACCCTGCAGTACGACACGAAAGTTCTCCAGAGCCATGTCATCTGCTGAATCTGATCAGCGTGCTCCGCACTCGGGCACTGGTGCCAGCTACGCCGCGGCGGGCGTCGACATCGAGGCGGGCGACCGCGCCGTCGAGCTGATGAAGGAGTGGGTGAAGAAGACGAAGCGCCCCGAGGTCCTCGGCGGCCTCGGCGGGTTCGCCGGACTCTTCGACGCCTCGGCCCTCAAGCGCTACGAGCGCCCGCTGCTCGCCTCCGCCACCGACGGCGTCGGCACGAAGGTCGACCTCGCCCGCCGGATGGGCGTGTACGACACCATCGGCCACGACCTCGTCGGCATGGTCGTGGACGACCTGGTCGTGTGCGGCGCCGAGCCGCTGTTCATGACCGACTACATCTGCGTCGGCAAGGTCCACCCCGAGCGGGTCGCGGCCATCGTGAAGGGCATCGCCGAAGGCTGTGTCCTGGCGGGCTGCGCGCTGGTCGGCGGCGAGACCGCCGAGCACCCGGGCCTGCTCGGCCCCGACGACTTCGACGTCGCCGGCGCCGGTACGGGCGTGGTCGAGTACGACCGGCTGCTCGGCGCGGACCGCATCCGCGAGGGTGACGCGGTCATCGCCATGGCGTCCTCCGGTCTTCACTCGAACGGGTACTCACTCGTACGTCATGTGGTGTTCGACCGGGCCGGGATGACCCTGGACCAGCACGTCGAGGAGTTCGGCCGCACGCTCGGCGAGGAGCTCCTGGAGCCCACCAAGATCTACTCGCTGGACTGCCTGGCCCTGACCCGCACCACCGAGGTGCACGGTTTCAGCCACATCACCGGCGGCGGCCTTGCCAACAACCTGGCCCGGGTCATCCCGGACCACCTGCACGCCACCGTCGACCGCTCGACGTGGACGCCGGGCGCGGTCTTCGACCTCGTCGGCACGGCGGGCAGGGTCGAGCGGCTCGAACTGGAGAAGACGCTCAACATGGGCGTCGGCATGATGGCGATCGTCCCCGAGAGCTCGGTCGACGTCGCGCTCCAGACCCTCGCGGACCGGGGCGTGGACGCCTGGGTCGCGGGTGAAATCCTGGAGCGGGGCGACCACCGCGACGGCGCCGAGCTGACCGGTGACTACAGCAAGTAAGCCGCTACAGGCAGCACGAAACCCGGTCTGGGGCGAAGGCCCCGGACCGGGTCGGTGTGCTCAGAGCAGCGGAAACGAAGGCTGCTGCGGAAGCGGGATCAGCGAAGTCAAGCGCCGCGGCGCTGCGACGACGGACTGGACTCTTCGTCCTCGTCTTCGTCGTCATTCCCGTACAGGTCCGCATAGCGGGCGTACGGGTCGTCCTCCTCGTCCTCCAGTGGCTCCGCGTTCGGCGGTTGGCTCACTGTCGGGTTCGGAGTAGATGCGCCCAGCTCGTTGGCCAGACGCGACAGGTCAGTCCCGCCGCTGCTGTACTTCAGCTGGCGGGCGACCTTCGTCTGCTTGGCCTTTGCCCGGCCGCGCCCCATGGCTCGACCCCCTCGGTGACGGGGCTCGACGGCCCCAGAGTCTTGACACGCGTTCATGATCCGGAACGGACTCTCCATGGAGAGACCGTGTCCGTAGGGCTTCAACGGTACCTGCTTCCGCGGCCATACGGTACGCCGCCCGCATGACGCGCCACTTGGCAGAACCAACAAAGAGCCCTGTCCTCGCTGGTCAACCGCGATTTTAACCTCTTATTGGCGCCCGACCCGCCGACCGGCGTGAGTCATGTCTCTCAGCCCGGTCGGCGGGCCCTTACGAGGCTCAGTGTTGACGTGCCTCCGCCATCCGCTGTTCGGCGATCCGGTCGGCCGCGGCGGCCGGCGGAATGCCGTCTTCCTTCGCACGCGCGAATATGGCGAGCGTGGTGTCGAAGATCTTCGCCGCCTTCGCCTTGCAGCGCTCGAAGTCGAAGCCGTGGAGCTCGTCGGCGACCTGGATCACGCCACCGGCGTTCACCACGTAGTCGGGCGCGTACAGGATCGAGCGGTCCGCGAGGTCCTTCTCGACGCCCGGGTGCGCGAGTTGGTTGTTGGCCGCGCCGCACACCACCTTCGCGGTGAGCACCGGCACGCTGTCGTCGCTCAGGGCGCCGCCGAGCGCGCACGGGGCGTAGATGTCGAGCCCCCCGGTACGAATCAGGGCGTCCGTGGAGGCGGCGGTGGCGACCTCGGGGTGCAGGTCGGTGATGGTGCGTACCGACTCCTCGCGGACGTCCGTGATCACGACCTCGGCGCCGTCCGCGAGCAGGTGCTCCACCAGGTGGCGGCCGACCTTGCCGACGCCCGCCACGCCCACCTTGCGGCCGCGCAGCGTCGGGTCGCCCCACAGGTGCTGGGCGGAGGCCCGCATGCCCTGGAAGACGCCGAACGCGGTGAGCACCGACGAGTCGCCCGCGCCGCCGTGCTCGGGGGAGCGGCCGGTGGTCCACTGGCAGGTGCGCGCCACGACGTCCATGTCGGCGACGTAGGTGCCGACGTCGCAGGCCGTCACGTAACGCCCGCCGAGGGAGGCCACGAACCGGCCGTAGGCCAGCAGGAGTTCCTCGCTCTTGATGGTGTCGGGGTCACCGATGATGACGGCCTTGCCGCCACCGTGGTCGAGCCCGGCCATGGCGTTCTTGTACGACATGCCCCGCGAGAGGTTGAGGGCGTCGGCGACGGCCTGCGCCTCGGTCGCGTACGGGTAGAAGCGCGTCCCGCCCAGGGCCGGGCCCAGGGCGGTGGAGTGGATCGCGATGACTGCCTTGAGCCCACTGGCTCGGTCCTGGCACAGCACGACCTGTTCGTGGCCGCCCTGGTCGGAGCGGAACAGGGTGTGCAGTACGTCATCGGCGCCGGTCACATCGGTCACGGTGGTGACTCCCAAGTACGAAGCGGCGGTTGGCGGCCCGCCGGTGGGTGGTGGCGGGCCTGGTTGTGGAGCAGATTAAGTCCTACGCGGCCGTAGATCAGGCGCAGTGCTGAGGATCACCCCCGCGGGCGCGCACGGGCGCGCACCCGTGGGACGATGCGGCACATGGCGCTGGTGTCCTCGCTGATCGTTCCGTACGCGTCCTACCTGCGGGTGTACGAGCCGCTGGCCGCCTTTCCCGAACCGGAACGCGACCACTGGCTGCGCTACGCCGAGCGCGGGCGCACCCCAACCGCCCAGGACGAACTCCGGCGCGCGCTGGCCGACTTGGTGCCCACGCCGCCGGTCCCGGTGCCGGTGCACGAGAGCGCGGACGCCTTCGTGGCGGAGGTCGACGGGGTGGTGTGCGTCTGCCCGTGGCGGACCCGGCTGCGCGGCTGGCAGGCGCTGGAGGGTCTGGAGGGCCAGTTCCCGGCGCCGGTGCTCGACGCGCTGCTGCCCGAGGTGGTGCGCCGGCAGGCCGCGGCCGACTACGAGCGCTGGCGGGAGAGGAACCCGGACGCCCGGCCCTGGATCTTGACCAGTGTTTGGCACATTCCTGTGAGCTGGTTCACAGTCTTTTCGGATGAAGAGCGGGAGTATGTCCGAGGTAAGGGCGCGGCGGCGCCCGTGCTGCGTTACCGCACCCCGATGGTCCAGGCCCGCCGGCGCCTGGCCAGGTCGCTCAAGGCGGTGCGGGACCACATCGACGAGGGGCCGCTGACCGAGGGCCTGGTGGATGTCGGGCGGTGGCTGGAGGAATTCCATCCGCGCTCGATGGTCGAGCTGGACTACGGCGGTCTGGTGCACGCTCTTCCTCCGGCGAGTCTGGAGGCGGACCGCTCGGCGGCCGATGTCGCCGAAGGGGTCGCCGCACTGCGGGCCGGTGACGAGGCGGGCGCGGAGGAGGCGTACAGCCGCTTCACGGAGCGCTGGCGGGTCGTCAAGGAGCGCCGGATGGCCAACTGAGGCCGTGGGTCCCTTTCTGAGGGGCCTTCGCGTGTTTGCCTCGGGACGTAGGTCCTGATACGGGCCTTTGCCTCAAGCGTGACGGAACGCACTTATCTCACCCTTGCGCCCAGACCCCACCCTCGTGCCAAAATAGGACAAGGGGTCCGGGGAGGATCCCTTCCGCCCAACTAAGGGCGGATTGCTCGGTATTGCTCGCTATGGGGGGTCTGACGACTCCTGATCGCTCTGTGACTGATCGTCACTGTGGCGTGACTGTCCGCTATGGCATGGTCCATCGGCTTCCGTCGCTGATGAACACCTGGGAGGGCAATTCCATCGGTTTGGCCGACGTGGCTGGACGGATGGTGTAGTTGTAGTGCCGAGGACAAGCCGTTCGTCCTATAACCGACTCGGCTCGCGTCCGCCATTTCGGGCAACGCGGGTCAAGGTGCAGAATTTAGAGGAAAGAACCGAGAAGGTTCGGTTCTCCCGAGGAGGCCGCTCATGACCGCTCGCACCCCTGATGCCGAGCCGCTGCTGACCCCGGCTGAGGTCGCCACGATGTTCCGCGTGGACCCGAAGACGGTGACCCGCTGGGCCAAGGCTGGCAAGCTCACGTCCATCCGCACGCTGGGTGGGCATCGCCGGTACCGCGAGGCAGAGGTCCGCGCACTGCTGGCGGGTATTCCGCAGCAGCGCAGCGAGGCCTGAACAACACCCCAATAATCCGGGCGTACCGGGGCCCCCACCCCGGCCAGGCCCGCCTATAGCTCCACATGACGCATGCCCGCCCCAACGGGCCGCGTCGTTGATCGCGCTGGACTCCGCCGGGTCCAGCGCGATCTTTTTATGTCCGGGCTTGTCCGGCACGTCCGGCAGCTCCCCGGGCCGGCTGGCGGCCATTCGGCGGTCACTGCGGAGGGGGGAATTCCGCCGGCTCGCACCGGCCACCGTTCGAGGTGGTGCAATTGCACATATTAAATGGGAGCGTTGTATGAGGTGTGTAAGTTCACCCGTTCCGGAAACTCATTCCGTGACTCCCGTCACACCGTCAAGGCTCCTCTTGTTAGAGCCTGCCACTGCCGGGGCGGTCGCCGGCCCGCCAATGGTCACCGCTTGGAGGGTCTTTCGTCCTCGGGGTGCGCGGCCTCGGCGGGGTCCATGGCGAGCCGCAGCAGCCGGTGGCAGACCGGGCAGTGGCGGGTGAGGTGGCGGTAGCCCGAAGCGGCCGCCAGGTGGGCGCGCAGCAGCGCCCGCGTCTCGTGCCTCGACGACCCGGTCATGCGCCACCTCCTGGGGAGGGCCCGGCCTCCCCTCCTTGCAGGGGTACCGGCGGCAGGTGCCCCCGTCAAGACGGAAGCTCCCGGGAAAGCGCTGAAGCCCCGCTTCCGTTACCGGAAGCGGGGCTTCAATTGCTGCGGTCCTGACGGGATTTGCTGTGTCGTTTCGCGGCTCCGCCGCGGGGGCGCGGCCTGGCGGGCTGCGCCGAGAACACCGAAGCCCGCATCCAGCGCGGATGCGGGCTTCGGCCTACTGCGGTCCTGACGGGATTTGAACCCGCGGCCTCCACCTTGACAGGGTGGCGAGCACTCCAAACTGCTCCACAGGACCTTGTTTCGCAGCCCGTTGGCGCTTGGCTGCGAAACAGACTGTACAGCAGGTCAGCGGGTCAGGTCGAACTCACTCACAGCGATGCCCGCGCTACGGCGCCGCCGCGTCGATCGCCTTCGCGATGCGCTTGTCGGAGACCGGGTACGCGGTGCCCAGCGCGTGCGCGAAGTAGCTCACCCGCAGCTCCTCGATCATCCAGCGGATGTCCAGGACCTGCTGCGGCACCGGCCGGCCCTGCGGCAACTGCTCAAGCAGCCACGCGTACTCGTCCTGCATCTCGTGGACCTTCTCCATGCGCGTGGTGTCGCGCTGGACGGCCGTCGGCATCTGCTGGAGCCGGCGGTCCACCGCGACCAGGTAGCGCATCAGGTCGGGCAGGCGGCGCAGCCCCGTCTTCGTGACGAAGCCGGACGGCACGAGGACCGCCAGCTGGTCGCGTACGTCCGTGACGTTGCCGACCAGGGTCAGGCTGCTGGTGGCCTTCAGGCGGCGCTCACAGGCCTGCCAGGCGGCCAGGATCTGCTGGACCTGGCCGACGGTCCGCACCGTCGCGTCCACAAGGTCCGCGCGGACCTTGTCGTACAGCTTGCGGAACGATTCCTCGTCCCAGGCCGGGCCCCCGTGGTCCGCGATCAGCTTGTCCGCCGCCGCCGTCGCGCAGTCGTCGAAGAGCGCCTGGATCGAGCCGTGCGGATTGCGGGACAGGGCGAGCTTCTGCTGGTTGGTGAGCTTGTCCGAGGCGAACTTCGCGGGGTTCACCGGGATGTTCAGGAGGATCAGCTTCCGGGTGCCGCGCCACATCGCCTGCTGCTGCTCGGCCTCGGTGTCGAAGAGCCGTACGGAGACGGTCTCGCCCGCGTCGACGAGCGCGGGGAAGGCCTTCACCGGCTGGCCGGCCCTCCGGGTCTCGAAGACCTTCGTCAGGGTGCCGATCGTCCACTCCGTGAGGCCCGAGCGCTCGATGGACTCGCCCGAGGGACCCGCGGTCGCCGCGGCGGCCTGGGAGAGGGCCTGACGGGCCTTCGGGCGCAGCTGCAGCTTGAGCGCCTCCAGGTCCTTGTCCTCGGCGAGCTTGCGGCGCCGCTCGTCGACGATCCGGAAGGTGATCTTCAGGTGGTCCGGGACGCGGCTCAGGTCGAAGTCGTCGGCGGTGACCGGGACGCCCACCATGCGCTGGAGTTCCCGGGCGAGGGTGACCGGGAGCGGCTCCTGCTGCGACATTTGGCGGCCAGAGGCCGACGGCACCGCCCGCTCCAGGAACTTCGAGGCGTAGTTCGGCGCCGGCACGTAATGGCGGCGGATCGGCTTGGGGAGGGAACGGATCAGCTCCGTGACGACCTCCTCGCGCAGACCGGGGATCTGCCAGTCGAAGCCCTCGTCGGTGACCTGGTTCAGGACCTGGAGCGGTACGTGCACGGTCACGCCGTCCGCGTCCGCGCCCGGCTCGAACTGGTAGGTCACCCGGAACTTCAGCGGGCCCTGGCGCCAGGAGTCCGGATAGTCGTCCTTGGTGACCGCCCCGGCCTTCTCGTTGATGAGCATCTCGCGCTCGAAATCGAGGAGTTCGGGCTCGTCGCGCTTCTTGTGCTTCCACCAGGAGTCGAAGTGCGCGCCGGACACGACGTGTTCGGGCACCCGCTGGTCGTAGAAGTCGTACAGCGTCTCGTCGTCCACCAGGATGTCGCGGCGGCGGGCGCGGTGCTCCAGCTCCTCGACCTCGGTGAGGAGTTTGCGGTTGTCGGCGAAGAACTTGTGGTGCGTGCGCCAGTCGCCCTCCACGAGGGCGTTGCGGATGAACAGCTCGCGGGACGCCTCGGCGTCGATGCGGCCGTAGTTCACCTTGCGGTTCGCCACGATCGGCACGCCGTACAGCGTCACGCGCTCGTACGCCATCACCGCGGCCTGGTCCTTCTCCCAGTGCGGCTCGCTGTAGGTGCGCTTGACCAGGTGCTGGGCGAGCGGCTCGATCCACTCCGGCTCGATCTTCGCGTTGACCCGCGCCCACAGCCGTGAGGTCTCCACCAGCTCCGCCGACATGACGAGCTTGGGCTGCTTCTTGAAGAGCGCCGAGCCCGGGAAGATCGCGAACTTGGCGCTGCGGGCGCCCAGGTACTCGTTCTTGTCGGTGTCCTTGAGCCCGATGTGCGAGAGCAGACCGGCGAGCAGGGAGATGCGGACGGACTGCTCGGGGGCATCCTCCTCGTTGAGGTGGATGCCCATGGTCTTGGCGACCGTACGCAGCTGCGAGTAGATGTCCTGCCACTCGCGGATGCGCAGGAAGTTCAGGTACTCCTGCTTGCACATCCGGCGGAAGCTGGAGGAGCCGCGCTCCTTCTGCTGCTCGCGGACGTACCGCCACAGGTTGAGGAAGGCCAGGAAGTCGCTGGTCTCGTCCTTGAAGCGGGCGTGCTGCTGGTCGGCCTGCGCCTGCTTCTCGCTCGGCCGCTCGCGCGGATCCTGGATGGAGAGCGCGGCGGCGATCACCATGACCTCGCGTACGCAGCCGTTGCGGTCGGCCTCCAGGACCATCCGGGCCAGGCGCGGGTCGACGGGGAGCTGGCTCAGCTTCCGCCCCTGCTGCGTAAGGCGCTTCTTCGGATCCTTCTCCGTCGGGTCCAACGCGCCCAGTTCCTGGAGGAGTTGGACGCCGTCGCGGATGTTGCGGTGGTCCGGCGGATCGATGAAGGGGAACTTCTCGATGTCGCCGAGGCCGGCCGCGGTCATCTGGAGGATGACGGAGGCCAGGTTCGTCCGGAGGATCTCCGCGTCGGTGAACTCCGGCCGGGTGACGAAGTCGTCCTCGCTGTACAGGCGGATGCAGATGCCGTCGGACGTACGGCCGCAGCGGCCCTTGCGCTGGTTGGCGCTGGCCTGGCTGACCGGCTCGATCGGCAGCCGCTGCACCTTGGTGCGGTGGCTGTAGCGCGAGATGCGGGCGGTGCCGGGGTCGATGACGTACTTGATGCCCGGGACGGTGAGGGAGGTCTCGGCGACGTTCGTGGCGAGCACGATCCGGCGGCCGGCGTGCTGCTGGAAGACGCGGTGCTGCTCGGCGTGGGAGAGCCGCGCATAGAGCGGGAGCACCTCCGTCGACCTGAGGTTCTTCTTGATCAGCGCGTCCGCGGTGTCGCGGATCTCGCGCTCGCCGGAGAGGAAGACCAGGATGTCGCCGGGGCCCTCGGACTGGAGCTCGTCCACCGCGTCGCAGATCGCGGTGATCTGGTCGCGGTCGCTGTCGTCGCTGTCCTCTTCGAGGAGGGGGCGGTAGCGCACCTCGACGGGATACGTACGCCCGCTGACCTCCACGATGGGCGCGTCGCCGAAGTGGCGCGAGAAGCGCTCCGGGTCGATGGTCGCCGAGGTGATGACGACCTTGAGGTCGGGGCGCTTGGGCAGCAGCTGAGCCAGATAGCCGAGCAGGAAGTCGATGTTGAGGGACCGCTCGTGGGCCTCGTCGATGATGATCGTGTCGTAGGCGCGCAGCTCGCGGTCCGTCTGGATCTCGGCGAGCAGGATGCCGTCCGTCATCAGCTTCACGAAGGTCGCGTCCTGGTTCACCTGGTCGGTGAAGCGGACCTTCCAGCCGACCGCCTCGCCGAGCGGGGTCTTCAGCTCCTCGGCGATCCGGTCCGCGACCGTGCGGGCCGCGATCCGGCGGGGCTGGGTGTGCCCGATCATCCCGCGCACCCCGCGGCCCAGCTCCATGCAGATCTTGGGGATCTGGGTGGTCTTGCCGGAGCCGGTCTCGCCCGCGACGATCACGACCTGGTGGTCGCGTATCGCCTGAAGGATGTCCTCCTTCTTCTGGCTGACCGGGAGCTGCTCGGGGTACGTGACCTCGGGCATGCGGGCGGACCGCCGGGCGATGCGCTCGGCGGACCGCTGGGCCTCGGCGGCGATCTCGTCGAGCACGGCCTGCCGGGCCTCGGGCTTGCGGATGCGGCGGGCGCCTTCGAGACGGCGGCCGAGCCGGTGGGCGTCGCGCAGCGAGGACCCGTCGAGCAGCGTCTGGAGATCGGCGAAGGAAGTAGACATACCTGATTCAGGATCTCACCCGCCGCGGACGAGTGGCGAACGCATTTCGGTGTCACGTGGTGAACACCCCGTACCATTTCGGGCATGCCCCGCTCCCGTGCCCCGCGCCGCCGCCTCACCGCGGTGCTGGTGATGGTGCTCGGGGTGCTCGCGGTGGCGCTGTGCGGGCCGGCCCCGACGGCTTCGGCGGCGCCCGGTGGCGTACCGGCGCAGAAGGCGTCGGCTCCCGCGTTCACGGACGGTCCGGCCACGCCCGGCTGCAAGAAGCGCGGCCAGAACGAGGGTTCCGAGCCCGCCGCGCCGGTCCGCGCCCGCACCGCCCACGACCAGGCGCCGGTCCTGGAGGACCGCATCGCACCGGCCGCCCTGTGCGGGCTCTACGCGGCGCACCGCAACCCGCCGGCGCGCGGGCCGACGCTCGCCGCACCCTCCCCCGTCGAACTCTCGGTGCTCCGGGTCTAGACGGCCGGTCCGCCCCACCCGGCGACCGCCCGTCCCTTTCCCGTACGCGTCTTTCTCGTACGCGCCATTCGTACGCACCGGAGTTCCCGCATGCCCAAGAACACGAAGTCCACGAAGAACACGAAGACCGCCAAGGCCGCGCAGTCGACGAAGGCCCGCAAGCCCGGCACGGCGTCGCCCGCCAAGTCCCGGAAGCCGTTTCTGATCGGGGCGGCCGTGGTGGCCGCGGCCGCCGTCCTCGGAATCGCCTCCTACCAGGCGACCTCCCCGGACCCCAAGCCCGCGGTCAACGACTCCGCCGCCGCCGACGCGCCCGCCGACACCCACCCCGAGCTGACGAAACTGGCCCGCCGCGACGCCAAGGACCCGCTGGCCCAGGGCCGCGCGGACGCGCCCGTCGTGATGATCGAGTACGCCGACTTCAAGTGCTCGTACTGCGGGAAGTTCGCCCGCGACACCGAGCCGCAGCTGGTGAAGAAGTACGTCGACAACGGCACCCTGCGCATCGAGTGGCGCAACTTCCCGATCTTCGGCGCCGAGTCGGAGGCCGCCGCGCGCGGGGCCTGGGCGGCCGGGCAGCAGGGGAGGTTCTGGCAGTTCCACGCGGCGGCGTACGCGGAGGGCTCGAAGGAGAAGGGGTTCGGCGCGGACCGCCTCAAGGAGCTCGCCAAGGAGGCCGGCGTGCCGGACGCGGCCCGCTTCGCGGCCGACCTCGACGGTGACGCGGCCAAGGCGGCGGTGAAGAAGGACCAGGACGAGGCGTACGGCCTGGGCGCGAGCTCGACCCCCTCCTTCCTGATCAACGGCACCCCGCTCGCGGGCGCCCAGCCGATGGACTCGTTCGCCCAGGCCATCGACGCCGCGGCGAAGGCGGCGGCGAAGAAGTGACCCCGGACATCGGCTACTTGGCCGCTTTCCTCGGCGGTCTCCTCGCGCTCCTCAGCCCGTGCAGCGCGCTGCTCCTGCCCGCGTTCTTCGCGTACTCCATCTCCAGCCGCACCAAGCTGCTCGCCCGCACCGGCATCTTCTACGCGGGACTGGCGACCACCCTCGTCCCGCTGGGTGCGGCGGGCTCGTACGCGGGGCGGCTCTTCTACGGCCACCGGGACCAGCTGGTCCTGATCGGCGGCTGGCTGATCATCGCGCTGGGTCTCGCCCAGATCGTGGGCATGGGCTTCGCGAGCCGCCGCATGACGGAGCTCTCGGGGAAGATCCGCCCCACGACCGCCCTCTCCGTGTACGCGCTGGGCGCGGTCTACGGTCTCGCGGGCTTCTGCGCGGGGCCGATCCTGGGCAGCGTCCTCACCGTCGCGGCGGTGAGCGGCAGCCCGGTCTACGGCGGCCTGCTGCTCGCGGTGTACGCGCTGGGCATGGCGGTCCCGCTGTTCCTCCTGGCCCTGCTCTGGGAGCGCTTCGAACTGGGCGGCCGCAGGTGGCTGCGCGGCAGGGCCGTGAAGCTGGGCCGCTTCGAACTCCACACCACGTCACTGCTGTCGGGCCTGTTCTTCATCGCCCTGGGCGCGCTGTTCCTCGCGTACGACGGCGCGACGGCCCTGCCCGGCCTGCTCGACGTCGACGACTCGTACGCGGTGGAGGAGTGGACCAAGAGCATCGGCGACGCGGTCCCGGACTGGGCCCTGCTGGTGGGCCTGGTGGCGCTGGCCGCACTGGTTCTGGGCGTACGGGGCTGGCGGGGCCGGACCCGCGCGCCGGAGGAAACCTGAGCCGAGGGGGCCCGCCCAGGGGGCGGGTCCCGCCCGGGTACGGCGAAAGCCCCGACCGGATCGGTCGGGGCTTTCGGGTGGTGGCTGGGGCCGGGGTCGAACCGGCGACCTATCGCTTTTCAGGCGATCGCTCGTACCAACTGAGCTACCCAGCCACGGTGTTTCACGTGAAACACCAGCGGTCCTGACGGGATTTGAACCCGCGGCCTCCACCTTGACAGGGTGGCGAGCACTCCAAACTGCTCCACAGGACCAAGCTGTTGTGTGAAACAGTGTCTCACACGATGTTGCGTGCCCCCAACGGGATTCGAACCCGTGCTACCGCCTTGAAAGGGCGGCGTCCTGGGCCACTAGACGATGAGGGCTAACTGACCAGTACTGCCTTGCTTCTTAAAGTTTCCCGGGTGCGAGCCCCGAGGACGTGAGAAGCATGTGACTCCGCTTTCCCCCGGAGGGTTCGGCTTTTCCTTCGACCGTGTGGTCTCGGGACGGTCAAGCCCTGACCGTTGCCCTTGGGCAGGTCAAGACTTTACACGGCGCTGGGCGGACGGCCAAACCGAATAGATCACGGGCCGCTCAAGGCTGGTTCCCCTTCAGCCGGGTGCCCTGAGGACGCGCCCGTGTGCCGGTGTGTGACCGACAATGGGCGGGTGCTGGAGATGACGCGCGAGGAGTTCGAGGAACTGGTCGGCGAGGCGCTGGACCGGATCCCGCCGGAGCTGACGCGGCTGATGGACAACGTCGCGGTGTTCGTCGAGGACGAGCCCGCCGCGGACCACCCCGAGCTGCTCGGCCTCTACGAGGGGACCCCGCTCACCGACCGCGGCGAGTGGTACGCCGGTGTGCTCCCCGACCGGATCACCATCTACCGGGGCCCGACGCTGCGGATGTGCGAGACGCGCGAGGAAGTGGTCGCCGAGACGGAAGTGACGGTGGTTCATGAAATCGCCCACCACTTCGGCATCGATGACGAACGGCTGCACGCGCTCGGGTACGGGTGAGACCGGGTACGGGTATGGGTGAGCTCGGCGGCGGGTGAGGTCCGGCTGGGTGAGGCCGGCCAGTCCGGCCAAGGCCCCGGCCGGGGTTTTTGACGTGGCTCGGACGAATGTCGGGGGCAAGCCGGGTGCGGCCCGGGCGTGTCCCTGGTGGGGGCGCGGGAGTTGGGAAGTACGACCCCGCTGCTCCCCGTGTCCCGGAGGTGCCCCCCGTGCGCCAGTTGACCACCCCTGTCCGCCTGGCCGAGCTGGCCGTGACCGTCCTGGTGCTCACGGCGTCGGCGGGCTGCATGAGCGTGAGCGACAACGGGGGCAGGCCGAAGCCCTCGGCGCCGGCCGGGCAGCACGGCGAGGGGGCCAGGTCCGGCGGCGGCAAGGGGGCGCCCGAGGCGTACCGGGGGCGTACCGGCAAGCACGACCCGAAGGAGCCCGAAGGGGCGTCCGGAACGCCCAGCCCCAGCGGGTCCGCAGCGGCGCCGGGTGCGGCCACGCCGCCGGTGGGTGCCCCGCCGAAGCCGGTCGGCCCCGGCCCGGCCAGGCCCTCGCGGGGTCCCTCGCAGCCGCCGCCCTCGCCCAGCCGCCCGGCGCCGACCCCGCCGCCCCCCTCGCCGACCCCGCCGGCGCCGACCCCGGACCCCTCGCCGTCCACGACCCCGGGAGCCGACACCCACAACAGCGCGCTGCGCCGCAGCGGGGCCGCGGTGGAGAAGGAGCCGACCGCATCGCCGCAGGTGGGACCGGTTTAGGGGGACTCGGTTTGCCTTAGGGGGGTGAGGGTGCGTATGGTAGTAGATCGTTTGATCCCATTGCCCGGCGCCGACACAGAAGAGCGCCGTGTGGCGCGTACTCTCCCTAGCCGTGGCTGACCGCATCGAGGCGGTCGAATTGCGAATCACGGAGTTGACGGGCGCGTGCCGAGACTCCGGAAGGTTTCGCATTTCGCATGTCCATTTCCAGCACTGATCACTCCGTCCTGCCCGAGAACGAGAACATCGCCCTTGAGAACGACGTCGTGGAGGCCGTAGCGGCCTCCGACGTCATCGAGGTTGTCGAGATCGTCGAGACCGAGGCGGACGAGAACACCGAGCCCACCGTCACCTTCGCGGACCTCGGTCTGCCCGAGGGCGTCGTGCGCAAGCTCGCCCAGAACGGGGTGACCACCCCCTTCCCGATCCAGGCCGCGACCATCCCGGACGCCCTGGCCGGCAAGGACATCCTCGGCCGCGGCCGCACCGGCTCCGGCAAGACCCTCTCCTTCGGTCTGCCGACCCTGGCCGCGCTGGCCGGCGGGCACACCGAGAAGAAGAAGCCCCGCGCGATCATCCTCACGCCGACGCGTGAGCTCGCGATGCAGGTCGCGGACGCCCTCCAGCCGTACGGCGACGTACTCGGCCTGAAGATGAAGGTCGTCTGCGGCGGTACCTCGATGAGCAACCAGATCTACGCCCTGGAGCGCGGCGTCGACGTCCTCGTCGCCACCCCGGGCCGACTGCGCGACCTCATCAACCGCGGTGCCTGCTCGCTCGGCAACGTCCAGGTCGCCGTCCTCGACGAGGCCGACCAGATGTCCGACCTGGGCTTCCTGCCCGAGGTCACCGAGCTGCTCGACCAGATCCCCGGCGGCGGCCAGCGCATGCTCTTCTCCGCCACCATGGAGAACGAGATCAGCACGCTGGTCAAGCGCTACCTGACCAACCCGGTCACGCACGAGGTCGACAGCGCGCAGGGCAACGTCTCGACCATGACCCACCACGTCCTGGTCGTGAAGCCGAAGGACAAGGCGCCGGTCACGGCCGCCATCGCCGCCCGCAAGGGCCGCACGATCATCTTCGTCCGCACCCAGCTGGGCGCGGACCGCATCGCCGAGCAGCTGTGCGAGTCGGGCGTCAAGGCCGACGCGCTGCACGGCGGCATGACCCAGGGCGCGCGTACCCGAGTCCTGGAGGACTTCAAGAAGGGCTACGTCAACGCGCTCGTCGCCACCGACGTCGCCGCGCGCGGCATCCACGTCGACGGCATCGACCTGGTCCTGAACGTGGACCCGGCCGGGGACCACAAGGACTACCTGCACCGTTCGGGCCGTACCGCCCGGGCCGGCCGGTCCGGCGTCGTCGTGTCGCTGTCCCTGCCGCACCAGCGCCGCCAGATCTTCCGGCTGATGGAGGACGCGGGCGTCGACGCCTCGCGCCACATCATCCAGAGCGCCGGCGCCTTCGACCCCGAGGTCGCCGAGATCACCGGCGCCCGTTCGCTGACCGAGGTCCAGGCCGACTCGGCGAACAACTCCGCCAAGCAGGCCGAGCGCGAGGTCGCCGAGCTCACCCAGCAGCTGGAGCGCCTGACCCGCCGGGCCGGCGAGCTCCGCGAGGAGGCCGACCGCCTGGTGGCGCGTGCCGCCCGCGAGCGCGGTGAAGACGCCGAGGGCGTGGCGGCCGCGGTCGCCGAGGTCGCCGCCGAGGCCGAGGCCGAGGTCGCGGCTGCTGCCGCTGCCGCCGCCGTTCCGGCTCAGCCGGAGGCCCGCGAGTCCCGCGACGACCGCGGTGGCTTCCAGCGCCGCGACGACCGGGGCAACTTCGACCGCCGCGACAACCGCGGTGGCGACCGTGGTGACCGTGGCGGCGACCGTGGTGGCTTCAACCGCGACCGTCGTGACGACCGCGGTGGCTTCCAGCGCCGTGACGACCGTCCTTCCGGTGGCTTCCGTCGTGACGACCGCCCCTCGGGTGGTTTCCAGCGCCGTGACGACCGTCCGTCGGGTGGTTTCCAGCGCCGTGACGAGCGTCCCTCCGGTGGCTTCCGCCGTGACGACCGTCCCTCCGGTGGCTTCCGCCGCGACGACCGCCCCTCGGGTGGTTTCAACCGTGACGACCGCGGTGGCGACCGTGGCGGCTTCCGCCGCGACGACCGCCCCTCGGGTGGTTTCAACCGCGACGACCGTGGCGGCGACCGCGGCGGGTTCAACCGCGACCGTCGTGACGAGCGTCCCTCGGGCGGCTTCAACCGCGGTGGCAGCGACCGCCCGTTCAACCGCGACCGTCGTGACGACCGCCCCGCGGGTGGTGGCTTCCGCACCGGCGGCCACGACCGCCCGTACGGCCGCCGTGACGACCACCGCGGTTCCGGTTCCAACACCGGTACGAACACCGGCTCCTTCGGCCGCCGCGACGACAAGCCCCGCTGGAAGCGCAACGGCTGACGCACTGGCTGAAGCCGTCGCCTGATGGCTCAGAGCCTCAACAGGGCCCGTACGACACCTGGTTGGTGTCGTACGGGCCCTGTTCGTATGGTGATCCACCGGATTTCGGCCACTCAACGGCGCATGCGGTCCCCCCGGCGAGGGAATCGCTGGGGGCATGACAAACGACGCCAGCTCCACCTCCCCAGGGAAGCAAGGAACCGCCGGCGTACCGACCGACGAGGAACGCCTGGCGCAGCTGGGCTACAAGCAGGTCCTCGCCCGCCGCATGTCGGCCTTCTCCAACTACGCCGTCTCGTTCACGATCATCTCGGTGCTCTCCGGCTGCCTGACGATGTACGCGTACGGCATGAAGACCGGCGGTCCGGCCCTCATCACCTGGGGCTGGGTCGCGGTGGGTCTGATGACGCTGGTCGTCGGGCTCGCGATGGCCGAGATCTGCTCGGCCTACCCCACCTCGGCGGGCCTGTACTTCTGGGCCCACCGGCTGGCGCCGCCGCGCAGCGCCGCGGCCTGGGCGTGGTTCACGGGCTGGTTCAACGTGCTCGGCCAGATCGCGGTGACCGCGGGCGTCGACTTCGGCGCGGCGTCGTTCCTCGGGGCGTACCTGAACCTCCAGTTCGGCTTCGTGGTCACCCCGGCCCGCACGATCCTCCTCTTCGCGGCGATCCTGCTCCTGCACGGCCTCCTGAACACCTTCGGAGTGCGCATCGTCGCGTTCCTCAACGGCGTGAGCGTGTGGTGGCACGTGCTCGGCGTGGCGGCCATCGTCGCGGCGCTGGCGTTCGTCCCCGATACCCACCGCTCGACGTCGTTCGTCTTCACTCACTTCGTGAACGAAACCGGCTTCACGAACAGCGTGTACGTCGTGCTGATCGGCCTGCTGATGGCGCAGTACACCTTCACCGGGTACGACGCCTCCGCGCACATGACGGAGGAGACCCACGACGCCTCGACGGCGGGCCCGCGGGGCATCGTCCGCTCCATCTGGACGTCCTGGATAGCGGGGTTCGTGCTGCTGCTCGGCTTCACGTACGCGATCGGCGCGTACGACACCCAGCTGAACTCCGACACCGGCGCGCCGCCCGCCCAGATCCTCCTGGACTCGCTGGGCGAGACGGGCGGCAAGCTGCTCCTGCTGGTCGTGATCGGTGCGCAGCTCTTCTGCGGAATGGCCTCGGTGACCGCCAACTCCCGCATGATCTACGCCTTTTCACGCGACGGCGCGCTTCCGTTCTCGCGGCTCTGGCACACGGTGAGCCCCCGCACCCGCACCCCCGTGGCGGCGGTCTGGCTGGCGGCGGGGGCGGCCCTCGTCCTCGGCCTGCCGTACCTCATCAACGTGACGGCGTACGCGGCCGTGACCTCGATCGCGGTGATCGGCCTCTACATCGCGTACGTGATCCCCACCCTGCTGCGCCTGTTCCGCGGCGACTCCTTCACCCGGGGCCCCTGGCACCTGGGCCGCTGGTCCCGCCCGGTCGGCATCCTGGCGGTGGCCTGGGTGGCGCTCATCACAGTCCTCTTCATGCTCCCCCAGCTCTCCCCGATGACCTGGGAGAACTTCAACTACGCCCCGGTCGCGGTGCTGGCCGTCCTGGGCTTCGCAACGGCCTGGTGGCTGGTATCCGCACGGCACTGGTTCCTCCGGCCGACGGGCGAGGCTGAGCCTCGCGGGTAGCGGGCGCGGCGGCGGGGGTTGCTGATGCGGATGCCCTCGCGGCGGTGCGGCTTGGTGATGGCGGCGCCCTCGCGAGGGCACGGTGGCTGATACTGAATCTCCTCGCGAGGGCGCGGCGGATGACGAGGATGCCCTCGCGACGGGCCCGACAACCGATACCCGATCGGCTGCCGGGCGCTGTCGGGCTATGCTCGTGGGTGACTCGCCAAGGGCCATTAGCTCAATTGGCAGAGCAGCGGACTTTTAATCCGTTGGTTGTCGGTTCGAGTCCGACATGGCCTACCAGCAGTGGGGGAGGGGTTCGCCCCCTCCGACCTGCGAAAGGAACGCCCCAGCCGGGGATCATCGGCTGGGGCGTTGCGGCGTTCTGGGGTCGCTCGGGGTCTGTGACCGCCCTTCAACTCGGCTGTGCCGCAGGTCACATCGGCTCCATGTCACGGATGGGCGGGCAGCTCCCATCTGGTGGTCGTCAGCAGCGAGCGACGGAAGGCAGAGCGATGAGCACGCAGCACGAAGCCGGCCCGGCGACCACCCACCGTGTCCTGATCCTGGGGGCGGGATACGCGGGCCTGTCCGCGGCGATCCAGTTGGCGGCCCGGGTCAAGCGGGGCGAGGGCGTGGAAGTGACCCTGGTCAACCCGCAGGAGCGGTTCACCGAGCGGCTGCGGCTGCACATGGCCGCGACCGGGCAGCAGCTCGCCGAGCTGAGCATCCCGGAGCTGCTGGCGGGTACGGGTGCACGGTTCGTACGGGGCTGGGTGACCGCGGTGGACGCGGACGCGCGGACGGTGCGGATCGATGACGACCGGGTGCTCTCCTACGACACGCTGGTGTACGGGGTGGGCAGCGTGGCCGACACGGCGGCGGTGCCGGGTGCCGAGGACCATGCGTACACCCTCAACACTCCCCAGGACGCCGAGGTGCTGGCCGGCCGGCTCGCCCGGTTGGGCAGCGGCACGGTGGTGGTCGGCGGCAGCGGACTGACCGGCATCGAGTCGGCCGCGGAGATCGCCGAGCAGTACCCGCGGTTGGACGTGGTGCTGCTGGGCCGGGGCGAACCCGGCGCGGCCATGAACCGGAAGGCCAAGGCGTACCTGCACGCCGCGCTCGACCGGCTTGGCGTGCGGGTACGCAGCGGGGTCGAGGTGATGAAGGTGCTGCCCGGTGCGGTCGAGCTGGCGGGCGGGGAGAGCGTCGCCGCCGATGTGGTGGTGTGGACCAGCGGTACGCGGGTGTCGCCGCTGGCGGCCGCCGCCGGACTGGCCGTCGACGAGCGCGGCCGCATCGTCACCGACGCGGCGCTGCGGTCGCTGTCGCACCCGGAGGTGTTCGCGGTGGGCGACGCGGCCGCGATCCGCCAGGGCTACGGCGTCCTGCACGGCACCTGCCAGGGCGGCATGCCGACCGGCGTGCACGCGGCGCTGTCGATCCTGCGCGTACTGAAGGGCAAGCAGCCCAAGCCGTTCCGGTTCGGCTACTACCACACGCCGGTGAGCCTGGGCCGGGCGGATGCTGTCGTGCAGTTCACCCGCCCCGACGACAGTGCCCGGCGGATCTGCCTGACCGGCCGCACGGCGGCCCGGTATAAGGAGGCGGTGACCGCTTCCCCCTGGCCGACCTTCGGCCGCATGAAGAAGATGCCCGCCTCGGGCGCGTTCTGGCCGCACGGCGGCCGCTTCACCCGGATACGGGTGGCGCGGTGACCCGGCCGGTCCCGGAACACCCGGATACCGGTGGCGCGGTGACTCGGCCAGTCCCCGACCACTCGGATACGGGTCGCGCGGTGACCCAGTCGTTCCCGGACGTCGACCAGCAAGTGTTCCACCAGCACCGCAACCTGCTGTTCTCGGTGGGCTACCGCATCCTCGGCAGCGCGGCCGATGCCGAGGACGCGGTCCAGGACGCCTGGATCAAATGGTCGGCCGCCGACCGCTCCCAAGTGGCCGAACCCAAGGCGTACTTGACGCGGATCGTGTCGAACCTCGCGCTGGAACGACTGCGCTCCACCCGGAACAAGCGGGAGACCTATGTGGGCCCCTGGCTTCCGGAGCCCATCCTCACCTGCGGCGACACCGCCGAGACCGTCGTGGACGCGGAGTCCGTGTCGATGGCGGTACTGGTGGTGCTTGAGACGCTGAGCCCGCTGGAGCGCGCGGTGTTCGTACTCAGAGAGGTCTTCGGCTTCAGCCACGCCGAGATCGCGGAAGCGGTGGAGCGTTCCGAGTCCGCGGTGCGGCAGGCCGCCCACCGCGCCCGCGAGCACGTGCGGGCCCGGCGGCCGCGCTTCACCACGGACCGCTCGCAGCAGCGCGAGGCCACCGAGCGGTTCTTCGCCGCCGCGACTGGCGGTGACGTCAACGCCCTGATGGAACTGCTGTCCCCGGACGTCACCCTGTGGACCGACGGCGGCGGCAAGGTCCGCCAGGCCCTGCGGCCGGTCGTGGGCGCGGCCACGGTGGCCGCATGGTTCGCCGCCATCGGTACCGTCACCTACCAGGGCATCGAGCCTGCTGACATGAACGCCGAACTCGTCGAGATCAACGGCGGGCCGGGCATGGTCTTCACCGGACCGGAACGCGTGATCGCCACGGTCACCTTCGACTTCGACTCCGACGGCCGCATCACCGCCATCCACAACGTGGCCAACCCCGACAAGCTGCACGCCGTCACCAAGGGCACCGCCCACGACGTCGGCACGCGGTAAGACCTGCCTCAGGCTGCCGGCGCCCCGGTCCACAGCCAGGCCAGGGCGCACGCAGGCCACCAGGAGCTGCGTGGTCAGCGCGTCAGGCGTTCCACGAGGAGGAACGCGCCAATGGCGATCATCATGGCGCCGGAGGCACGAGTGACCGCGCGAGCGGCGGTCGGCCGGGTCTTCAGTACGGTGCGGGCAAGGACGCCGACAGCGAGGTAGACCACGGCGCACACTGCCATGTGGAGGGTGCCGAACAGACCGGTCTGGGCGGCGACGGGCCAACTCGCCGCGGGGTCGATGAACTGCGGGAACAGCGAGAAGTACAGCAGCAGCGCCTTGGGGTTCAGGCCGCTGGTCCCGACTCCCTTCAGCACGATCTGCCGGCGCGAGGAGGCCGCGGACTCCGTGGCGGCGCTCAGTGCGGCCGGCCGTGCCAGGACGCTCCCGCCGAGCCACACCAGATAGGCGGCGCCGAGAACGGTCAGTGCGGTGAGCAGGGTCGCGGAGCTCGCGACGATCACCACCAGGCCGGCCACGGCGAGCAGGGTGTACCCGGCGTATCCGGCTATCAGCCCGGCGACCGCGGGAACGACCGACCGGTCCCGCAGCCCCGCCGCGATCGCAAAGGCCCAGTCCGCGCCGGGGGTGAACACCAGCAGAAGATCCACTGCCAGGAAAGCCGCCAGCGTGGTCGTGTTCATGGATCGGTCCTTCTCGCGTTGTGCTGTTACGAGAGGAAAGGCTAGGTTCGTTGTGCCCGAAAGTGTTTCTGTATTTACCCCATGATCGCGAAATTTGGGGGAGAATCTTCTCCATGGATGCCCTGGACCGGAAGATTCTTACCGAGCTGCAGCTGGACGGCCGTCTGACGGTGACCGAGCTGGCGGCCCGCGTGAAGCTGAGCGTCTCGCCGTGCCACCGTCGCGTGCGCGACCTCGAACGCGAGGGCGCGATCCGCGGCTACCGCGCCGTCGTGGACGCGGCCACGGTCGGCCTGAACTTCGAAGCCCTGGTCTTCGCCACCCTGCGCTGGGAGGACCGCGACACCGTCACCGAATTCGAGAAGGCCGTGTCCGCCGTCCCGCACGTGATCCAGGCCCAACGCCTGTTCGGCGAACCCGACTACCTCCTGCGCGTGGCCACCACCGACCTGGCCGCCTTCCAGCAGCTCTACGACCAGCGGCTGGCCACCCTGCCAGGTGTCCAGCGCCTGACGTCCACCCTCGTCATGAAGCACGTCGTCGAGGACCGCCCACTGCCCGAGTAGCCACCCCGGCGAGCCATGTTCCGCGCCGTCGGCATGAGCAACTGCCGGGCCTCGTAAGCCACTTCGTGCGCCGCCACGTACGCGACCCCGCACGGCTGCTGCGTACGGCCGCCTCCCGATCGGCGGCCTGTTCGCCGGGCGGCCGTAAAGTACCGGCACGTGACCGACACCACCGACCTCGGCCGGGCGGACCTCGCCGGGCTCCTCGATGCCGTCCGCGGTTCCGTCACGCGGCTCGGCGACACCCTCGACGGGCTGACCGACCGTCAGGCCCGCGAGCCGTCCGCGCTGGCCGGATGGAGCCGCGGGCACGTCCTCACCCACCTCGCCCGCAGCGCCGACGTCTACTGGTGGCTGCTGACCCTGGCCCGCACCGGCGCCGAGCCCGGGCCCCGCGCCGACGGCCCCGCGCTGGAGCGCGCGCTGCGCGAGGGGGCCGGACGCGACGCCGTCGGACTTGTCGGTGACGTGTCCGGCAGCCTGGACCGGTTGCTCGGGGTGGCCGCGGCGATGCCGACTGGGCGATGGAGCACGCTGGTCAGCGCCCTCGCGGGCTGGCGGCACCCCGCTTGGTTCACCCTCCACCGGGCGTGGCGCGAACTCGAAACCCACCACGTCGACCTGAGCCTCGGCTACAGCACCGCCGACTGGCCCGCCGACTACGTCGCCTGGGCCCTCGACAGCACCGTCGCGGCGCTGGCGGTACGCGGCTTCCCGGTCGCCCGCATCGAGGCGACCGACCTCGGCCGCTGCTGGCCCCTTGCCCGGACCGGCCCCACCGCCACGGGCCCGGGGCGGGACCTTCTCGCCTGGCTCTCCGGCCGCGGCACGGCCGCCCGCCTCCCGGCGGATCACCCGCTGCCGACCCCGCCGACCTGGCCGCTTCCGCCGTCCCCGGGCTGGTCCTGACACCTGCCCGCGCGCTACGGGTGCGGGAGCCGTGCACTCCTACGGTCAGGGCGACTCGGGCAGGATCTCCTTGATCAGCCCGTCGATACGCTTCTTGATCTCGTCCCGGATGGGGCGGACCGCCTCGACGCCTTGACCCGCCGGATCCTCAAGCTGCCAGTCGAGGTAGGTCTTGCCCGGGAAGACGGGACAGGTGTCGCCGCAGCCCATGGTGATCACCACGTCGGACGCCCGCACCGCCTCGACCGTGAGCACCTTGGGGGTCTCGGCGGAGATGTCGATGCCGACTTCCGCCATCGCGGCGGCGACAGCCGGGTTGACCTGATCGGCGGGGGCCGACCCGGCGGAGCGGACCTCGACGCGGCCGTCCGTGAGATGGGTGAGGAAGGCAGCCGCCATCTGCGAGCGGCCGGCGTTGTGGACGCAGACGAACAGCACGGACGGCTTGGCATCAGACGTGTCGGATGCGTCCGGCGCGCTGGGCGCTTCAGGTGATGCGGGTGATGCGGGCGATGTAGGCAGTGCAGGCGATTCAGACATGGGCGGGACCTTCGGTGGTGGCGGCCAATGGAGGGGCCGGAGCAGGGGAGTTGGGGAAGTAGCGCCGGGCGGCGAGGGCGACGTACACCAGGCCGATGAGGACGGGCACCTCGATGAGGGGGCCGACCACTCCGGCCAGGGCCTGCCCGCTGGTGGCGCCGAAGGTGGCGATGGCGACCGCGATGGCGAGTTCGAAGTTGTTGCCCGCGGCGGTGAACGCGAGGGTGGCGGCGCGCGGGTAGCCGAGTCCGACCGCGCGGCCCAGGGCCAGCGAGCCCGCCCACATGACCGCGAAGTACACCAGGAGCGGCAGCGCGATCCGTACGACGTCCAGGGGCTGGGAGGTGATCGCGTCCCCTTGCAGGGCGAAGAGCACCACGATGGTGAACAGCAGCCCGTACAGGGCGAACGGGCCGATGCGTGGGATGAGTCGGGTCTCGTACCAGGTGCGGCCCCTGGCCTTCTCGCCGAGCCGGCGGGTGAGGAATCCGGCCAGCAGGGGGATGCCGAGGAAGATGAGGACGCTGCGGGCGATCTCCCATACGGATACGTCCAGGGCGGTCTGCTCCAGGCCGAGCCAACCGGGCAGGACGGAGAGGTAGAACCAGCCGAGCAGGCTGAACGCCAGTACCTGGAATACGGAGTTGAGGGCGACCAGGACGGCGGCTGCCTCGCGGTCGCCGCAGGCCAGGTCGTTCCAGATGATGACCATGGCGATGCAGCGGGCGAGGCCGACGATGATCAGGCCGGTGCGGTAGTCGGGCAGGTCCGGCAGGAAGATCCAGGCGAGCGCGAACATGAGGGCGGGGCCGACGACCCAGTTCAGGACCAGGGAGGGGATCAGCAGGCGCCGGTCGGCCGTTACGGTGTCGAGGCGGTCGTAGCGGACCTTGGCCAGGACCGGATACATCATCACCAGCAGTCCGAGCGCGATCGGCAGCGAGACCCCGGTGACGGTGACCTTGGCGAGCGCGTCCCCGAGCCCCGGAACCAGGCGTCCGAGCCCCAGCCCGGCCGCCATCGCGGCGAGAATCCACACCGCCAGGAAGCGGTCGAGGAACGACAGGCGCCCCGCCACCGGGGCGTTCTTGCTCATGGGGCGGTCCCGGCGGGCGCGGTGGGGCGGGTCAGGATGCCGGCGAGCTTGTCGGTCGTCTCGGGCAGCAGCCAGTAGTAGACCCAGGTTCCGCGCCGTTCGCAGTCGATGAGCCCGGCCTGCCGGAGCAGCTTGAGGTGGTGGGAGATCGTCGGCTGGGACAGGTTGAAGGCCGGGGTGAGGTCGCAGACGCAGATCTCCCCGCCGTCGCGCGAGGCGATCATCGACAGCAGCCGCAGCCGCACGGGGTCGCCGAGCGCCTTGAAGACCTTCGCGAGCTCTACCGCCTGCCCCTCGTCCAGTGGGGCGGTCAGCAGGGTCGGGCAGCATTCGTCGGCGTCGTCCTGGCCGAGCACCACAAGCTCTTGTTTCGACATGCTTCTATGTTGACGTTTTTCGATCCAGGGCGCAAGGTTGCATCGAGGAACGTCAATGCAGCCCGATCGGGGTCCCGCCAGGCCCTGGCATCGAGGAGTGAAGGCCATGAGCGAGCAGTCCACCGACCTGCGCGAGACCGTCCGGCGCCGGTACGCGTCCGCCGCCGTCCAGGTCACCGAAGGCGGCACCGCCTGTTGCGGACCGGCCGCGATCGAGGTCGACGAGAACTTCGGCCCCACCCGCTACGCCGCCGCCGAGCGCGAGGCGCTGCCCGCCGAGGCCGTCGCCGCCTCCCTAGGCTGCGGCAACCCCACCGCCGTCGCCGACCTGCGCGTTGGCGAGCGGGTCCTGGACCTCGGCTCGGGCGGCGGCATCGACGTCCTGCTCTCCGCGCGCCGGGTCGGCCCCACGGGCAAGGTGTACGGCCTCGACATGACCGAGGAGATGCTCGCCCTGGCGCTCGCCAACCAGAAGAAGGCCGGCGCCACCAACGTCGAGTTCCTCAAGGGCACGATCGAAGCCGTCCCGCTCCCCGCCAACACCATCGACGTCGTCATCTCGAACTGCGTGATCAACTTGTCCACCGACAAGTCCGCCGTCTTCGCCGAGGCCTTCCGCGTCCTGGTCCCCGGCGGCCGGATCGGCGTCTCGGACGTCGTCGCCGACGACACCCTGACCCCCGAGCAGCGGGCCGAGCGCGGCGACTACGTCGGTTGTATCGCCGGTGCGCTCTCCTTCGCCGAGTACCGGCAAGGCCTCGAAGACGCCGGGTTCACGGACATCGGGATCACACCCACGCACGCGGTGGCCGACGGCATGCACTCCGCCATCGTCCGGGCAACCAAACCCGACACACCCTAAGACTTGAGGTCGATCCGGCGAACGGGCTGGGCCGTTGTCCGGGCGATCGTCTCGAAGTCCTGGTCGTAGTGGAGCGGTGGGCGGCGGGCACCTCGGACGCCGTGGGTCGTAAATGGTTCGGAGCACCCCTCCGGATGGCGTACAGTTGTGTTTACCGACGCGGGGTGGAGCAGCTCGGTAGCTCGCTGGGCTCATAACCCAGAGGTCGCAGGTTCAAATCCTGTCCCCGCTACTGAACGAAGAGGACCGGCACTTTCAAGTGCCGGTCCTCTTCGCGTTCCCGGATGCGGCCCGCGAACCCGCCCGTTGCCCGGCGCGCATGAGTGGAGCACGTGGAGTAGCCTCGCGTGCGCCATGAGTGAGTGTGCGGTGGTTCTGCGGAGATGGGTGCGGGCGCGGGACACCGTGCTGCTCGCGCTCCTCCTCTGTGTGGTCGGGCTGAGCGGGTGCGATCGGGTGGGGGAGGCCGGGCTCGTCACGGGGGGTGGTGCGCGGGCTCCCGTGTACGTCGATCCCGGGCACGGGTGCCGGCTGAGTGCCGGCGACTGGGGCGCGCTGCCGTGCGGTGCGGCCGACCAGGCGGCCAACCACCGTCACACCAGGGGGAGTTGCGGCCGGGGTCGGCCGGGGCCGCATCGCTGCCGCCGCCATTGACGGCGGGTTCGGTCCGGCTGCCGCTGATCTTGACGCGTCCCCCGGCGCCGACCCTGCCCTGCGGATCCCGCCGTTCCCTGGCGCCGACTCTGCCCGCGGGATCCCGCCGTCCCCCGCCCCGCCCCGCCCGGCACCGGGACCCGCACCCGCTCGGCCGCTCCGGAGTCGCCGTCGGCGGTCGGGCGGGGCAGGCTGGACGGGTGCGGCAGCGAGCAGAGGGCGAGAGGCGCCTGGTACGGGCGCTCCCCGTACTGCTCATCGTCGTCGGCTTCGTTTTCGACGCCTCGACCCCGCCCGACCTGACCGCCGTCGCCCTGTTCGCGGGCGCCCCGGTGGTCGCCGCCCCGTTCTACTCGGCCCGCGCCACCGCCGTCGTCGCGGCCCTTTCGGTGCTCGCCGTGGTGGGGCTCTGGTTCCTACAGGGCATCCCCAGCCTCGGCGAAGGCGCCAGCGAGCTGTTCACCGTGCTGTTGGTGGGCGGCCTGGCCCTCGTCATCAACCGCATCCTGCGCCGCAGCGGCGAACAGCTCGCGTCGGCCCGCGTCATCGCGGAGACCGCGCAGCGCGCCGTGCTGCCCACGCCTGCGGCCCGCATCGGCGGCCTCCACGTCGCCGCGCGGTACGAGGCGGCGCAGGCGGACGCGTTCATCGGCGGGGACCTGTTCGCCGTGCAGGAGACCCCGCACGGGGTGCGGCTCATCGTCGGTGACGTACGCGGAAAGGGGCTCCAGGCGGTGGAGGCCGTCGCCGTGGTGATCGGGGCGTTCCGGGAGGCCGCCGAGCAGGAGTCCTCGCTGGAGGCGGTGGCCCAGCGCCTGGAGCGGGCGCTGGCCCGCGAGGGCACCCGGCGCGACCGGCTCGACGCGGTCGAGGGGTTCACCACCGCGGTGCTCGCCGAGATCCCCCGCGGCGACGGCACCGTACGCCTGGTCAACCGGGGGCATCCCGAGCCGCTGCTGCTGTACCCGGACGGGTCCGTGGACATGCTCGTCCCGGCCGAGCCCGCGCTGCCGCTCGGCATGGCGGACCTGGGCGTGTGGCCGGACCGGTCCGATGCGCGGCCGTTCCCGGCCGGGGCGACGCTGCTGTTCTACACCGACGGGCTGTCCGAGGCGCGCGACGGGCGGGGCGTCTTCTACGACCCGCGGGCCCGGCTGCGCGGCGCGGTCTTCCCCGGCCCGGAGGCGGTCCTGGACGCGCTCGTGGACGACGTACGGCGCTACACCGGCGGCGGCGCGAACGACGACATGGCGCTGCTCGCGGTGGCCCGGCCCACCGAGGGGCAGCCCGACCGCCGCCGCACCGTCAGGATCGTGAAATGAGCCCGGCCGGAGCCTGCCACGGAGGCCGTCCCGGATCCTGTCACCGTGGGTGCCCGAAAGGTGTCCCTCCGCATAACATTTGACACACCGTCAGGAAACGCTGTGAACGCGAGTCGCGCTGAATCGCCGTCAACTCGTCCGGTTTGACCCGGCTGTGGCCGCTAAGTCCAGGCCAAGACCGTTAACGATCAGTGGGAACGGCTTGGAATCCGGACCGGGTGTCTATTAACGTTCGATAACGCAGCGCGGTCGGCCCAGCCGCCGCAACGGCGGCACCGCGCGCACGCGCCGAATCCCGAAAGGGAACCGGGGAACCACCAACTTGGGGTGAATCAGGCGCCTTTACGGGTGCCTGTAGGAGACCTTCCTGCTCCGAACCCGTCAGCTAACCCGGTAGGCGAGAAGGAAGGAAAGGAGCGCGCCCTCGTGGCGTCCAACGAGCCTGCCCTCGACACCCCCATACCTCTCGATTCCCGGTACGGCGACGTGCCCGGCGACAGCGAGAGCTGGGAGGAGTGGGACCCGACCGCGGAGTCCGTACGTCCGGTACGCGGCCGGCACCGGGTGGCCAAACAGCGCGGCGGACTCGCCCGCAGCTCCACCGTGCTGGGCGTCGGCGTCATCGCCGCGGTCGGCGCGGGCGGCATGGCCACCGCGCAGCCCAAGCCGCCGGTCTCCATCTCGCTGCCCGACTCCCTCACCCAGAACCTGCCGGACCTCGGGTCGCTGCCCGGCGTCGGCGAGCTGGTCTCGCACAACGCCCCGGACACCCCGAAGAGCGAGGCCGCACAGGCCGACCAGAAGATCGCAGCCTCCCCGCTGACCATGACCGGCCTCTCCACCGCCGAGGCCGAGCAGGGCGCCACCGACGCCGGTGAGGCGCTGCGCGCCCGCATCCTCCAGCAGGCCGAGCAGCAGAAGGCGAGCGCCGTCGCCGAGGCGAAGGCGGCCGCGCAGAAGGCCGCCGCCGAAAAGGCCGCGGCCGAGGCCAAAGCCAAGCAGGACGCGGCGACGGCCAAGGCCGCGGCCGAGAAGAAGGCGGCCGAGGAGGCCGCGGCGAAGAAGGCGGAGGAGGAGCGGCTGGCCAAGCTGGCCGCGAGCTACTCGCTGCCGGTCGGCTCGTACACGATCACCTCCACGTTCGGCGAAGCCGGCTCGATGTGGTCCTCGGGCCACCACACCGGCCTGGACTTCGCGGCCCCCACGGGCACGCCGCTCAAGGCGATCCACTCCGCGACGGTCAAGTCGGCGGGGTGGGCCGGTGCGTACGGCTACCGCACGGTGCTCACCCTCGACGACGGCAGCGAGCTCTGGTTCTGCCACCAGTCGTCCATCGCGGTCAGCGCGGGGCAGAAGGTGGCGACGGGGGACGTCATCGGGCGGATCGGCGCGACCGGCAACGTCACCGGGCCGCACCTCCACCTGGAGGTCCACACCCCGGACGGCACCGGCATCGACCCCATGACCTGGCTCCAGTCCAAGGGGCTCAACCCCTGATCGATCCGAACGGGTCCGGAGTCGTCCATGGGGCTCGACCGCTGATCGATCCGAACGTGTCCGGAATCAATCGTCCATGCGGCTCGACCCCTGATCCGAACGGATGCGGAATAGCGCCCGGCGCACGGGAGTTGATCACCACATGACCTCTCTCCGTGCGCTCGGCGGCTCCGATCTGTCCGTCTTCCCGCTCTCCCTCGGCGGCAACGTCTTCGGCTGGACGGCCGACCAGGACCAGTCGTTCGCCGTCCTCGACGCCTACACCTCGGGCGGCGGCAACTTCATCGACACCGCCGACGCCTACTCCCAGTGGGCCCCCGGCAACTCCGGCGGCGAATCCGAGACGATCATCGGGAAGTGGCTGGCCGCCCGCGGCAACCGGGCCGATGTCGTCGTCGCCACCAAGGTCGGCGCCCACCTCCAGCACAAGGGGCTGGCCGCGAACACCATCAAGACCGCCGCCGAGGAGTCGCTGCGCCGCCTCGGCACCGACTACATCGACCTGTACTACACGCACTACGACGACCCCACCGTGCCCGTCGAGGAGATCATCACCGCCCTCGACCAGCTGGTCCAGGACGGCAAGGTCCGCGCGATCGCCGCCTCCAACATCACCCCGGAGCGGCTCCAGGAGTCCCTGGACTTCTCCGACCGCGAGGGCCTCGCCAAGTACGTGGCGCTCCAGCCGCACTACAACCTGGTCTCCCGCGACACCTACGAGGGCGCCCTCCAGGAGACCGCGTCCCGCGCGGGCCTGGCCGCCGTCCCCTATTACTCGCTCGCCTCCGGCTTCCTCACCGGCAAGTACCGGCCGGGCCAGACCGTGGACAGCCGACGCGCCGAGGGCGCGGGCAAGCACCTGGAGACCGAGCGGGGCCGCAAGGTGCTCGGCGCGCTCGACCGGATCGCCCAGGAGCGCGGCGCCGAGATCGCCACGGTCGCGCTGGCCTGGCTGGCCGCCCGGCCCACCGTCGCCGCCCCCATCGCCTCGGCCCGTACGGTCGAGCAGCTGCCGGCGCTGCTCGCCGTCGCCGACCTGGAACTCACCGACGCCGAGGTCTCCGAGCTGACGGCCGCCTCGGCATAGGCCTCAGCGTAGGTAGGGGTTGTACTGCGCCGGGCCCGGCAGCGGGCCCGGCTGACCGTACGGCGCGTACTGCGCGTGCTGGGTATAGGGGTGCGGCGGGGCGAACTGCGGGGGCAGCCAGATCCGGCCCGTCGCCTGCGCCGCGTACAGCAGCGCCGGGGCTGCGACCGGCTTGCGCTCCCACAGATGGTGGAGGAGCTCCTGCTCGCGGGCCGCGAAGTCGGGGTCCGGGCCGGTCGCGCCCGCGCTCCGGTAGGCCCGGTGCCGCAGGAAGGCGAGCGAGGTCGCGAACGCCTCGTACTCGGCGACCGCCCGCGCCGCGGGCTTCCCGCCGAAGCTGTGGTGGGCGAAGTCCCGCGCGGTGGCGCGGGCCCGCATCGAGGACAGGGCGAGCGGCTCCACTGGCCCGAGCCAGCCGGCCGCCGCGTACGCGGGCAGCTCGGCGGCGACCGTACGCAACTCCCGCTGCCGGCTCCAGATCGCGAGCCAGGTGAGCAGCCCGAACACCGGCACCATGAAGGCCCCGTACACGATGTAGAAGCCGTACACCCCGAACAGCGTCGAGCTGTTCCACAGGGCGTGCATGCCCATCGCGAGCACCAGACCGAACAGCGGGAACGCGATGCGGCGCAGCCGCTTTGCCGGCGGCGAGAGCGCGGCCGCGCCGAAGCCGATGCCGGTCAGCACGGTGAACAGGGGATGCGCGAACGGCGACATGACGACCCGGACGAAGAAGGTCGCAGCCGTGGTCGAGGCAAGGCCAGCGCTGTGACTTGCCTGGTCCTCGCCGAAGGCGTTGCCCAGGTAGAGGATGTTCTCGGTGAAGGCGAAGCCCGTCGCGGTGAAACCGGCGAAGACCACGCCGTCGACAATGCCCGTGAAGTCGCGTCGGCGGAACAGGAACAGCAGCAGTACGGCCACCGCCTTCGCGCTCTCCTCGACAACCGGGGCTATCACGCCGGCGCCCAGGTGATCGGCCGAGGAAGGGTCGGCGGTGGCCGTGGCTATCCAGCGCGTCGCGAACGAGTTGGCGATGATCGCCACCAGCGCGGCGGCGCAGGCGCCCCACGCCAGGGCGAAGAGCAGGTTGCGCCAGGGGCCCGGGTCCACCCGGTCCAGCCAGCGGAACGCGGCCCCGAGCAGCGGCACCGGCAGCACCGCGAGCCCGAGCCCGACCAGGAAACCCTCGGTGCCGGTCTGTGCCCGTACGAGCGCGAGGATGACCAGACCGCACAGCGCGAGCAGGGTGATCAGCGCGCCCGCGCGGACCGCTTTGGAGCGCCAGAAGTCGCGGCGCGGCCGGTAGCGCCACTTCGCCCGGTCGGGCGGCACGGCCTCGAACCGCGGCTCGTCCGCGCACGCCGGAACCGGCCGGCCAGGACAGGCCGGGCCGGCCTGCTGGGGCGGCTGCCCGGGGTGCGGGCGATGCGGAAGCGGCTCGAAGGACACCAGACGACCCTAACGAGGGTCACTGACAATGCGCGACGGTGTCCGCACTACCCGCACTACCCGCACTACCCGCTGTGCCCGACCCGGCGGAAGAGGAGGTCGTGCACGACGTGGCCCTTGTCGAGGCCCTGCCCCTCGAACCGGGTCAGCGGCCGGAACGCGGGCCGGGGCGCGTAGCCGCCGCCCGCCACCGTGTTCTCGAAGTCGGGGTGCGCGGTCAGCACTTCGAGCATCTGCTCGGCGTACTCCTCCCAGTCCGTCGCGCAGTGCAGTACGGCGCCGGGCTTCATCCGCGTCGCGGCGAGCGAGAGGAACTCGGGCTGGATCAGGCGGCGCTTGTGGTGGCGCTTCTTGGGCCAGGGGTCCGGGAAGTACACACGGAGCCCGTCCAGGGCGTCCGGCTCCAGCATTTCGCGCAGCAGGATGATCGCGTCGCCGTTGGCCACCCGGATGTTGCTCAGACCGGCCCGCTCGGCGAGGCCGAGGAGGTTGCCCTGGCCGGGGGTGTGCACGTCCACCGCGAGGATGCCGGTCGACGGGTCCTCCGCGCCCATCTGCGCGGTGGCCTCGCCCATGCCGAAGCCGATCTCCAGGACGACGGGAAGGCCGTCGAACATCTCGGCCGGATCGATCTTCCGCAGCCCGTCGATGTCGAAGCCCCAGACCGGCCACAGCCGCTCCAGGTACTCGCCCTGGCCGGTGGTCACCCGGCTGCGGCGGGGCTGGAAGCTGCGGATGCGGCGTTCGTGGTGCGAGCCCGCCGGGTCGGCGGCGGGGCCGCCGGGGAAGCGGGGCGCCTTGTCGCGCGGCAGGACTTGGCGGGCGGGGTCTACTGGGGTGCGGATTGGCTCAGACACAGTGCCGTCAATTCTACGACCCTGCTGTCGGCGGGGCCCGGCCCCGGACCCCGGGCTGCCCCGGTGGGGCGGGGTGCTTCCGCGGCTGATCGGTTGGGTGCGGGTTGTGGGTGGCTGGTCGCGCAGTTCCCTGCGCCCCTTTAATGCGCGCCCAGGGTTGCGAGGACCCGGTCCGCGACCTCCCTCCCGATCGGCAGCGATGCCGTCGCCGCCGGGGACGGGGCGTTCAGGACGTGGACCGTGCGCGGGGTCTCGCGGATCAGGAAGTCGTCCACCAGCGTGCCGTCGCGCAGCACCGCCTGGGCTCGCACGCCCGCCGGGGCGGTGCGCAGGTCGGTCTCCTCGACGGCGGGGAGCAGTCGGCGCACCGCTTCGGTGAAGGCGCGCTTGGAGAGCGAGCGGTGCAGTTCGCCCGCGCCGTACCGCCAGTGTCTGCGGGCTATGTGCCAGGTGCCGGGCCAGGCGAGGGTGCCGGCCAGCTCGCCGGGGCGCACCGTCCGCCAGTCGTAGCCCTCGCGGGCCGCGGCCGGCACGGCGTTGGGGCCGACGTGGACCGAGCCGTCGACGCCCCGGGTGAGGTGGACGCCGAGGAACGGGAAGGCGGGGTCGGGCACCGGGTAGACCAGGCCCTTGACCAGACCGGGCCGGGCCAGCTCGTAGTACTCGCCGCGGAACGGCACGATCCGCACGCCCGGCTCGTCGCCCGCGAGCCGGGCCACCCGGTCGCAGTGCAGGCCCGCGCAGTTCACCAGGGCCCGGGCGCGCAGCACCGTGCCGTCGGCGGTGCGCACCGCGACGCCCTGCGCGGGGCGCCGCGCGATGCGTACGACCTCCGCGCCGTACCGCACCTCGGCGCCGGAAAGCTCCGCGAGGCGGGCCGCCACCGCCCGGTAGTCGCACACCCCCGTCGTGCCGACGTGGATCGCCGCGAGGCCGCGGACCTCCGGCTCGTACTCCGCTATCTGCGCCGGGCCGAGCTCGCGCACCGGGATGCCGTGCTCACGGCCGCGCTGGACCAGGGCGTGCAGCCGCGGCAGCTCGGCGCGCTCGGTCGCCACGATCAGCTTGCCGGTCACCTCGTGCGCGATGCCGTGCCGCGCGCAGAACTCCACCATCTCGGCCGCGCCCCGCACCGCGAAGCGCGCCTTCAGCGAGCCCGGCCGGTAATAGATGCCGCTGTGGATGACTCCGCTGTTGCGCCCGGTCTGGTGCCGGGCGGGGCCGCTCTCCTTCTCCAGGACGACCACCCGTGTCCCGGGCGCGGCCCGGCTCAGGGCGTAGGCCGTCGACAGGCCGACGATTCCGCCGCCGACCACCAGCACATCGCAGTCGTACGTCGTCACCCACACACCTCCCGCCCCGGCCGCGTCTTTCCCGGAGGACCGCCCCGGATCCCCTCCTCCACATACTGCACTGACCCACTGACAATCCCGGTAAACGCCCAGTGGAAGTGATCTACGCCGGAGCCACCAGAAGCGGCCGCGCCCGCTCCCGCAGTTCGGCGACCCGCGGCTCGTCCCCGTACGGCTCCAGGCGGTGCAGCAGATCGCGTACGTACTCCGTGGTGCGGGCCGAGGAGATGCGGCCCGCCACCTCCACCGCCCGGGTGCCCGCCGCGCACGCGGCGTCCAGGTTCCCCGACTCCAGCTCGGCCACCGCGCTCACCACCAGACGCAGCCCGTGCGAGCGGACGAACTCCTCGGTGGGCCGCGACAGCGCCTGCTCGGTGAAGCGGCGCACCTGCCGGGGCGCCTTCAGGTCGCGGTAGCACTCCGCGGCGTCCGCCGCGAAGCGGTCGTAGGAGTAGAAGCCGAGCCAGGACGGGTCGCAGTCGCCCTCCCGCGAGCGCTCCAGCCAGGACTCGGCGGCCTTCAGCGCGGCCTCGGCCGGGTGCCCGTCGCCCGCCTTGGCGTGGGCGCGCGCCTCCACCAGGCGGAAGAAGGACATGGTGCGGGCGGTGGCGAGCCCGCGGTTGCGTTCGACGGCGGCCTGCGCGAGGTCGACGCCCTCGTCGGCGAAGCCGCGGTAGGTGGCCTGGAGCGACATCGAGGCCAGGACGTAGCCGCCGAGCGGGACGTCGGCCGCCGCGCGCGCCAGGCGCAGCGCCTGGATGTAGTAGCGCTGGGCGGCTTCCTGCTGGCCGGTGTCGAAGGCCATCCACCCGGCGAGCCTGGTCAGTTCGGCGGTCGCGCCGAACAGTCCGCGCCCCACCTCGTCGCTGTACGAGCCGAGCAGCAGCGGGGCTGCGTCGACGCGTAAGCATTCGGGGACCATGGACGAACGCCAGTCGCCCCCGCCGTACTTGGAGTCCCATCTGCGCGCGTCCTCGGCCGCCTCGCGCAGCTTGGCGACATCGCTGTGGCCGACTTTCAGCGGTGGCAGATCGCCGGGTTCGGCACTGCGGGCCACCGAGGAGTCGGCGGGGGTTATGAGCCAGCGGGAGGCGGGTGTCGCATAGGCGCTGACCGCGAAGGAACCGGCGAGGGACTGCCAGATGCCGCCGCTGCCGGCCCGCCGCCCGGCCAGATCCAGCCGGTACAGGTCGGTCGCCGAGCGCACCGCCTCCGACACGTCGCGCGGGAAGGCGAGCCCGACCTCGGGGGCCGGGTCCGCGTCCGCGAGGCCGATTTCGTGCAGCGGGACGGGCCGGCCCAGCTTGGCGCCGATCGCCGCCGCGATCAGATGGGGCGCGGCGCCCTGGGGCACCATGCCCTTGGAGACCCACCGGGCCACGGAGGTCTTGTCGTAGCGAAGGGTCAGACCGCGCTGCGCGCCGAGGTCGTTGACCCGTCGCGCGAGGCCCGCGTTGCTGATTCCCGCGAGGGCGAGAACGGTGCCGAGCTTCTCGTTCGGCCCGCGTTGCTCCCTGGACATGAGCCACCCCTCGACACAGACGGCGTTCCCCGGGTGGTGTGGTGTCCGGTTCGTCGGCCGCAAAAGCATGTGGCCGAGCCCCCGGGAATATGCCACCCGTGGAGAACAGCAGTAAACACAGCGTAGTTCGCCGCATCCCGACCGTTAAGAGGCGGTCTTCCGTATGGCGAGATTGCTTTCCGTACGGACGACTGCCGACACCTGTCGTCGCGAAGTGGTCGCGGTCGCCGTTGCGCCGGGGGTGCGGCGGGCCGGCCGCCGTCGCGCTCCCGCCGTGTGGCCGTGCGCCCGGCCGTGCGCTCTCGCCGGTCCGCCGGGGGAGCGCTTCCATGTGTGGTGCGTGGGTCGGCCCGCTGTACTGGATCCAGTGGGCTGGGGGAAGCCGCCGCCTCAATCCCCGCGGGCGGCGGACCGGTCCGGGAGGCGGACAGCGTCTCCCGGACTGTGTTTTCGGTGTCCCCCGAGCCGGTGGTGGTGAAGCTTCAGCCGCCCGAGAATGGCTGAATATCGACCGTCGCCCGGAGGCTCAGGGGGGCCTCCGTGATCGCGCGGGCGCTGTCCCGTACGCCCCCGGAACGACGCCAATCGGCCATCGGCCGGGGCGAATTCACTTGTTGCGCGCGATACCCGGGGTCCCTCCCGGGCGCCGTTGTCGTGGCAGCATGGGGTCCCGGACCCTTCGGTCCGTGCTGAATGTTGTCCACGAGTTGTCCACAGCCTGTGGAGGCGGCGATGCGGTGGTTGGTGGGGTGGAGCAGCGTCGCCGCAAGTTTCCGCGCGGGCTCCTCCTTCGATACGGCCTCCTTCGGTACGGCCGGCTCCAGTACGGCCGGCTCCGTCGGCGAGCCCGAGGAGGGCCGCACCGTCCACCCCGTCGGCGCCCAGCTCCTGTGGGGCGACCCCGATCCGCTGTGGGCGGTGGGCGACTGGCGCCCCGACGAGATCCGGGTGGTCAGTGTCGGCGCCGACACCCGCCTCGCCGTACTCGGCTGCTGCGCCGCCACCGACGAGGAGCTCAGGGTCGGCCTGTTCGCCGCGCGCGGCGGCGCACTGCGCCACCTCTCCGCCTGGCCGGGCAGCTACACGGCCATCGCCCAAGTGGCCCGCCGCGTCACGGTCGTCGGCGATCTCGCGGGCGCCCGGCCCGTCTTCTACACCCCCTGGGCGGGCGGAACCGCCTACGGAACGGCGGCACTTCCGCTCGCCGACCTCATCGAGGCCCAGCTCGACATCGGCCACCTCGCCGCCCTGCTCGCCTGCCCCGACGTGCCGGAGGCGCTCGGCGACTCGACCCCCTACGCGGGGGTCCGGCGCATCCCGCCCGGCCACGCGCTCGTCCTGCGCGAGGGCTCGCGCGAGATCACCGGGTACGAGCCGGTCGCCTCCCTCGCGGTGGCCGCGCCCCAGCGGGAGACCGCCGCCGCGGTGGACGGCGTGCGCGACGCCCTGGTGTCGGCGGTACGGGCCAGACTCACCGCGCCGCGGCACGCCCCCGAGACCCTGCCGCCCGACCCCGGCCCGGTCCCCGGCATGGGCCCCGCCGAGCGGCGCGCCGCCCGCGGGGGCCCGGCCCCCGGCATCGGGTCCGACCTCTCCGGCGGCCCCGCCTCCGCCACCCTCGCCCTGCTCGCCGCCGGACTCCCGGGCGTACCCGGCACCGTCCTCGGCCACGGCACCGGAGCGGGCGAGCGCCTGCTCGCCGTCACCTTCAACGACCTCGCCGTGCCCGGCGCGGGCCGCCAGGCCGAACTGGAACGGGCCGGCGCGATGGCCGCCAACCCGCGCCTGCACCACGTCGTCGTCACCGGGTCCGAAGAGTCGCTGCCCTACGCCGAGTTGGAGGGTCCGCTCACCGACGAGCCCGGTCCCTCGCTGATCGCCGCCGCCCGCCACCGGCGCCGCCTCCTGGCGGGCAGCGCCGACCACTTCACCGGCAGCGGCGCCCGCCAGGTCCTGGACGCCCATCCGGCGCGCCTGGCCGACCTCCTGATGGATCGTCAGCGCCGCCATCTGCTCCGCCCGGCCACCGCCCTGGCGAAGGCGGGCGGCCCCTCGGCGAACTCCCTCTTCGTCCCGCTCACCGTCTACCGCGCCGCCCGGCGCCTGGCCCGTACGCCCTACCGCACCGGCATCGAATCGGCCGCCGACGCGCTGCGCGAGCCCCAGTTCGACGATCCAGGAAGCCCGCTCTCGATCTCGCTTGCCGCCCTGTCCTGGACCCGCCCGGGTCCGGCGGCCCGCTGGCTCACCGGGGAAGCACTCGCCGAAGTATCGGTTCGCCTGATGGCCTCGGCGACCCGCCCGGCCCCCTCGCAGCGCCCCGGCGAAGCCCGCGCCGGAGCGGCCCTCGCCCGCTACGCCGCCGACCACCGCATCCTCGAACAGGCTGCCGAGGTACGCAGTCAGCGCCTGCACGCGCCCTTCCTCGACAACCAGGTCGTCCGCGCCTGCCGCGCCCTGCCCGAATCCCTGCGGGTCCAGCCGGGCGCCCGCGCCACGATCCTGCGCACGGTGCTCTCGGCGTCCGGCGTACGAGACCTGCCGCCCGGCTGGGGCGCCCCCTCGCACGCCCCCTCGGCGGCCGCCGCCCGAGCGGGCCTGCGGCTGGCCGCCGACCCGCTGGTCTCCCTCTTCGAAGCCCCGCTGCTCGCGGACGCGGGCCTGATCGAGGCCCGCACCGTACGCAAGGCGGTGCGCGCGGCGGCGGCGGGCGAGCCCCTCCCGCTGGACGGCCTGGCCGACCTGATCTCCACGGAACTCTGGCTCCGCCGCCTCCTCTCCCGCCGGGGCACCTGCTGGACGGGTACGGCCGCGCCGCGGCAGCGGGCGGTGGCGGGCGGAGTGGCGCCACCGAGGCGCCCGACGCTGCGCTCCTGACGCGAGGGCCCGCGTGCCACCGGCGGACGGCCGCCAAGGGGGCGGCACCCACCCACTGGTGGCCAGGCCTGTGCATGGGCAGAACGGGCGGGCGGGAAACGTCTGCCCGCCGCAGGCGGGTGTCGTCCCACCGGCGGGCGGGACCCGGCGGCGGCACCGCGCACGGGTGAAGCCCGGCCTCGGGGGAGGGCCCGCCCCTCAACTCCGCCCCGCACGACACAATGGCCTCGTGCGGTACCTGATCCTGGGCGTCACGGAGGCGCGAGACGACACCGGCACCGCCATCCCCCTCGGCGGTCCCCGCGTGCGCGCCCTGCTGGCCGCCCTCGCCCTGCACCCCACCCGCCCCGTGCCCGTACCCACGCTGATCGACGACGTATGGGCGGACGATCCGCCCAAGGACGCGCCCGCCGCGCTGCAGGCCCTCGTCGGCCGGCTCCGCCGCGCCCTCGGCAAGGAGGCCGTCGAGTCCGGCCCGGCGGGCTACCGGCTGGCCGCGGCGCCGCACGAGATCGACCTGTACGCATTCGAGGAGCGGGCGGCCGAGGGCGCCGCCCAGCTCGCCGCGGGCGACCCCCAGACCGCCGCCCGCACCCTGCGCGCCGCCCTCGCGCTGTGGCGCGGCCCCGCCCTCGCGGACCTCCCCGAACGCGACGCCGCGGTACGCCCCGAGGCCCAGCGCCGGGCCGCGCTGCGCGACCGCGTCGAGGCCGACATCCAGCGCGGCGCCACCGGCGGGCTGCTCCCCGAGCTGACCGAACTGCTCGCCTCGCACCCGTACGACGAAACCCTGCACGCCCAGTTGATCCGCACGCTGCGGGCCGAGGGCCGCCGGGCCGATGCCCTCGCCGCGTACGAGAAGACCCGCCGCACCCTGGCCGAGTCCCTCGGCACCGACCCCGGGCCCGAACTGGCCTCCCTGCACGCCGAGTTGCTGGAAGAGCCCGCCGCGCCCGCATCGCCGCTCGCAGGCAACATCCGCCCCCGCCTGACCTCGTTCGTGGGCCGCGAGCCCGAACTGGCCGCGATCCGCGCGGAGTTGCGCGGATCCCGCCTGGTCACCCTGACCGGCCCGGGCGGCACGGGGAAGACCCGGCTTGCGGAACAGGTGGCGTCGGGGGCGTTCGCGACGACCCCGGGCGCCCCCGCGAAGGCCCGCCCGGCAGCCGCCTCCGCCTGGCTCGTGGAGCTCGCCCCGCTGGACCACCCCGAGGCCGTCCCCGGCGCCGTGGTCTCCGCGCTCGGGCTGCGCGAGACGGCCCTGCTGGGGCGGGAGGGTCAGCAGGCCGCCCCCGGCGACCCGACCGCCCGCCTCATCGAGGACCTCTCGCGGCGCCCGGGCACCCTGCTCGTCCTGGACAACTGCGAGCACGTCATCGACGCCGCCGCCCACCTCGCCGAGACGCTGCTCACCCACTGCCCGGACCTCCGCGTCCTGGCCACCAGCCGCGAACCCCTCGGCGTTCCCGGCGAGGCGGTCCGCCCGGTCGAGCCGCTGCCGCCCGCCCCGGCCCACCGCCTCTTCGCCGAACGCGCCCGCGCCGTGCGCCCCGACTTCGACCCCGGCGCAGACCCCGAGGCCGTCGCCGAGATCTGCCGGCGCCTCGACGGACTGCCCCTCGCCATCGAACTGGCCGCCGCTCGGCTGCGTCTGCTGACCCCGCGTCAGATCGCCGACCGCCTGGACGACCGCTTCCGCCTCCTCACCAGCGGGAGCCGTACCGTACTGCCCCGTCAGCAGACCCTGCGGGCCGTCGTGGACTGGTCCTGGGACCTGCTCGACGAACCCGAACGCGCGGTCCTGCGCCGCGCCTCCGTCTTCGCGGGCGGCTGGGACCTCGCCGCCGCCCAGGCGGTCTGCGCCGGCCCCGACGACCTCGCGGCCCTGGTCGACAAGTCCCTGGTCATCGCGGTCCCCGCGGACGACGGCAGCGGCATGCGCTTCCGCATGCTGGAGACGATCCACGAGTACGCCGCCGAACGGGCCGCCGAGACCCCCGAGGTGCTGCGCGAGGCGGCCGACGCCCACACGGCGTACTACCGCGAACTGGTCCGCCGCGCCGAGCCCCACATCCGCTCGCGCGAGCAACTCCCGTGGATCCGCCGCCTGGAGACGGACCTGGACAACATCCGGGCCGCGCTGCGCCGCGCGACCACCGGGCCCGCCGCCGACGAGCCCGCCGCCACCGAACTCGCCCTGGCCATGGGCTGGTTCTGGTGGCTGCGCAACTACCGGGCCGAAGGCGCCGCCTGGGCCGGGGCCATCGCCGCGCTCTCGCCGACCCCCTCCGACGAGCACGGCCCCGGCCACTGGCCCCGGCTCCGCCTCGATCTGCTCCGCTACTTCCTGCTCGCCGACACCGTCGACATCGAAGAGCTCACCGCTCCGGCCGCGCAGGAGCGGCTCGGACAGCTCGGGGAGGTATTCGGGGCGGGCGGGCCGGAGGCGGCCCGCTTTCCGGGGCTGCTCTGGCCGTTCACGTCCTTCCACACCGCGACCCCCGCCGGGGTGCGCAAGTCGATCGACGCCGCTGTCGCCAACTGCCGAAAGTACGGCGAGGACTGGGCGACCGGTGTGGCGCTGCTGTTCCGCGCCCACCTCACCGTCGACAGCCCCGGCGGCTTCGACGGCATCGACGCCGACCTGGCCGAACTGCGCGAACTCGGCCGCCGCGTCGGCGACCGCTGGTTGCGCGCCCAGGTCGCCGGCGCCACCGGCGAGGCCGCGATGATGCGCGGCCGGCCCGAGCAGGCGCGCCCCGCGTACGAGGAGGCGCTGCAGCTCGCCCGCGAGCTGGGCGCCCACCACGAGACCCCGTTCCTCACCGCCCGCTCCGGCGAAATCGCCTACCGGACGGGCGATGTGGAGTCCGCCGAGAAGGCACTCGCCGAAGCGGAGGCGGAGGCGGAGCGCTACCGCGCGCCCGACGCCGTGCCGTACGTCCACTCGCTGCTCGCCACCATCGCCCTGGACCGGGGCGACACCGCCGCCGCGCGCGCCCTGAGCGACCGGGCCCGCGGCGGTGTCCGGGCCGGCTCGGCCCCCGCGCACTTCACCGCGGTGCTCGACGCCCTGAACGCCCGGGTCACCGCCGCCGAGTCCGGCCCCGCGGCGGGCCTGCGGGGCCTGGCCGATGCCCTGCGCGCGGCGGTCGGCGCCGAGTGCCCGGAAGCGGTCCTCGCCTACCTCGCCGAGTGCGCGGCCCAGTTCATCGGCGACCTCGGCGAGCACGCCCGCGCCGTACGGGTGCTGGCCGCGGCGACCGCCTGGCGGGCCCAAATACCCCGTTCCGTACCGGAGTTGGCGATCGAGGAGTCCGTCACGGCACGAGCCCGCCAGGCGCTCACCCCCGAGACGTACGAGGCCGAGCACACCGGGGGCGCCGCACTCACGCCCGCGCAGGTCCCACCCGTACTGGACGCCGTGACCGCACGGGCGGCCTCACGTCCCTGACCGGCGGCTCCCGTCACTGGCAGCTGATCTCCGACTGGGCCCAGTCGGCCAGTGCCGCCCCGCCGAACGCGCCCTGCGGTTCCACGACGAGCCGGATCGTCCGGCGGCCCGTGAGGTCGGCGTGCACCGGCACCGCCGGGTCGCCGCCGCGCAGCACCGGCGACTGCCACAGCCTGGCCCCGTCCCCGTACACCGAGAACCGCACGGTCCCGAGCCCCATCGTCAGATGGTCCAGGCCCGCGAAGGCGTCGTACGTACGGCACTGGCGGTTCAGGTCGATGGTCACCGAGGACCGGCCGTGCACGGTCACCCCGTGCGGATACCTCTTGTCGCCGATCCGCATGCCCGAGCGCTGCCACAGCCAGCTCGACTCGCCGAGCCGCACCTCGGGCTTGGTGCCGTCACCGAAGGCCCCGTACTGCAGGCGGTTCACCTGGTACACGGTCGCGGCGGGCGGCGGGGGAGGCGGCGGCGTCGGCTCGGGCGGCGTCGGGCGGGGTGGGGTCGGCTTGGGAGGGGCCGGCTTCGGCGGCGCGGGCCGGGGCGACGGCTTGTGCACCGGCTTGGGCGGCGGTGTGGGCGCCGGCGCGGGCGGGGCGGGCGGCTCGGGCGTGGGCGGCGGCTTGTGCGGTACGACCGGAACCACCGTGGGCGGCTTCGCGTCGGGCTTCGGCGGCGCCGCGTGGTTGCCGGTCAGCGCGAACACGACACCCGCCGCCACCGCGACGGCGACCGCCGCCGCGATACCGGCCTTGGCCGGGGCGCCGAGCCCCTCGGCGGCGGCACCCCCCGCCGTACTGCCGGACGAACCGCCGCCCGTCGCGGCCGCCGCGCCCGCGGCCCCGGCGGCACCGCCCGCCACCACTCCGGCGGCCTTGAGCGAGAACCCGGCGGCGAACCAGCCGATGACCGCGACCGGAAGCAGCGCCGGAATCCCGGCGTTGACGTCTTTGAGCTCGACGACCGCCAACCGGCACTTCGCGCACTCCTCCAGATGCTTGCTGAGCCCGCGCTCGGCCCGCATCCGCAGCCCGCCCCGTGCGTACGCGCCGAGCCGGTCGGCATAGTGCGCGCAGTCCCCGCCGGAGGTCAGCGCGGTCGACACATGCGCCTGGAGGTACGCCTGCTTGAGGCCCTCCCGGGCCCGGCTGGCCAGCACCGCCGTGGCGTTGGCGGTGAGTCCGAACAGCGGCGCGATCTCGCTCGGCGACTCCTCCTCGACGGTGGTGTGCCACAGCACCGCCTGCCAGCGCTCCGGCAGCGAGCGGAACGCCTGCATGGCCAGCGTCTGCTCGGCCTCGTGCATGGCCCGCACATCCGCGCCGAGGTCGACGGTGTCGTCGTCGGACACCTCCGATGAGCGCGCGGCCTCCTGCGCGAAGACCGCGAAGTCGTCCACCAGCTGCTCGCGCCTGGCGGTCCGCGTCCAGGAGGCCGCGACCCGGCGCACGGTCGTCATCAGATAGGCGCGCACGGCCTGTTCGGGCCCGGCCCCGCCGCGCACCGCCTGGAGCGTGCGCGCGAAGACCTCCGCCGTCAGGTCCTCGGCGGTGTGCGCGTCCCGGCAGCAGCTGCGGGCGTAGCGCCGCACCGCGTTCGAGTGGCGCCGGAAGAGCTCTTCGTACGCACCGTCGTCGCCGGCCCGCATCGCATGGATCAGATCGGCGTCGGACTTCCCGAGCTCCGCGATCTCGATCAGCGCACCCTCGCGCAACCCGCCCTCGCGCTGTGGCGGCACGCTCGTGCCCGGGTCCCCGATGCCGTCCATGGGCCCCCAGGGCCCCGGCAGCACCGTCCCGCCGAGCCCGGCGTCGCCGCCGGGACCGGAAGCGGATTCTCCGGAACTCGGCCCGGGAACGGGCGCGGGCCCGCCCGCCGAACCGCTCGGTCCGCCCTGGCTCGGCACCTGCGGGGACGGCGGCGAGCCGTCCGGCCCACCGGATTCCGGACCGCCGCCTGAGCGCGACTCGTCCCGCTCTTCAACGCCCATAGCGGAAGCTCCCGTAAGCACGCCCAGACCCGACCACCGGGCAAGCGTGCCACAGAGCGCAAGCGGAGCCGAGTCTCAGGCCCGGCAACCACTCATCCGGGGAGACTTACCGCACCCGAGCACTAGCCATCACCCTTTCGGGGAAGTCCCGAAGGCTCGGCCGCTCTGGTCGCCGCGCCCAACTGCCGTATTACGTACGGCAGTTGGCGCGGCGGTCAAGGCTCAGGACGGGCGGGAGCGGAGCCCCTCCAACAGGATGTCGAGGAGCCGCGCCGACGCGGCGGCCTGCTGGGCGGCATCCGGCAGTGAGGGCGCCGCCGTGGCTATCACGAGGAGCACATCGGCGACGGTCACATCGCCGCGCAGCTCGCCGGCCGCCCGCGCCCGGTCCACCAACTGGCCGACCACTTCCAGCAGTTCGGCCGCGCCCGCGTCGTCGAGCCCCTGCTCCGGAGACGTCCGCGGCTCGATCACCCGGCCCCAGCCCGGCCCCTGCTCGGCAGCCGGTCCGGCCGAGCCGACCTGACGCTGCTGCGGCACCCGCACCTCGTCAACGCCGTCCCGTACGGCCTCGGGCTCCTCGGCGTCCACCCCGACCCGCAGCACCTGCGGCGGAAGCAGCCGGCCCGCGCCCGAGGCCACCGACGTGCGCAGGAACCGGGAGAGCGCCGACCAGGGCTCCTCCTCCTGGCCGAGCGCCGTACGCGCCTGGTCGGTCAGCCGGGAGGTCTCCTCCTCGGCTATCCGGCGCACCAGCACGTCCTTGCTGGGGAACCGCCGGTAGACGGTGCCCACGCCGACCCTGGCCCGGCGGGCCACGTCCTCCATCGGCGCCCCGTAACCGAGCTCGCCGAACACCTCGCGGGCGGCACGCAGTACGTGCTCAAGATTGCGCTGGGCGTCCACCCGCAGCGGCGCGGAACGCGATCCGCCCGCGCTCAGGCCGGTGGCCACCCGGCCGTTGCCGTCGGACGATGCGACGGCGGTCTGCCAATGAGAGTCCTGAATGTGCATTTATCCCCCGGTAATTACGTCTCCCCCCGGAGACTCCCCGCCCTGACAGCCGGAGACCGGTCCCTGACCCGACACTCCGACGAGATACGAACATAGTTGAGCCGGAGTCAATTCAGAAGGGGTTCTTCCGCACGGTGTGCCCCCCGATCGGACCAAGGACCGAAACCTGACGGAATCGGACCCCGCACATCACGTGTCACCCACCCCCTGACCTGCACATTTCTCACCCCGGAGAGGAGAATGCGCCAGCCGCCGCAGCAGCGCCTTCCAGTCACACAATTTGTCGGGCCTGTGGACAAAGCCCGGGGCCCGTTGCGTCATGGGGTAGTGACAGAACCTGCGCGCATTCTCGTGGTCGGCGGCGGATACGTCGGGATGTACACAGCGCTGCGCCTGCAACGGAAGCTGAAAGCCGGGCTGAAGAGCGGCGCCGTCGAGATCACCGTGGTCACGCCCGAGCCGTACATGACGTACCAGCCGTTCCTGCCCGAGGCGGCGGCCGGAAACATCTCCCCGCGCCATGTCGTGGTCCCGCTGCGCCGGGTCCTGGACAAGTGCCGGATCGTCATCGGCTCGGCCGACCGGATCGACCACGCCCAGCGCACCGCCACCGTCACCACCCTCGCCTCGCCCGAGGACGGCACCGGCGCCGTCCGGCTCACGTACGACGAACTCGTCATCGCGCCCGGTTCGGTCTCCCGCACCCTCCCGGTCCCGGGACTCGCCGACTACGCCATCGGCTTCAAGACCGTCGAGGAGGCCATCGGCCTGCGCAACCACGTCATCGAGCAGATGGACATCGCCTCCTCGACGCGCGACCCCGCCATCCGCGACGCCGCCCTCACCTTCGTCTTCGTCGGCGGCGGCTACGCGGGCGTCGAGGCGCTCGCCGAGCTGGAGGACATGGCCCGCTACACCGCGCGGTACTACCACAACGTCAAGCCCGCGGACCTGAAGTGGATCCTCGTCGAGGCCAGCGACAAGATCCTGCCCGAAGTCGGCGCGGAGATGGGCCGGTACGCCATCCGCGAGCTGCGCGCCCGCAACATCGACGTACGCCTGGAGACCCGGCTCGACACGTGCGAGAACCGGGTCGCCGTCCTCAGCGACGGCTCCCGCTTCCCCACCCGCACCGTCGTGTGGACCGCCGGCGTCAAGCCCGCCCCGATCCTCGCTGCCACCGACCTGCCGCGCAACGAGCGCGGCCGGCTCGTGTGCACCGCCGACCTGCGGGTCGAGGGCGTCGCCCACGCCTGGGCGGCCGGCGACGCCGCCGCCGTCCCCGACCTCACGTCGCAAGAGAAGGGCAAGGAGTGCGCGCCCAACGCCCAGCACGCCGTACGCCAGGCGAAGGTGCTCGCCGGGAACATCGCCGCGGCCCTGGCCGGCACCCCGCTCAAGGAGTACCGCCACACGTACGCGGGCTCGGTCGCCTCCCTCGGCCTCCACAAGGGCGTCGCCCACGTCTACGGCCGCAAACTCAAAGGCTACCCGGCCTGGTTCATGCACCGCGCCTACCACCTGAGCCGCGTCCCGACCTTCAACCGCAAGGCCCGCGTCCTGGCCGAATGGGCGCTCGCCGGGCTCTTCAAACGCGAGATCGTCTCGCTCGGCTCGCTGGAACACCCGCGCGCCGAATTCGAGATCGCGGCCGGCGGCGGCCCGCCCGCCAAGGGCCCCGCCCCCCAGGAGAACTGACGGTTGTCAGTGCGGTCGGTCACACTGGACGTGTGACCATAGGTGGACCCACACCTGCACAGAGTGATCCGCGACCAGCAGCACCGCACCAGCACCGGCAGCACAGCACCCGCAGCAACACACGAGGCTTGGAACACCGTGAACTTCACGCGTTGGAGCGCCCGGCTCCCCGGTACGCAGCGCCGCTCCGCAGCACGGACCGACCGCGCCGACCGGGGCTCCGTGCCCGCGGCCCGCGGTGAGTCGGGGCCGCAGCCGCAGCCCTGGCCGGACGATGCGGCCCAGCCACCCGTCCTGGACGACCTCTCCGTGCGCGACGTCCTGGGCCAGCTCCCCGCCCTGGTCGCCCTGCTCCACGGCCCCGAGCACCGCATCGCGTACGTCAACGACGCCTACGCCGCGGCCTTCGGCACCCGCCCGCTCGGCGCCCCCGCCGCCAAGGTCTCGCCCGAGCTCGCCGAGCTCGGCCTGCTCCCGCTGATGGACCAGGTGCTGCGCAGCGGCAAGCCCCGTACGGTCAAGTCCCGCAAGACCCAGGGCGCCGGCTCGTACACGGTGACCTGCACCCCGGTGGAGATCCCGGGCCGGAGCGAGGGCGGCGTGCTCGTCTTCGCCGCCGACGTCACCGACCACGCCGAAGCCGCCGAACGGCTGCGCGCCAGCGAACGGCGCCACCGCGAAACCGCCGTCACCCTCCAACGCTCCCTGCTCCCACAGGAGTTGGAGCAGCCCGACGACCTGCGGGTGGCCTGCACGTACCAGCCCGGCGGCACGGACGCGGCGGTCGGCGGCGACTGGTACGACGTGATCACCCTCGGCGCCGGCCGCACCGCCCTGGTCATCGGCGACGTGATGGGCCGCGGCGTGCGCGCGGCCGCCGTGATGGGCCAGCTGCGCACCGCGGTCCGGGCGTACGCCCGCCTCGACCTGCCGCCGCACGAGGTGCTCCAGCTCCTGGACGGCCTGGCAGCCGAGATCGACGCCAGCCAGATCGCCACCTGCGTCTACGCCGTGCACGACCCCAACGAAGGCCGCCTGGTGTACGCGTCCGCGGGCCACCTGCCGGTTCTCGTACGCCATGAGGACGGCACCGTCCACCGCGCCGAGGACCCGACGGGCCCCCCGCTCGGCACCGGCGGCTGGCTGCACACCTCCGGCACCATCGCCCTGCCGCCCGGCGCGACCGCCGTCCTCTATACGGACGGCCTGGTCGAGCGCAGGGGAGAGGACATCGACGAGGGCATGGCCGCGCTGGAGCGGGCGCTGTCCGGGGCGGCCGGCACCCCGCAAGTGGTGTGCGACCGCCTGATCCGCTCGCTGGGCGTCACCGCCGAACACGACGACGACGTGGCGGTCCTGGTCTGCCAGCACCCCGCCCGCACCGGCCCCGCCGCCGAGCTCTTCCACAACGCGGCGCTCGACCTGCTCGGCGGCATCGAAGCCGCCCCGCGCGCCCGCGCCTTCGCCTCCGGCGTCCTCGCCTCCTGGCGCTTCCCGGTCGAACTGCGCGACCTGGGCGTCCTGGCCACCAGCGAGCTCGTCGCCAACTCCCTTCAGCACGGCACCCCGCCGATGCGCCTCAGACTGCGCCGCACCGACCGGCGCCTGATCATCGAGGTGACGGACGGCGACGACCACCTGCCGCGCCGCCGCCGCGCCGACCCCGGAGACGAAGCAGGACGAGGCATCTCGATCGTCGCGACGATCGCCTCGTCCTGGGGTTCGCGCCGCACACCGGGCGGCGGAAAAGCGGTGTGGTGCGAGTTCGCCCTGCCGGGCTAGGCACCTTTCAGGCAGGCACCTGCTCCGCTTCGGGCTTGTGCACGGCCACCACGCGCGAGCCCGCCGCGCGCAACGGATGGTCCTGCGCGGGCGTCAGGTTCTTGCCGAGCCGCAGCGCGAGCACGGTGATGCCGAGCGAGAAGAGCACGAACGTCACGATGTACGGGCCGTGCAGCGCGGCCCCCATCGGCCCGCCCACCGCCGGACCGACCGCCAGCGCCAACTGCTTGACCAGCGCGAACGCCGAGTTGTACTGCCCGACCATCGACTCCGGGGCGAGGTCGGCGACCAGCGGCGCCACGGTCGGCGACAGCATCGCCTCGCCGAGCCCGAAGAGCGCGTACGTCGAGACGAAGGCGGCGGTCGCCATCGCCTGGCTGCCGTGCCCGAGCCCGGCGTAACCGGCCGCGATCCACGCCACGGCCCAGATGAGACCGACCGACGCGATGACGCGGCTGCGGCGCCGGCGCTCGACAAACCTCAGCACCAGGAACTGCGCGACCACGATGACGGCCGTGTTGGCGGCCAGCGCGATCCCGAGCGTGGCCGGCTGCACCCCGGCGGCCTCGGTGCCGTACGCCGCGAGACCCGACTCGAACTGCCCGTAGCAGGCGAAGAACAGCACGAACCCGAGCACGCACAGCTGCACCATCGCCCGGTGCCCCAGGATCGCCCGGATCCCGCCGCCGGAGCCCTGCTCACCCTTGGGACGCGCGTCCGAGAGGACCGCCGAGTGCGGCATCTTCACGGAGGCGGCGATCCCGGCGAGCACCAGGAACATCACCGCTTCGATGGAGAAGAGCAGCGTGAAGCTGGAGGGGTGGCTCTTGTCCACGATCTGGCCGCCGATGAGACCGCCGATGCCGAGACCGAGGTTCTGCAGGAAGAACTGCATGGCGAAGGCGCGGGTGCGGGTCGTGGTGCCGGAGCACCAGACGATCATCGTGGCAAGTGCGGGCTGCATCACGGCGGTGCCCGCGCCGAGCAGCGCGGCCGAGGCCACCGCCGCGGGCACGCCGGCGGCGAAGCCCATGCTCAGCGCACCGAGGGAGGCGAGCACCGCGGCGCCCACAAGCACCGGCAGCGGCCCGCGCCGGTCGATGACGCGGCCGGTGAACGGCAGCACGACGAGCGCGGCCATGGCGAAGACGGCGAGCACGACACCGGCCGTCGTCGCACCCAGATCCCGCACCTGAGCCACGTACACATAGAGGTACGGAACGGTGAACCCGAGTCCAAACGCGCTCAGCGCGTTACCTGCCTGGATCCGGCGCATCGCTGCACCCATCGCCTTGGTCACACTCACCACCTTGAGGTCTGGAAGCTTGGAGGACTTGAACCTGAAGGGCTCAGCTCTGAAGACTTCAACACTAAAATTAGATCCTTAACAATACACACTCAAGGACTTAGATGCCAACGCACCCCGTGCCATACTCGCGACATGCCTGAGACCACCGAGCCCACGGAGCCCGACGGCCCCCAGGAGCCGACCCTCGACGAGCAGATCGCCGCGTACCAGCGGGAGTACCGGGACCTCGACCCCCAGGTGGAAAAGGTCGTCTCGGCCCTGGGCCGCCTGAACCGCCGGATGAACGTGGCGTACGGCCGCCAGGTCGCCGCCCTCGGCATCAGCAACGCCGAGTGGGAGGTCCTCAAGACCCTGCTCCTGGCGGGGGAGCCCTACCGCCTGGGCCCCGGCGAACTCGCCAAGCGCCTCGGCCTCACCCCGGCCGCCATGACCCACCGCATCGACCGCATGGCCGGCGAGGGCCTGGTCACCCGCGACCGCGACGAGAACAACCGGGTCCGCGTCATCGTGGAGCTGACCGACGAGGGCCGTACGAAGTGGCTCGAAGCCATGCGGATGGCCAGCGACTTCGAGGAGGACCTCCTCCAGGACCTCTCCCCCGAGGAGCGCGGCCTCCTCGGCGGACTGCTGATCCGCCTGCTCCGCCGGGTGGAACACGCACAGCCGGACGCGGGCGGACGCCTCACCGACCTGGACTGAGGACCTCCGGGCCCGAGTTGACACGGCCCTCCCCGATCCGTAAGGTTCTTCGAGTTGTCGCGGAGCCGGTACGGTTCTGCAACAACCGTCCGCCGCAGATTCTGCGGCAACCCAACTCAGCACGATCCCCGACCGGGGCTTTTTTCGGCTTGCCGAAAATAATTCGATCGGGCCCGAAACCTCGATTACGAGTAACCGGGAAAGTCCGCTAGAGTTCGGGAGTCCGAACGGCCCAACAGCCGGGAAGACAAGCCGACTTGGCCCCGGGAGACCGGGAATCAGGCCCGAAAGGATCTGATAGAGTCGGAGCCGCCGGAAAGGGAAACCCGAGAGGGAGAACCCGAAAGGCGCCGAGGAAGTCGGACACGAAAGAGTCTGATAGAGTCGGGAACACGAAATACCGAAGGGAAGCGCCCGGAGGAAAGCCCGAGAGGGTGAGTACGAAGGAAGCGTCCGTTCCTTGAGAACTCAACAGCGTGCCAAAAGTCAACGCCAGATTGACAACCCCGTCCACTTCGGTGGATCGAGGTTCCTTTGAAAAGTCCTGTTCCGCCCTGGTGGCTGGGCAGGCAATTTACACAGCGAGGACGCTGTGGACGACCGGCCTTATTCCGGTCTGGTCGTCCCGCTCTTTCGTGTGTGTGCACCCGATTACGGGTAAACATTCATGGAGAGTTTGATCCTGGCTCAGGACGAACGCTGGCGGCGTGCTTAACACATGCAAGTCGAACGATGAAGCCCTTCGGGGTGGATTAGTGGCGAACGGGTGAGTAACACGTGGGCAATCTGCCCTTCACTCTGGGACAAGCCCTGGAAACGGGGTCTAATACCGGATAACACTTCCTGCCGCATGGCGGGGGGTTAAAAGCTCCGGCGGTGAAGGATGAGCCCGCGGCCTATCAGCTTGTTGGTGGGGTGATGGCCTACCAAGGC